>NZ_CP121471.1:0-367500 GCF_033954835.1 Thiorhodovibrio frisius
TTGTCAAGTGTCTGGAAGGAATGTGTCGAACATCTGAAAGGAGAGTTGAGTCCTCAGGAATTCAGCACCTGGATAATGCCCCTGCAAGCGCGGCAGGAAGGCGCCCAGTTGCGCCTGTTCGCACCGAACCGTTTTGTCCGGGACTGGGTGCGTGATCACTATGGAAACCAGATCGAACAGCTATGCAACTCCTCGAGTAATCAAAAAGTTACAGGGGTTCAGCTAGAGGTTGGCGCGCTCGTCAAGAACACAGGGAACGCAATCAGCGCAAAGACACCGGATAGTCGCGAACAGACCGACGGCCTTGCAGGCGATGATCGCTTGATGCTCGAGCGCCGGCGCGCATCCAATCTCTCGGCCGAATTTCGCTTCGACACCTTCGTTGAGGGGAAGTCGAATCAGATTGCACGAGCTGCTTCCTTGCAAATCGCCAGCAACCCCGGGGTCAGCTACAACCCGCTGTTCATTTACGGAGGTGTCGGCCTTGGAAAAACCCATCTGATGCAGGCGGTCGGCAATACCATTCTCGACCGCAATGAGGCCGCATCCATCCTTTATGTGCATTCCGAGCGTTTTGTGTCCGACATGATCAAGGCACTACAGCACAACCGCATGGATGAATTTAAGGCGCGTTATCGCGCGGTCAACGCACTTCTGATCGACGATGTGCAGTTTTTTGCCGGAAAAGATCGCTCGCAAGAAGAGTTTTTCCATACCTTCAATGCACTTTTCGATACCGGACAGCAGATCATTCTGTCAAGTGATCGCTTCCCAAAAGAAGTGGCGGGACTCGAGGAACGGCTGCGCTCTCGCTTTGGTTGGGGCTTGACGGTGGCAATCGAGCCGCCCGATCTGGAAACGCGGGTCGCCATTTTGCAGAGCAAGGCGAGTCTGTTTGGCATTGAGCTACCCGAAGAGGTCGCCTTTTTTGTCGCCAAACGCCTGCGCTCGAACGTGCGGGAGCTTGAAGGCGCACTCCGTCGACTCGGGGCAAATTCCAGGTTTACGGGCGTGCCCATTAACCTAGAGTTCGCGCGCACAGCCTTGCACGACATGCTGATTGCCCAAGACAAGCAGGTCACCATTGAGAATATTCAAAAGGTCGTGGCGGCATATTACAAAATCCGCACCGCAGATCTGCTCTCCGCCAAGCGCACCCGCTCGATCACGCGGCCGCGTCAGATCGCCATGACCCTTGCAAAAGAGTTGACCAAGAACAGCTTGCCTGAAATTGGCAAGGCTTTTGGGGGACGGGACCACAGCACAGTGATTCATGCGGCAAAGAAAATCGCGGAACTGCGTGTCGCAGATGCCCTAATCGATGAGGATTGTAAAAACCTGTTGAGAACTCTGACCTCATAACTGTGGATAAGTCCGGCACAGTCGTGGAAAAATAAATATCGACATTTTATCCACAGCTCCCGTGGCACTTGGCCCACCGTCTCGTCTGCTTTCAACCCACTGAGTAAATTACAAGATTTTTGCTTTTTTCGGTTACGCACAGGCCTTACTACGACTACTAGGTTTTATTTAAGACTATGAAGATAGAAGTACAGCGCGAAGACTTGGTTCCTGCGTTAACCAGCGTGGCAGCCGTTGTTGAGCGACGGCAGACTTTGCCTATTTTGAGTAATTTGCTGATCAAAACGACAGAAGACGGCTTTTTGCTCACGGCGACAGATCTGGAATTGCAGATATCAAGCAACATCGCAAGCAAGGTGGTCGAACCCGGAGCCATTACTCTGCCGGCAAAAAAGTTTGCTGATGTTTGCAAGGCGCTGCCTGAAAACAGTCGGATTAGCCTGGAGGTTAGCGATACTCGAGGATATGTTCGCTGTGGGCGGAGTCGGTTTTCGCTCAGCACCTTACCAGCGGAAGACTATCCTGGACTGGAAGGAGAAGCCAGCGAACAGGCATTTGAGGTCGAAACAGCCGTATTGGCTCGAATGATTGAGCGGACCAGTTTCGCAATGGCGCATCAAGATGTGCGCTATTACCTAAACGGCCTGCTGCTCGAAATTTGTCCTGGTAGGCTGGTCACTGTCGCTACAGATGGGCATCGCCTCGCGAAGGCGGAATCTGCCGTGAGCGCGCTTCAATCATGGGAAGATAAGCGGCAATTGATTCTGCCGGAGAAAACCGTCGCTGAACTCAAACGCCTTCTGGCCGGTAAGGTCGGAGAAACAACCCGGCTCGAAATCGGCGATCGAACGGTCGTTATTCGGGTTGGCAATAACGTGGTGACCACGAAGCTCATCGATGGGCGGTACCCGGATTATTCAAGGGTCATTCCCACCCAACTTCAGCACTCAGCACTGTTGGAACGGGAAGCGGTCAAGGATTCTCTGGCACGCACGGCGGTCCTGTCGTATGAGAAGCAAAAAGGCGTGCGTATGACGTTCGAGGAAGGGACGCTCAAACTTGAGGTCAGTAACCCGGAGCATGAGGAAGCAGAAGAAGAGATTGCGATTGACTACCAGGGGGGCAGTACAACGATCGGATTTAATGTCGGCTACTGGCTCGATGTGCTGAATGTTCTTGATGGGAAGTCGGTGGAGGTGCGTTTCCTTGATTCTGAAGTCAGTGCAATCCTGAGCGATCCTGAGTCTCCAAATGAGCTTTATGTCGTGATGCCGATGCGAATTTAGGAGGGGTGCTGTCTGTTCTGCTGGGGCCGAGAGTATGGAGGATTGATGTGGATTCGGCGGTTACGGATTGAAGGGATCAGAAATCTGGAAGCTTGCGATTTGGAGTGTGGTGAAGGGCTCAATCTGGTTATTGGGTCCAATGGTGCCGGAAAAACCAGTTTTCTTGAAGCGATCTATTTCCTTAACCGGGGAAGTACCTTTCGGGGTAAGAAAGCGGGACCAATGCGACAGGAGGGCGGGAGACGCTGCTTTGTCGGTTGTTGGGGAACTAACAGCTCAGGGGTTGAATGGAGGGGGTCGCGGTCTTGCGAGAAAGCCGAGGCGGCGCTCGCGGGTAGACGGAAAGGGGCTGATTCGAAGCTTGATAAACTGATGGTACGGCTGATCAGTGACTCAGTTTACCTGTTAGTCGAGGGTCAGCCGGAACTGCGTCGGCGGTTCATCGACTGGAATTTGTTCCACGTGGAACCAGGGTATGGAAGTTTGGTGCGCGAGTATCGGCGCACCTTGAGCCAGCGAAATGCATGGTTAAAAGCCGGTGCGAGCGGACCGCCTGTTTGGGATGAGCCCTATGTGAGACTGAGTTTACAGCTTGAACAACTGCGCGAAGGCTACTGCTTGTCGTTAAACAAATGTTTTCAGGAGAGCTGTGGAAGTTTTGGGATTGGCGACGGGCAAGTCTCAATTCGGTGGGTAGGGGGATTTGACAAGCAGCATCTTCGAAGGGACTTGGTCCGAATGTTAGAAACGGATCGGCGTCGTGGCTTTACCTTTCATGGGCCTGATCGAGCGGACTTCCAAGTGGTGACCAGGGACGGGGTGCGACTAGGCTCGCGCGGTCAAAACAAAGCTTTTGGGATTCTGCTTCAAATCGCGGCTAGCCAACTCGGCGGGGCAAAGTCACCGAGAGACATTTGGCTAGTGGACGATATTGGCTCGGAATTGAGTGAGGAAAATGCACAGAGTCTGGTTGGCATGATTCAAACTCATAGCTGCCAGGTCTTCCTGACGGCCCTCAGCCAGCCGGTCCTTGATTCCTCGAAAATGTTTCACGTGGAACAGGGCGTCATCTGTCCAGCCGATTAACCCTGAAACCACCGCGCATCTTGGTCCCTTAGCACGGACAGGACAATCTCTCCTCGCGCTAGTCTTGACAGAAATAGTCGCGCTGTCCGAACTAAGGACGATATCTTTAGTCGATTTCAAAAAATTCTCTAATGCCCACCGGTGGATGAGCCAAGAACCGGTATAATGGAGCCTTCTTCGGTTAACCAATTTACTCTGTTTCTCAATGGCCTACGACTCATCTAATATTAAAGTTCTGCGCGGGCTGGACGCTGTTCGCAAACGTCCGGGGATGTACATCGGTGATACTGACGATGGCACCGGTCTTCATCACATGGTTTTTGAGGTGGTGGATAATTCCATCGATGAAGCCCTAGCGGGCCAGTGCACCGACATTCGAGTGACTGTCCATACCGACGGCTCAGTCTCGGTGGCAGATAATGGGCGGGGCATCCCTGTTGATCATCACCCGGAAGAAAATCGTTCTGCGGCTGAAGTGATAATGACGGTTCTTCACGCCGGGGGTAAGTTTGACGACAACTCCTACAAAGTCTCCGGTGGTCTTCATGGTGTCGGCGTTTCGGTTGTGAACGCGCTGTCGGAGACACTCAACTTGCGGATTTGGCGTGGTGGCACCCTGTACGAACAAGAATATCGCCTGGGTGCGCCTGTCGCGCCTTTGCGCCCGATTGGCGAAGTCGAAGCCTCGGGGACCGAGATTCGATTCAAACCTTCAACAGAGATTTTTTCTGATTGCGAATTTCACTATGACATTTTGGTAAAGCGACTGCGGGAGCTGTCTTTTCTGAATTCAGGGATTCGCATCGCATTGCGCGATGAGCGCGTTGATCGGGAGGATGTTTTCGAATACAAGGGCGGCATTCGCGCTTTTGTGGAACATCTTAATCGAAACAAATCGCCTATCCATCCGACGGTCTTTTTCTTTACCGACGAGCGCAACGATCATGTTGTTGAAGTTGCCTTGCAATGGAACGAGTCCTATCAGGAAACCATTTTTTGTTACACCAATAACATTCCACAAAAAGATGGGGGCACCCATCTGGCGGGATTTCGCGCAGGTTTGACGCGGACGCTAAACCAATACATCGAGCGGGAAACACTGGACCGGAATCAGAAGACACGACCGATTGGCGACGATGCGCGCGAGGGACTGACTGCAGTGGTTTCGGTGAAAGTGCCGGATCCCAAGTTCTCTTCCCAGACCAAAGAAAAATTGGTGTCCTCGGATGTTAAGCCAATCGTCGAAGGCCTTTTCGGCGAGCACTTGAATAGTTTTTTAGAGGAGAATCCGGCTGAGGCGAAAATCATCGCCAATAAAATGATTGATGCGGCCCGCGCGCGCGAAGCGGCCCGGAAGGCTCGTGAAATGACCCGACGGAAAGGGATTTTGGACATTGCCGGTCTTCCCGGAAAGCTTGCCGATTGTCAGGAGAAAGATCCAGCGGGCTCTGAGCTCTTCATCGTGGAGGGTGACTCAGCCGGAGGGTCCGCCAAGCAGGGTCGCGACCGGGCGTTTCAGGCAATTTTGCCCTTAAAAGGCAAGATCCTAAACGTAGAGAAAGCCCGCTTCGATAAAATGCTGTCCTCTGCCGAAGTGGGCACGCTGATTACCGCCCTCGGCTGTGGGATTGGCCGAGAGGAATACGACCCGGACAAGCTGCGGTACCATCGCATTATCGTGATGACGGATGCGGACGTCGACGGTGCCCATATTCGCACCCTGCTGCTGACCTTTTTCTACCGGCAAATGCCTGAGCTCATTGACCGGGGCTATGTCTATATTGCTCAGCCGCCGCTGTATAAGGTCAAGCGGGGCAAACAGGAGGATTATCTGCTCGACGACGCCGAGCTTGGGGCATCCCTGCTGCGTGCCGCTTTGGACAATGCCGCCTTGACTCTCAGTGCGGATACCCCGCCAATGTCGGCGGTTGGGTTGGAGGAATTGACGCGAGAGTTTCAGATCTACCGCGCCATTATTGCCCGCCTAGCCAATCGGTATGACTCTCTGTTTCTCGGTGAGCTTTTAAGCCTTCCGCGCATGACTGAAGATCTGTGGTTCGATCAGGCTGCCCGCGAGCAATGGATTCAAGATTTAACTCTGGCCTTAAGTGCCAACAGTGGAACGGCGATCGATTATCGCATCAGTGTCAGCGGCGATGACGCAGGCGGTCCTGGGGCCTTGGAACTGATTCGCATGGTGCATGGCATTCCGGAGACGCGCATGGTGCCCTTTGAATTCTTTTCTTCTGCCGACTACCAGCGAATCGCTGCTCTTAGCGAAAAACTTGATGGACTTTTGCAACCAGGCGCCCGGGTTGAGCGCGGGGATAAGAGCGTGGAGGTTGATAGTTTTGCTAGGGCCTACGACTGGCTAATTGGTGAGGCGAAGCGGGGATATCACATTCAGCGGTATAAGGGCTTGGGCGAAATGAACCCCGGACAACTGTGGGAAACCACAATGGACCCGGAATGCCGTCGGCTGATGCGGGTCACCATTGAGGATGCTGTCTCGGCCGACCAGATATTTACGACCCTGATGGGTGATCAGGTAGAACCCCGGCGAGAATTCATCGAGCGCTATGCACTCGAAGCGGGAAATATCGATATCTAAGAGCCAGTGGCAGTCTTTTGCTTAAGGAACGGTTCAAGAACTAGCGATACAACTTTGCCTTCTGAAGTTGGGCACGCTGCGCTTTGCCCAACCTACCTGTATCGGTAATTTTTGAACCGTTACTAAGGGTCTTTATCTGAGTCAAAGAGCTGGTCATTGTTTTGATTCGCCTCGGGGCTTAGAGGGATCAGGCGCTCGACCCGGCGAAAGCCGCGTGGCAAGAGGGCGCCGCGTCTGCCCCTATCACCCTGATAATGAGATTGGTCCGCTGGCTTCAAGCTAAACTGGCGCTGGCCGGCCTCAACAATCAGAGTGTCGGTCTCGCTTAATACCGCCACTGCGCTGACGCGCTCTCCGTCTTGATTCATGCGGGTTGCGGGAATACCAATGAGCCGGTTGCCCTTGCCCTTGGCGAGTTCAGGTAAATCTGACAGCGCAAATAGCAGCAAATGACCGGTACTTGTCGCTACCGCAACCTTGGAGTTTGTCGCAGACTGCACCTTAACGGGCGGCAGCAGCCGGTCCGGAGCTGAAAGGTTGATTACCGCTTTACCGCTTTTTGTTTTCGCAAAAAGATTGGCGAGGGTGCAGATAAAACCGTAGCCGAGATCGGATGCCAGAATATACCGGCTTTCAGGCTCGCCAGCTAAAACGCTGACAAAGAACGCGCCTGCCGGCGGCTCCAGACGTCCGGTGAGAGGTTCTCCTTGTCCGCGCGCTGAGGGCAGGCTGTGGGCTGGCAAGGAATAGCTGCGTCCAGTGGAATCGATAAATACCGCTTGTTGCTGACTGCGCAAGCGCACCGCCATGCCAAAAGAATCACCGCTTTTAAAGGTGAGAGTTTCTGGCTCAATGTCATGGCCCTTGGCCGCCCGGACCCACCCCTTTTCAGAGAGCACGACAGTCAAAGCTTCGCTCGGTATCAAATCGGTATCGCCAAGAGCCACAGATGCAGCCTTTTCACAAATCGGGGAGCGGCGATCATCGCCGAATTTCTCGGCATCATTGCGGATTTCATCAATAATCAAGCGCGTAAGCTCAGGCTGGTTGTTCAGCAGGTGTTTCAGCTGGGACTCTTCTTTTTGTAAGTCTGCCTGTTCGGCGCGGATTTTTACTTCTTCGAGTCGGGCGAGTTGCCGTAACCGGGTATTGAGCACATAGTCAGCCTGAGTGTCGCTGAGAGTAAAGCGGACTATCAATACAGGCTTGGGCTCATCCTCGGTGCGAATAATGCGGATGACTTCATCAATGTTGAGGAACGCAATCAGCAAGCCTGCGAGGAGATGCAGGCGCTCTTCAACCTTGGTAAGCCGGTATTGCAGTCGCCGGCGCACGGTGGTGTTGCGATAGCTCAACCATTCGCGCAACAGTTCAGGCAGACCCATCACATGGGGTCTGCCGTCCAGGGCAATCACATTCATGTTGACCCTGTAGCTCTTCTCAAGGTCAGTGGTTGCATAGAGATGCGACATCAGGCGTTCGAGATCGACACGGTTTGATCGAGGGGTAATGACCAAGCGGGTTGCGCACTGATGATCCGACTCGTCGCGCAGATCCTCAACCATGGGGAGTTTTTTCGCCTGCATCTGCGCGGCGATCTGCTCCATAATCCGATTGCCCGATACCTGATGTGGCAGCGCGGAGATGACGATATCTCCCTGTTCAATCTGATAGCGAGCCTGTTGTCTGATCGAACCACCACCGGATTCGTAGATGCGCCTAAGCTCCTCTTTAGAGCTGACAATCACTGCTCCGGTGGGGTAATCAGGGCCTGGAAGTTGGTCTAATAAGGTATCAAGGCTGGCCTGCGGATTCTCAAGCAAATGGATGCAGGCATTGGCAACTTCGCGCAGATTGTGCGGAGGAATGTCGGTAGCCATGCCTACTGCGATGCCAGATCCGCCATTGAGTAGCAAATTGGGCAAACGCGCGGGCAATTGACGTGGCTCGTCCAGGGTACCGTCAAAGTTTGGCTGCCAGTCCACTGTTCCCTGACCAACCTCCGCCAGCAGGAGTTCAGCATAGGGAGTCAGGCGTGACTCGGTGTAACGCATGGCCGCAAAGGACTTTGGATCATCGGGCGCGCCCCAGTTCCCCTGGCCATCAACCAAGGGATAGCGATAACTGAAGTCCTGGGCCATTAGCACCATGGCCTCATAGCAGGCGCTATCCCCGTGCGGATGAAATTTGCCCAAGACATCGCCGACGGTGCGGGCCGACTTTTTGAACTTTGCACTGGCCGAAAGTCCGAGCTCGGACATGGCAAAAAGAATGCGCCTTTGAACAGGCTTTAGCCCATCAGTCACTTGCGGGAGGGCGCGATCAAGAATGACATACATGGAATAGTCCAGGTAGGCTTTCTCGCTGAACAGATGCAAAGGCAACTGTTCGAGTCCTTCAGGGTTTTCAAGCAAGGTTTCAGTCATAAGAAGAGGTAATGGTTTCAGTAACAGGGATAGGTGAAAAGGCAGTGGGCAAAGAGAAGCAATCGCAAGCAACAGGGCATGTCAGCACGCTATTAGTCCGCGCAGAAATGATCAAATCCAGTTGGTCCATTTTTTTGCTCGGATAGATCCATTTTTTGGCCATCCGGTAAGACCAGGCGGATGTTGGGGGCCTCTGTCACCTGGCCGATGATTGTGACCGAACAGCCGAATTGATTATCAAGGGCAAGCGCTTGGTCTAGATTTTCTTGAGGAACGGTAAAACAAAGCTCATAGTCATCGCCACTGGTTAGCGGAATTGCCCAGTCATCCTGTTGGGTAACAACACGAGCAACCTGCTCAGTCAGCGGCAGTGCAGCGAGTTCCAGATTGGCACCACAGCGGCTTTGGTCAAGTAAGTGACCGAGGTCGGCGACTAAGCCATCGGAGACATCGATAGCCGCGCTCGCGATGCCCACCAACTGACAGCCGAGCGCAACGCGAGGAGTCGGCCGTTCTAAGCGGTCGCGCAGTTGTGGATCGAGATGGGCGGCGGGGTGTTTGTCGCGTGAGAGCAGAGATTGCAGGGCAAGTCCTGCATCTCCGAGGGTGCCACTGACCATGATGGCATCACCTGGTGAGGCGCCGGAGCGCAAAATTGCATGTTCTGGCTTAACCAGTCCCATCACTTGAATCGAAATAGTCAAAGGCCCGCGGGTCAGGTCTCCGCCGACTAAGCGCAGGGAATGGCGGCAGGCCAGGCGGTGCAAGCCTTGCGCAAAGGCTTGTAACCAGAGTGGTTCAGCTTGCGGAATGGTGAGTGCCAGGGTCGCCCAGGCAGGAGTGGCACCCATGGCGGCAAGATCGCTCAATCCGACAGCCAAAGACTTATGGCCGAGCCTTGTTGGATCGCAATCGGGGAAAAAATGTCTGCCGCTCACCAGGGTATCGATACTGAATGCCAGTTCGAATCCTGGCGGCAGGCGCGTGAGTGCGCAATCGTCGCCGATGTCGACTAAAACATCTTCGCGTGGGGCACCGAGTCCAGTCAAAAAATCCCGAATCAGCGCGAATTCCCCGTGGACGCTGCTATTGCTCAAGAGTATCTAGACGGCCTGATAGGGAGACTGTGCTTAGGCCAATGATGGCGAACAAGCACAACGTACAAAAAAGAAATTCAAGCCAACATCTTAGGCCGAGGTAGCCGAGGTAGCTGAGGATAGAAGAGTACCACTGGCCAATGCAGATCGGTGGCGGGCGACCTTATCGAGCACGCCATTGATGAACTTGTGGCTTTGATCGGCGCCAAAGGTTTTTGCGAGTCCAATGGCCTCATCGAGAATCACAGGCGACGGCAGTTCCGGACTGCTCAAGAGCTCGAAGGTCGCGAGTCGCAGAATAGCGCGCTCCACCGGGTCGACACTGGTCAAGGAGCGATCCAAAAACGGCGTAAGACTTTGGTCAATGACCTTTATCCGCTCAACGACACCGCGGAGCAATTGATCGAACAATTGAAGATCAAAGCGCACATCGCCGGGCGTTTCGTCGTCATCAGTGCGTCCCGCCAAACCCCGAGCGAGCGCCTCGATCCAGGGCGGATCATCAAAAAACTGTTGCGCGATTTCGGCGCTGGTCTGCCGCCCGAACTGCCACTGATAAAGGGCTAATAGCGCGTAACGACGCGCCTGAGCGCGGGGACCTGCCATGGTTTGAATGCTCGGCTGCGGTGATTTTGACAGGCAATCGGTCAGCCAAGCTGGCCGAAAAGATTCGCCATTTCAAGGGCTGAAAGTGCTGCTTCCGCACCCTTGTTGCCGGCTTTGGTACCGGCACGTTCAATGGCTTGCTCAATGGTGTCTGTGGTCAGGACCCCAAAGCCAACTGGCACTCCATGAGCGAGACTAACTTGTGCGATTCCTTTCACGCATTCGCCAGCGACGTAGTCAAAGTGGGGAGTACCGCCGCGAATCACGGCACCAAGCGCAATCATGGCGTCATAGCCACCCTTTGCGGCAACTTTTTGCAACACGAGCGGAATCTCAAAGGCGCCTGGCACTCGCAAGATGGTGATGTTTTGTTCCTCAACGCCATGGCGTTTGAGGGTATCAAGAGCGCCGGCTTCTAGATGATCAACGATGAAACTATTCCACCGCGCCACGATGAGACAAAAACGCAGGGATGCCGGTCGAAAACTACCTTCGAGTGATTGAATCATTGGTAAAACGCACAAAAGGGATGAATGAAACGGGTGATCAGGGAATGCTTGAGCCGTTAGCCGCTGGGCCTTTTTCCGCGCCGCCTACGTATTCTACAACTTCCAGGTCAAAGCCGGAGATGGCGTGCATGGTCTTGGGAGCGCTCATAACGCGCATTTGCCGCAGGCCAAGGTCGGCGAGAATCTGGGCGCCGATGCCGTAGGTCCGCAACTCGCTGCCATCCGTGCGCGGAATGAACTGCTGCTCGGAGTCAGTCGCCTCACGAATTTGCCGGACCTTGTCAAGAATGTCGTGGTTGGTGTCGCGGTTGCGCAGCACGACAATCACCCCCTCGCCTTCGGCGACAATTTGCCGCATCACATCGGTGAGTGGCCAGCCGCAGGCAGCATGGGCGCCGGCGAAGAGATCGCACAAACTGTTTTGTAGATGGACTCGAACCAGTGTTGGACGGTCCGGGGATATCTCGCCATGGGTTAGCGCCAAATGAATTGCACCATCGATGGTGTCCCGATAAGCCGTCAGGACAAATGGGCCAAACTCTGTGGGGAGGTTGCAGCGGTCCAAGCGTACGACGGCTTTTTCATTGGCGACCCGATAGTGAATCAAATCGGCGATGGTGCCAATTTTCAACCCATGGTCGGTGGCAAAGCGTTCGAGATCGGGCCGTCTGGCCATGGACCCATCTTCATTAAGGATCTCGACAATCACGGCCGCGGGCTCAAAACCAGCCAGGCGGGCTAGATCACAGCCGGCCTCAGTGTGGCCCGCGCGCACCAAAACGCCGCCGGGTTGGGCGATCAGCGGAAACACATGGCCGGGTTGCACCAAATCAGTCGGGCAGGCGTCGGCCGCGACAGCAGCCTGAACCGTCCGCGCCCGATCCGCTGCCGAGATGCCGGTGGTCACACCCACGGCCGCCTCGATCGAGACGGTAAAAGCAGTGGAGTGGGGTGCTCGATTGTTATCGACCATCAAAGGCAAGCGCAGGCGTTCTGAGCGCTCCTTGCTGAGGGTCAGGCAGATCAGACCGCGACCATACTTCGCCATGAAGTTAATGGACTCGGGCGTTACGCATTCCGCCGCGAGCAAGAGATCCCCCTCGTTTTCACGGTCTTCATCATCCATGATGATGACCATGCGCCCATCGCGAAGATCCTGAATAATTTCCTCTGTCGAATTGAGACTCATGAAACAGCCAAGCGCAGGGTTGAAGAAAGCGGAATGCGGGGATTACAGAAATCCATGACGCGCAAGGAGTTCTTTGCTGAGGGAGGAGCCGTCGCGCGTGCACGAATGCGGACCCAGCATCAGGCGCTCAAGGTAGCGGGCAACCAAGTCAACCTCGACATTCACCCGCCATCCGTTGCGATAGTGAGCAACAGTGGTCATCTGTCTGGTATGGGGAACAATATTTAACGAAAACAGACTTCCGGTGATGTCGTTCACCGTCAGGCTGATTCCATCGATAGCAATCGAGCCTTTGCGTGCAATGTAGGGCGCCAACTCAGCCGGCGCGTGAATCTGCAATCTGAGAGAGCGCGCGTCCTCATGCACGTCAACCAGGGTACCCACACCATCGACATGGCCGCTCACCAGATGACCGCCGAGCGGTGTGGCAAGAGTTAGCGCGCGCTCAAGGTTGACCGCGCTACCAGCGGAGATGTCGCCCAAAGTCGTCAGCGACAGTGTTTCACGTGAAACATCGGCGCTGAAACCATCCGACATCAAACCGACCAGGGTCAGACAAACGCCATTGACAGCGATACTGTCGCCAATCTGGGTCTGCTTGAGATCAAACTCCGGACACTGAATCGACAACCGCGCATCGCCTTCACGTTTTTCAACGCGAGCAATCCGTCCCATGGCCTGGATGATGCCGGTAAACACGTTCAGACGTTGCGCGCGTCCATCATCCGCTCGATGATGGGTTGCAGAATCACTTCCATCGCAAAGCCCATTTTGCCGCCGGGGACAACCATGGTGTTGCGCCGAGTCATGAAAGAGTCGTGAATCATGCTCAGAAGATAAGGGAAATCGATGTGCAATTGTTCCGGATCGCGAAAGCGGATGATCACAAAGCTTTCATCAGGGAGCGGAATATCGCGCGCAATAAAGGGGTTGGAGGTGTCCACCGTTGGCACTCGTTGGAAGTTGATATCCGTGAGGGAAAACTGCGGGGTGATGTGGCGAATGTAATCTGGCATGCGCCGCATGATGGTATCGACAATAGCCTCTGCCGAGTAGCCACGCTCAAGATTATCCCGATGAATTTTCTGAATCCACTCCAGATTGACAATAGGCACCACACCGACTCCAAGGTCGACATGCTGAGCAACATTGTCTTCTTCAGTGACCACCAGCCCATGCAGGCCTTCGTAAAACAGCAGGTCGGTACCACTCTCGAGATCATTCCAGGGTGTGAACTCCCCCGCCTTGAGTTGCGTGCCCAGCTGCTCGTTATGGTGGGCTGCCTCCTCGTCGCTGTGCAGATAATAGCGACGCTTGCCCATGCCGGTATCCCCATAGGTTTGGAATAGCTCTGCAAGCAGGTCGAAACTGTTTGCTTCCGGTCCAAAATGGCTGAGATTCCGTCCTTCCGCCGCTGCTTTGGCCATTTCCGCCTTCATCTCAACGCGGTTGTAGCGGTGAAAGCTGTCGCCCTCAATCACAGCGGATCGGATTCCGTCGCGGTGAAAAATATGCTCGAATGCGCGCTTGACTGTGGTTGTGCCGGCGCCTGACGAGCCCGTGACTGCGACAATCGGATGCTTCTTCGACATAAATGACTCCCGTCGTTGTAATTATTCCAAATCAGGAAGGTGGATCGATATGCGCCCGGAACCAGCGCCCGAACCCGCCACTATACCATGAGCCGCCCAGGTGAAGCCCCAAGAGGATGACGAAAATGCAAATGGTGCTGGATGAACTCACGCTCGCCACTCACCACCCGATCGAGATTATTGATGTTGGCCAGCAGGTGCGCGAGCGCTGCAACCGCGCCGGCATTCGCTCTGGTCTTGCCACGCTCATTTCGCGCCACACCACGGCCCGCGTCAACCTAAACGAGCGCGAGCCACAATTACAGCAGGATATGCTGACCTTCCTGAAGCGCTTCATCCCGCGTGATGGCGATTACCAGCACAACATCGCCCCGGTCGATGATCGCGACAATGCCCATGCGCATCTGCTCGGGCTCTTTATGAACGCCTCCGAAAGTATTCCCATTGTTGATGGCGAGTTGCTGCTTGGAGAGTGGCAGTCGGTGTTTTTTGTCGAACTCGACGGTCCGCGGCCGTCGCGTACTCTCACGCTCCAGTTTCTAGGCCAGGATTGAACAATGAAAGCATCCGACGCACGCGCCTTTTTTGCCTCGCCCGAGTCTCTTGCGCTCGACGACTATTTGTTGCTCGACTACGTTTTCGAGTGTCAGGACGACCCGGAACTGGCCGCTGCCCATCTTTGCAGCGAGCAATCCACGGCACAATGGAAGCGAGTCGATGTGAGCGAAGATTATCGCCCGCGCTTTGCCGCAAAAGTTCTGGACCTCAACATAGAGCCGGTTCCCACGGGGTTTTCCGTGCCCATGCCGGAGTTTGGCGATCAGCAAGTCCATCGCTGCCGAATCCGCATTGCTCATCCGCATGCCAACTTCGGCCCCCGACTGCCAAACCTGCTCAGCGCGGTGCTTGGTGAGGGCGCCTTTTTCGCCCCCGGGATTCCGCTCATCAAGCTGCTTGATATTGCGTTCCCAGATGCATTCCTGAGCGCCTTTCAGGGGCCGCGGTTCGGCATTGGGGGCATCCGCGAGCAGCTTAAGGTGTTTGACCGGCCCATATTCTTTGGCGTTATCAAGCCCAACATCGGCCTTCCGCCAGAACCATTCGCCGAACTGGCGTATGAGGCTTGGCGGGGCGGACTCGATATCGCCAAGGACGACGAGATGCTGGCCGACCCGGACTGGTCGCCGTTGGCCGAGCGCGCTCGGCTGCTTGGCGCCGCACGCAGGCGAGCCGAGCAGGAAACCGGTGTGCCCAAGATCTATCTCGCCAATATCACCGACGAGGTGGATCGGCTGCTTGAACTGCACGATACCGCAGTGGCTGCCGGTGCCGGTGCGGTCATGCTCAACGCCTGGCCCACGGGATTGAGTGCCGCGCGCATGCTCCGCCAACACACCAAGGTACCCTTGGTGGCGCATTTTCCGGTGATCGCGGCCATGAGCCGACTGCCGTTTTATGGCGTGCATAGCCGAGTGCTGACCAAGCTGCAACGTCTCGCCGGCTTTGATGTCATCATCATGCCCGGATTCGGCAACCGCATGATGACCCCCGCCGAGGAAGTGCGTGCCTGCATCCATGCCTGTGTTGATCCAGCTTTCGGCCAACTCAAGCCCAGTCTGCCGGTACCCGGTGGCAGCGACTCAGCCGCCACCCTCGAGTCCGTACATGCTCAGGTTGGCAGCGCGGATTTTGGCTTCGTTCCAGGCCGTGGCGTCTTCAGCCACCCGCAGGGTCCTGCCGCCGGAGCCACAAGCCTGCATCAAGCCTGGCAGGCCATCAGCGCCGGAGTGCCAGTCGCGGAGGCGGCCGAGCAGCAATCCGAGCTGAAAGCCGCGTTAGCCACCTTTGGTTGATGGTGGCACAAAACCCTCGGGTACCTCGGCTCCGTCGCCAAAGAAAAATTGCTCCATCTGTTGCTCAAGAAAGCGACGTGCCTTGGGGTCCATCGGGCTCAGCCGATTTTCGTTAATCAGCATTGTCTGATGCTTCAGCCAACTGCCCCAGGCCTCTTTGGACACCTGCTCGAAAATACGCTGCCCAAGAGGGCCAGGATAGGGAAGACGCTCAAGGCCCTCGGCCTCACGCCCGAGTTTGATGCACTGGACCATGCGGGACATAGGACACCTCCAATAAACAAATCGTAAATGGTTGTCGGTTCTGGGCCGGGTGACGGCCACGGGGGTCTCGGCGGCAGGACGCCGCCGCGAAGCCTACAGGGAAGTATTCACGGCGTCCCCCGTGGCCGTCACCCGGCCCAGAACAAGCCGCAATCTGAAAGGCTGTCGGTAGAAGCATCATTGCAATGAAAATCAAAGATCCGCCGCCAGTAGCTCCAGCAGCAGCGCTTTTACGGGTGCGGGTATAGCCATCTTTGATGCGGACTCAAGGGCCATCCAAAGGCGGGCGTCGTCTTCTCCCACCCTGTCTGCCAAGGCCGCGATGGCCAGCCGTTCCGGATGAATATCCAACTGGAAGTGGGAAAAGGAATGCCGCCTGTTCGCCAGCTTTTCAACCCGATTCGCCGCCTGACCAAGATGTTGCGCGCACCAGTCGGCGCTGCTTTCTTGCAGCGCGACCTCCGGTAATGTCCACAGACCGCCCCAGAGTCCGGTGGGCGGTCGCTGCTCGAGCAAAATCCGGCCGTCAGAATCTTGCACCAGCAGCCAGCGGGTTGCGCGCCTGGGCAAGGGTCGTCTGGGTTTAGACTCGGGATAACGCCGCACGCTGTCAGTGCCCAGAGCCAAGCAGTGCCGGCTGAGCGGACAAGGGTCGCAGTCTGGCGCAGTGCGCGTGCAGACCGTGGCGCCAAGGTCCATCATCCCCTGATTGTAGGCCCCGGCAGCGCTCAGACGGCCGGGTTGCATTTGCGTCGAGCCGACCCGGTTTGCGGCAGCCAGAAGGTCATCCGCCAATACCCACAGGCGTTTTTGCACCCGACTAGCTCCAGGCCAGCCTGCAATCGCAAAACAGCGTGCCAGTACCCGTTTGACATTACCATCGAGGATCGCATGCGCCTGGCCACCCGCCAGCGACAGAATGGCACCTGCGGTGGAACGCCCAATGCCCGGCAGCGCCATCAGCAACTCAAGCTCTTGTGGCAACATGCCTCCATGTTGATCGATAACCACGCGTGCCGCACGATGCAAATTGCGCGCGCGGGCATAGTAACCAAGACCGGCCCAGAGTTGCAGAACCTCATCGGGTTCAGCTTTCGCGAGCGCGGAAACGCTTGGAAAGCGCCCCATAAAGCGCTCAAAATACGGAATCACAACAGCAACTTGCGTCTGCTGTAGCATCACCTCGGACACCCACACCCTATAAGGCGTGGGTTCAAGCTGCCAGGGAAGATTCTTGCGGCCAAAATGCGCAAACCACTCCAGCACCGCGTTAGCAAAAGCCTCGGGCAGCCAGGCAGCGGTCATGGCATCAGTGCGGGGAGTAGATAGCAAGAGCGGGAAGTGGAGCGGGCGATGGGAATCGAACCCACATTGGAGGCTTGGGAAGCCCCTGTTCTACCATTGAACTACGCCCGCAAAAAGAGTCAGCGCCGCTCTTTGTCGGAGCGGCCAGCCAAGCTGGGAGCGATGCATGCGCTGAAGCCTCGCTTGTCAATTGGCTCAGCAATTGGGATTCAGATTTGCATCGCCAAGCCCGATTGTAGGTCCGCGCGAGCGGATCGGCAAGATGCGATCACCTCGGCGCCAAACAAACCCACACCGGACCATACGAAAGCTGATTCAGCCGTCCAGCGCGTACATACGTTCGATCAAGTTGCGATGCTGCTCGACAACCTGATGGCGCTTGACCTTCATGGTGGGGGTCAGCAAGCCGTTGTCGATTGACCAAGGCTCAAGCGCTAGGGTGACGCGGCGAATTTTGGCATAGCCGGGAAAGTCTGCCAGCGCCTTACGCACCCGCGCTAGCATGGCCTTGATCAGGCCCTGATCATTCAAGCTCGCCGGGTCCTGTGGGTCGAGCTGGAAATCGCGAGCAAGGCTCGGCCAGAGGTCGGCATTGAGCACCAGCAGGGCGCTCAAAAAGGGCTTGCCCTCGCCAAGTACCATGGCTTGCTCAAACAGCGGATCGAGCGCAATGGCCATCTCCATATCAGCCGGCGGTACCTTCTCGCCATTGGAGAGCACCAGAATGTCCTTCAGCCGCCCGGTGATCTGAATATGGCGCCCTACCAGCCGTGCCTGATCTCCAGTGCGAAACCAGCCGTCCTTGCCCAGAACCTGCGCGGTGGCGGCCTGGTTGTTCCAGTACCCGCGCATCACCCCGGGGCCGCTGACCAGGAGTTCGTCAAGTTCACTAATGCGCACCTGCACGCCGCCTAGCGGGATGCCGACCGTCTCTGGGCGGTTGTCCTCAAGTGGATTGACACTTACCACCGGGCTGGTTTCGGTCAGACCATAGCCCTGAATTAACGGCAGCCCCAGGCCAAGAAACAGTCGCGCCACCTCAGGCGGGAGGGGCGCACCACCGCTAACAGCCGCGCGAATGCGCCCGCCGAGGCGTTCAAGCACCTTATCCGCAACCAAGCGCCTGAGCACCGGCCACAGCAATAGCAGCGGATGCCAGCGCCGCCGCCCCTGAGCATGCTCAAAGGCCACCCAGCCAAAGTGCCTGGCCAGGTCAAACAGCCAGCGTGTCGGGGCCGGACGCTGGCGAATTTGTTCATGCAGACGCTGGTAGACACGCTCAAACACCCTTGGCACGGCAATAATCACCGTCGGGCGGACGTTTTTAAGATCTTCTGCCAGCTGCGTCACCGAGCGCGCGTAGGCCAGGGTGGAGCCGGCCATCATCGGCAGATAATAGCTGGCCGTGCGCTCGAGCATGTGCGACAGCGGCAGGAAGGACAGAAACACATCTTCCTGATAGACATCCAGCAGGGTCAGCGCCCCTTGTACATTACTCAGAATGTTCCCATGCGTCAGCATCACGCCTTTGGGCTTGCCGGTGGTGCCAGAGGTGTAGACGATACTGGCCAACTCATTGGGCCCGGCCGCGCGCTGGTGCCAAATCGCGCCCTCGCTCGGCAGCCAGTCACTGGCCACCACCACAGCAGGCTCTTTGGCGGCCAATGCACGGGCGTCTTTGGATGTATCGAGCAGTACCACACGCGCTGGCCAGCGTCCGTCGGTCATGACCTCGGCCAGGCGCTTCCAGCGGTATGCGTCCTGCACCAGCAATACCCTGGCAGCGCAGTCGCGGAGAATATAGGCGGCATTCTCGGCGCGGTCGTCGGTATACAGGGGCACTGTCACCAGTCCGAGTGACAGCGCCGCTTGATCGAACATCACCCATTCCGGACAATTGCGCAGTAACAGGGCGACCCGATCACCCGGTTTTAGCCCTTCACCTGCCAGCGCTTGGCGCCAGCGCGCGGCCTGCGCGGCAATCTCGGCCCAACTGAGAGATCGCCAGGCGCCATTGGCGCGGTCGAACCACCGATAAGCCTCGCGCTCCGGGGAACGGCGCACCCGATGCAGAAAAAGCCCGTCGAGAGTGACAGCTTGGTCAACCGCAATCAGATCTTTCGACCATTGCTCCATTATCTGCTCCCCCGAAAACCACAAGGAAATAGTCGATGCAGATCCATTTAAATGGTGAAACCCTTGAACTCAACCCAGGTGCCACAGTGCAGGCGCTGATTATCCAACAGGGACTCGCCGAGCGGCGCCTTGCGGTCGAAGTCAACCAAAGCCTCGTACCCCGCAGCCAGTTCGCGGCAAGCTCGCTAGCCGAGGGCGACCGCGTCGAGATCATTCACGCGGTTGGCGGCGGCTAAGCGCCTGGGTCAGGCTTTGGTCCCTTTGGAGTCGACCTGAGAGCGGGCGGAACTGCCGCTGAGCCCGCTCTTGGCCCGATTGGGAACCCAAAAAGGCTCAGCTCGCTGCGCCTTCCATCATCAGTTCGGCAAGTTCGCCATAGACGCTAATCCAGGCGCTGCGGGTCTCCGGCGTAAACTCGCTCCCAAGATGGGTGTCAAGGGTAGCGACCAGGGCATTGCGCATCTTCGGGTAATCCTCATCTTCCACACCATAGCCGCTGTGGCGAGCGCCCATCATAATAATCACCCGATTCAGCGATGTCAGATCATCCAGGGTATCGACGGTGCGGTTGACCATGCGCATCAGCTTGTGCGCCTGCTCGTCCATCTCACCCTTGAACAGACGGCGAAGCTCCGGGTGGTCGTTAAACATGCGCTGATACAGCGCCGCCCCGACCTGCTCGGCCTGTGGTTGCAACTGCGCCCAGGAAGTGCGCACGAGGGCAATATCGTCTGATGTCATAATAAGGGAGTCTCCCGTGAGTTTCGGTCAGCCCAGACAAAGGGTAAGTCTGGCAGTTTATACCTGACTCGGCGCGGAATTGCCCACTCTGGGTTCAAGACAGGCAGGGAATCATCAGGATGCAAGTCCATGGGTTGGATAGGTAAAGTCATTGGAGGCGTCGCCGGGCTGCTCGTCGCCGAAGCACCCGGTGCCGTGCTTGGCACCATACTCGGGCATGGTTTCGACCATGGCCTGCGCTCGCTTAGGCGCAACGGCTCGCTCTCACGCCAGGAGCGCGAGCGCGTGCAGACGGCTTTTCGCGCCGTCACCTTCAGCACCATGGGCCATGTCGCCAAAGCCGACGGTCGGGTCTCCGAGGCTGAAATCGCCATGGCCGAGGCGGCCATGACCCGTCTGCGCTTCTCCGCTGAAAAACGGCGTCAGGCCATCGCTGACTTTAAACGCGGCAAGGCACCGGAGTTCGTTCTGGCCGAAGCGCTCACCACCTTCTGGCGCGACTGTCGCGGCAACCCCGGCCTGCTGGAAATGTTTCTGCGCTTTCAACTCCAGGCCGCCTATGCCGACGGCGCCCCCTCCTCAGCGCAGCGCCAGTTGCTCAATCAGGTGCGCCGGGCGTTGCGCATACCGGAATCCCAATTCGAGCAACTCGAGCAAATGATACTCGCCGAACGGGCCAAAGCGTCGGGAAAAACCGGTACGCGCGGCAAAAAGAAATCCCGCCGTTCCTCTCAGCAGTCGGAACCGAATGTGCTCACCCTCGCCCAGTCCTACGCCCTCTTAGGCGTCAAACCCAGCGACTCCGAGATCGTCATCAAACGCGCCTATCGGCGCCTGCGCAGCCAGCACCACCCCGACAAACTCGTCGCGCGCGGCTTGCCGGAAGAAATGCTCAAACTCGCCACAGAAAAAACCCAACAGATCCGCCAAGCCTACGAGCGCATCCAACAGGCGCGCGCAGCATAACCAACCAGCGCTGGCGCACGGACAGCAGCCAAGCCTCTCCTCACCAAGGACTAAACAGTAAATACCAGGAGATTCCATGTCTCAGTTCATTCCCATTTCAGCCGAACACCATGCCAGCCTGCGCTGGCGTCGCTACAGCTCCTATGAATTTGCCCAGCAGACACATCTCGCGGCCCTGGTCGGCGCCGAGCTGCCAAAGGCCGTCATGACCATGCCTATCGCCTTGGTGCCGCGCCCGCAGGCAGACTCCCCGCCTGAGACCACCCAGGGCTACATGTTCGTCGCCCTGCTCGGTTTGGAGCCGGGTGTCAATCTCTATGTTGCCCCCGACGGTCGCTGGCTGGGGCGCTATGTTCCGGCCGCCTTGCGTGGCCATCCATTTCGTCTCGCGCAGGCGGGGAATGACAAACTCGCGCTCTGCGTTGACCAAGACAGCGGCCTGATCGGCGAGCAGGGTGACGAGCCCTTCTTCGACCAAAATAACGAGGTCGCAGAGCCGGTCAAGCAGGTGATGGAATTCCTGACCCAGATTGAGCGCAATCGCACCGCCACCCTCGGGATCTGTGATCGGCTGCAAGCCCATGGGCTGATTCAACCCTGGCCGGTCAAGCTGCAGGGTGGCGATGGCGGCCAGCGCACGCTCGAAGGCCTCTTTCGCGTCGACGAAGCCGCGCTCAACGCCCTGCCCGCCGAGGGCCTTACCGAGCTGCGCGACGCCGGAGCCCTGTCTCTTGCCTACTGCCAGCTCCTGTCGATGCAACAGCTCTCACTGCTTGGCGAACTGGCCCAGGCACGCGCCGCTCAGGCACCCAAGCTCGACGATGTCTTCAGCTTTCCCGACGACGACCTGCTGCATTTTGGCGATTGATCGGCATCAGCGCGAAGCAGCCGCGCAGCGCAAGCGAAGGATCAGTCCTCCTTAAAAGCGGTCGCGAAGATATCCGTAATGGGCTTCATCAGATACTCAAGAAACGTCCGCTCGCCGGTAATAATCATCACCTGCACCGGCATGCCCGGTTGCAGGGTTTTCCCGGCGAGCGTTTCCATTCCCTCGGGCGTGACCTTCACCCGCGCAAGATAATAAGACATACCGGTGCGTTCATCGGTCAGGCTGTCGGCGGAAACCGTCATCACCTTGCCCGGAATAGTCGGCGTGGTGCGCGCGTTAAAGGCGCTCATGCGCAGATCCGCATTCAGGCCGGGGAACACACGGTCGATGTCCACGGGGTTGACCTGGGCCTCGACAATCAGATTCTCATCCATCGGCACAATATCGAGCAACGGCTCGCCTGAGCGCACCACGCCACCGATGGTATGCAGATTCACCGACACGACGTTACCCGTGACCGGCGCGGTAATTTCCGTGCGCTCCAGCGTCTTGGTCAGCGCCCGCCGACGCTCGCTGAGATCGCCCAATTTGGTTTCCACGTCCCGCATCTCGCTGGCGACTTCGGTATTCTGCTGCCGGTCGAGCTGCACAATTTGCAATTCCGTCTCGCTGATGCGCACCCGAGTCGCGGCGATTGAGGCCTGATGCTCCGCGCGCTCGCCTTCAAGTTCCGCCACCATGCGCTCCCATTCGCGCAACCGGCTCTTGTCGCCAAGCCCCTTCTTAAACAGCGTTTTCAGCCCGTCGATTTCTTCCTGGTACAGATCGATCCGCTTCTGTTTGGTCTCGGATTGTGCCTCCAGCCCGAGAATCTGCTCTTGGAGTTGAACGGCGCGCTGGCGCAGCACATCTTTCTCGCCCTGCAGCGCCTTGCGTCGGGTAGCAAACACCCGTTCCTCGCCGTCGATGGCCTCCGCGATGCGCGGATCATCCCGCTCCTTCAGGAGTTCTTGCGGAAAATCAATGGTCTCCGCGCCATCGCGTTCGGCAGTCAGCCGTGCCAAGCGCGCCAGTAGGCCAAGATACTGGCTGCGGACAATTTCAAGCTGGGCGCTGGCCTCGGTATCGTCAAGCCGCACCAGGACCTGACCCTTTTGCACATGGTCCCCTTCATGCACCAGAATCTCATCGACAATGCCGCCCTCGAAATGCTGCACCGTTTTGCGGGTGGACTCCACCGCTAGCACCCCGGGCGCCACCGCTGCGCCATCAATCGGCGCGACCGCAGCCCAGACAGCAAAGGCGCCGAAGCCGAACAGCAGCACCAGCAGCCCGGCGATCCAGATCGGCTTGTCGTTGGTTGGAACCTGGGAATCTTCGTCGGGTTCGACCCGGCGTGGAACAACATTAATATCCATAGTAAGGCAGAGTGACGGATGGCCGTCTTAAGCTATGATAGAGAGAGAAGAATCGGGCCGCGATCAGCCCAGGTCAAATTGGCATCAGCTCGCCGCCTGCTGGGCCTGCAACGCTGGCCGCGTGACGGGCGCCGGGCGCGCGAACTGCGCCAGCACCTTCTCGCGGGTGCCAAAGGCTTCCACCATGCCCTCACGTAAGACAACCACCTTGTCGACATTGTTCAGCACGCTCAAACGGTGGGTAATTAACAACACCGTAGAACCCTCGGCCTTGAGCTGACCAATGGCCCGCACCAGCGCCGCCTCGCCCTGATCATCCAGATTGGAATTAGGCTCATCCAGCACCACCAGCACCGGGCTGCCATACATAGCCCGCGCCAGGCCGATACGCTGACGCTGCCCGCCGGAGAGCACAGCGCCGGCATCGCCAATTGGCGTGTCGTAGCCCTGCGGCAGGCGCAGAATCATCTCATGCACCTGCGCGCGCCGGGCAGCGGCCACGACTTTCTCGGCATCCACCTCGCCGAAGCGCGCGATATTCTCGCCCACAGTACCCGCAAACAGCTCGATATCCTGCGGCAGATAGCCAACATAAGGGCCCAGCTCATCGCGGTTCCATTGACTGATGTCGGCCCCGCTCAGGCGCACCTTGCCGGAGGCCAGCGGCCACACGCCAAGCACCACGCGCGCCAGGGTCGACTTGCCCGCCGCGCTTGGCCCGATAATGCCGACGATCTCCCCAGGCTCGACCTCAAAGCGCACCCCGCGCAAAACCGGAACTTGCGCCCCTGGCGGCGCAGCGACGACATTCTCGACCGTCAGCCGCCCGTCTGGCGCCGGAAGGCTCATCGCCCGTGGTCGCGACGGGATGGCGGCCAGCAGATCACCTAGGCGCCGATAGGCCTGGCGTGCCGAGAGAAAACCCTTCCAACTGCCGATCAGCAGATCGATTGGCGCCAGCGCGCGGCCCAGAATGATGGACCCCGCAATCATCATGCCCGGAGTAATCTCGTGCTGGACCGCCAGATAGGCGCCCAGGCCCAGGGTCATCGACTGCAACGCAATGCGCAGCGTCTTACTGAGGCTCGAGAGACCACCAGCGCGATCACTGGCCACCGACTGCAAGCTCAGCAGCTCATTGTGCTGCTTCGCCCAGTGCTGGCGGACATTCTCGCGCATGCCCATAGCCTCCAGCGCCTCGGCATTGCGCAGATTGCCATTGAGATAGTTGCGCCCGGCAATCGCCAGGCTGTTGGCTTTCGCCAGCGGCTTTTGCGTGGCGAAATTATTCGCCGCAGCGACCGCCGTCAGCAGGAGCGCGCCGCCAATCGCCAGGGTGCCGATCCAGGGATGAACCAGATAGAGCACCGCGATATAAATCGGCATCCAGGGCGCGTCGAAAAAGCCGAACAGCGCATTGCCGGTCATGAACTGGCGCAGACTGGTCAAATCATCAATCGGCTGCGAGCCAGGCCCACGCCCGCGCAGATTGGCGTCGAACATGGCATCGAACAGGCGCCGGCTCATCAGCACATCCATGCGCGCGCTCACCCGCACCAGAATTCGCGAGCGCAGCATCTCCAGCACGCCCATCACCGTAAAGAGCCCAAGCACCAGCAGGGTCAGCATCAGCAGCGTTGATTCGCTGTTGCTGCCGAGCACCCGGTCGTAGAGCTGGAGCATGTAGATTGCCGGCGTGAGCATCAGCAGGTTGATAAACATGCTGAAAATGCCGGCAAAAACAAAGGAATTACGGCTGAGCTTGAGGATGTCGCGCAGCTCGTTCTCGGGCTTGTGCTGGCCGTGGCCGGGGAGATGGGGAAGACGCATAATTGTCGGACCAAGAATTATCAGGAAACGAAACACACCTAAGGATTGATAAACTAGCGATACAACGCTAGCGGGCGAAAGCTAGGTGCGAGGTTTTGGCACAGTCCAGTTGAAAGTACTTGTTTCACGTTAGTCCGGGGACTGACAAGAAGGGTGGAAGCATGTTCCGCTTCCGTCTCGTCCCGTTTTGGGAGCCAGCCCAAGCGCCATCACACCAAAAACCCAGGAAAGTGGCGAGTTTGGGTTGTTTAGGGGGGCAACAATGCGAGCGGGGAAACAAGCTAGTCCCTTACCCCGGAAATCTTGTACAAGATGTCGAAGAAATCGGGCGAGGTATCAAATTTCGCAGATTGCTCAGTTGGTTGCGCGAGCATTTCAAAAATCCAACTTTTGGTTCCGGCTTTGCCGGGTTAGGAATTATAGAAAATTCAGACCTCCCAGGTCCAGATTTCTCCTATCACCCGGGACTTGACATTTGAGCAATTCGGTTATTTGGGTGGATGGTTATCAACGACTGGAAACCAAATCTTGATAAAGTCCGCGATACCGCTCCACAACAGCATTCAATCCAAAATGTGTTGCTATTCGGAGCCGGGCGGCGCGGCCCATGGCTTGTCGTTCCATCGCAGATTTCTGAAGCATTGCTTGAATCCCCAATGCGAGTGCGTGGCTGTCCTTGGGCCGTACAAGAATGCCAGCTTTCCCGATGATATCAGCGCTATCCCCGACATCGGTTGCGACGCAAGGAAGACCTGATGCCATGGCTTCTGCGAGTACATTCGGAAACGCCTCCGAGCTGCTGCTCTGGCAAAACATATCCATGCCCTGCATCCAGTCAGCAACATCGGCTCGCTCACCGAGAAAAACAAAATAGCGCAACAACGGCGGTGGGATGATTCCCGATAGTGCGGGATGATCAGGAAATACATTTCGTCCAATCATAACATAAAGAAGATCATGTCTCTGGTTAAGTAGCTGAACCGCACTGCGCAAAAAGCAAGCATGGTCCTTCATCGGGTGTAGACGCGCCACATGACCAATGACAATGTCGGCATCTGATGCGCCGGCTGCCCCTCGGGTTGCCCGGCGTCGCCGGGCATCGGGCGCAAATGCGGCAAGATCGAAACCGTTAGGAATGACCATACCGCGCGCTGAAGCGAAACCGAGTCTCTCATGCTGGCCTCGAGACAGGGTGCTGTTATAAAGCACGGCCTTGGGTCTGGACGACAGCCAACGGTTCGCCTGGATAACGTACCGGGTCGTTGGCTTCTCCGCGGCCAAGTCATAAAGGCTTTGGCGCACATTCCAGACAACCACCGGTGGGCGTCGTGCGATCATGGCGGCAAAACAGGCGGCAAGATTGCCGTGGTACATCCAGCCCTGAATTAAGTCTGGTGAGAATAAACGCCCAATGCGCGCGAATTTGGCGATTGCTATCGGAAAGCTTAAATCAGGTCGGCTTCTGAGTGCGTACACATTAAACCCAAGTGCTCTAATCCGCGGCCCAAAGGTGCCATCATCGGTCAAGGAGACTACAGCTGCGGTTTGGTGGTGAGCTAATCCACCCTGCAAAAGTCGATACAGCGCCATTTCGGCGCCGCCGGTGCTGAGCCCTGTAATACAGTGAAGCTGATTCATTCCTTGTAGGAAACCCTGTTTATTGACTGGGCCATTATTGAGTCCCCTCCGAAAAGGCACTCCGCCGTGGAGCCGCTGCTGGCTGCGGGCTGAGCGCCAGGGATAGTAAACAGTCGCGCGAGCGGCGGGATTTACACAGATAATTGACGAAAATTGACTGGGTTATGCCGCTATTCGTGTAAGCCTGCCGTGATCGAAGCTGTTGGCAATTGCCGGGCAGCCCTGGGCTAGCGTTCAGGCAGCCATTTCGGCCTCTTTGGCCTGATACAGGACAATCCGCTTCACGTTGAGCCACGCCACTCGGCACACCGCCCAGAGCTGAACGGCGCGGCGACCGCGATACTTCAGCTTCTTGTTTCGGGTGTGGTAGACGAGTTGGAAGATGCTCGCCTCGACGTTACAGCGGCGATTGAAGAGCTCGCGCGGGAGATGCTCCGTGCGCCGTCGCGTGGCGGCCGCATCAATGGTTTTGTCGGTGATGTAACGCCATTGGCCGTCGGCACGAAACCGATAGCGACCGGGCTTGTACTCTTCGGCGAGTTGGCGCTCGCCGCTGTGACGGTCGATGACCACGACGCCCTCCTCGGTGCGCTCGACGTCGTAGCGCCCGGGCTTGCCGGGGAAGCCGGTGTAATGGATGTCTTTGTCCTGCTCGTTGGCGTAGGTCTCATTGGCTTCGCTGTAGTAGGCGCCGTCGGCGGAGATCGCTTCTGCCGGGGTCTCGAGCACCTGTTCGCTGTTGGTGACCGCCTCTTGGAGGTAGCTGTTGTCGGCGGCGGTGGCGGGCTCGACTTGGACGTCGACGATGAGGTTAAGCCCGTCGTCCTGGCAGGTTTCGGTGAGGTTGACGCTGTAGCCGCGCGCGCTCTCATCGCGCTTCTTGCGGTAGGCGGCGTCTTCGTCATGCGGGGATTGGAGCGAGTCGGCACTGATCTCTTGGGCGGGTTTGAGCGTCACGCGGGTCGCCTCGTTTGAATCATCGACCTGGTATTGCTCAAGCAGTAGCCGCTCGATGAGCGGATAGCGGGGGCTGCTCTGGGCATCGTAAGTCTGATGCAGACGCAGGAGTAATTCGCCAAGCTCCTCGAGCCAGGCGTGCTTGGCGGTTTCTTCCAGACGGTAGATGTGCTGACTCGGGCGTTTGGCGCACAGGCGTTCCAGCAGGGCGCGGTCGGCGTCGCTTAGGCGCGCTTGCTGCTCGGGCGCGAGGCTGTTCCAGAAGACCTGCAGGCAGGCGATGATGAGCTGTAAGCGGGTGCAGGCGGCCAGGTTGCTGCCCAGAAGGGTGCTATCCATGCGCAGGCGATCACCCACCACGCCGAGGCGCTTGGCTTGCTCGCGCGTGAGCTCCTGAAAGACGTCTTTGAGCAGGTTCTCGCCTGTCTCGACTTGGTGGGCATACAGCCGCTGCTTGAACAGGTAGTAAGTCGACTCAACCGGAACCTCGTCGGTGAGGTTCATCAGTCCCAAGGCGCGACGCACCAGCAGATTGAAGTGCACCGCCTCGAACAATTCCTCGTCACTCCAGCCGAAGCCCTCTTTGAGGACGAGCATCCCGACCAGCAGGCGCAGCGGGGCGTTCGGGCGACCGGTGGTGTCATCGAACAGCTCGGCGAAACGCTCCTCGGGAATGCGGTTGGTGACTTGGTCGAGGAAGACGTTCTGCCAGGCGTTGGGATCGTTGAGCTTCTTCTGGTCGAGAGCGCGCAAAAACTGCTCGACGTTGCTGAACAGATCAATCTGGCTGCTGGCAGGGCTGGCTCGGAACATCGTCTGGAGGGGCTCGGGTGAGACGGTGGACGGATGGCCCTATTTTACCAGTCCTCCGCTCTCGGTCGAGCGGTCCGGGGGCTTTTCGGAGGGGACTCATTATTGCACCAGGAAAATCTCTGGAAGAGTAAAGAAGAACGCCAAATGTGTCGATCAATCAAAAACCTCTTTTGGGACTCGTCAGGTGTAAAGTACCAAAGGAAGAAGGACAGGTCGTCCCGTGCAATCTGGTGTTGCGGGACGAGAGGGCGCTGCATCCGCCACGAGGCGTGATCAGAGGGCACTTAGGCCATGCAACTGTTCGGTCCCGGCGTTTGGTTGTACTCCACCAGCCCATTATTTTGACACCCCAGTTGGGCTCGGTAGGGTTAGTGCGCTGACTGCTTGCATACATGCTCCATCCAAGGGGCCGGCTAGCCCGCGTACTGACGCCGAGACCGCGCATTTAGCATGCCAGCAAAGGCATTGGGCTCGATCTCCCGCCTTGCCAAGCCGATGCTCATCGCGTATGCTTGCAGCCAGTTCAAGCCCTGAACAAGAGCGATGATCCGCAAGAGCTCGCTCCGCTCCATCAGGGCCGGATTCCAGGTCGGACGGCGTGCCCAAAAGCAATGAGTGAAGACCACGGCTTCCAAGTGCTGCAACGGTGCCAGCCCGACTCGAAAATCACCAGGCGCCAGATTGGCGACTGGCGCGGCGTCAGCGTCCGGCGCACCAATTAAGTCGTGCGCGCACTCAGTCGCTGTAGGGCACAGTTCGACCAATCCACCACCGAGGCGCAAACCCAGCGCCTGCTCGGTGTCGCGCACCAGAGCTAGTGGAGTAGCGACCCCGAAGCTCCGCGCGCCTGCCGAATTTTCATCGTTACCGTTCCCTCTCTGGTCGAGGACGCCAAAAGCGCTCGGATTCCAACCGCGATCAATAACTTTGAGACTGTCGGCGGGGCTTTCAAGCCCGGCCACTTTGTTATCTGCGATCCCACCGCCTACTCCGGCTGCAATGAAGGCGACTGCGTCGGAGACGTGCGTGCAAGATTGGTTGGCAGTATCCGCCATTGGCCGCCGCTGCCCGCATTATAAGGTGCATTTAACACGAATATGCCGTTCTTCCTCACCCGTTTCAGGCGCTTCGGTGCCGCCAGCACTGGCACGACCAACGGCTGCGGCTCGTCGTTGCCTCGGTTGGGGTAGCGCCGGGCCTTCGCCGGTATCTAAGGGCGAGCGGTGTTTGTCGACTGCGGGTGTCAGTTGGTTTGCATGTCACTACCCCAGGGATGACAGCCCGTGCAAAAAATACAATATGATCATCGACGAGTCGGTTGAATGATGCTTTTACGTGTGTTTAACCCGGTCGCTACGGGCTTGGCCCTGAGGGAAGCCGTGGTGTCCATTCGCCGTGATAGAGCGCTGGTGCTTCACATGGCCGCGAGGGAGGTGCGTGATCGTTACGCCGGTCAGGTCCTGGGTGTCCTCTGGGCTGTTTTTGCCCCGCTGCTCACGATGGTTGTCTACATTTTCGCGTTTACCTTCATTTTCAAGCAACGCCTCGACATCGAGGACGCCGGTTTCGGCTATACGGCCTATGCGTTGGCTGGCCTTGTGCCCTGGCTCGCCATGGGCGACGTACTGTCGCGTTCGCCGACGGCCGTGTCGGGAAGCGCGAGTCTCGTCAAGCAGATCGTGTTTCCGTCTGAGGTCTTACCCCTCAGGACGGCACTCGCAAGCCTGCCGCAGTTATTCGTGGGTATCGTTGTCGCGGTGGCGGTCTCGTTCTTGGCCGGCCGGCTGCACCTTCAGGCGTTATGGCTGCTACCGACGGCAATCGTGCTTTATGTTACGACCATCTCCGGCATCAGCTTCCTGCTCGCGGCCATCGGCGTTTTCCTTAAGGACGTAAGAGAGATTCTCGCTTTTTTCGTCACCGTCGGCCTTTTCCTCCACCCGATCCTTTATCCCCCGGCGTCAATGCCAAGCTGGCTGAGCCCGCTGTTCCTGGCAAGCCCGTTCAGCCATCTGATATGGTGCTTCCGGGATTCGCTCATTGAGGAGACAGTCGCGCATCCTTGGTCGTGGGTAGTTTCTAGTATCGTTTCAGTGCTTCTTTTTGCGACCGGTTGGCGGTTTTTCCGCATGTTGAAGCCGAGCTTTGGCAACGCGCTATGAGGACATCCGGCAGAGACACGGAGCAGCCAATCGCGATCCGCGTGTCGGGACTGTCGAAGGCCTTCCGGGTGTGGCAGCGCCCGGCCGACATGTTGCTTGAGGCGCTCTCGCTGGGGCGCCGCCATACCGACCTCCAGGCGCTGAAAGCCATCTCGTTCGAGGTGCGGCGGGGCTCGGTGACTGGTATCATGGGGCGCAATGGTGCGGGCAAAAGCACATTGCTCCGGATCGTGGCGGGTACGCTTGATGCCACCGGCGGCTCCATGGAGGTAAATGGCCGGATTTCGGCCATCCTTGAGCTCGGCACGGGCTTTTCGCCCGAATATACCGGCCGCGACAACATCTATCTTGGCGGCATGTGCCTCGGGCTGAAGCGTCACGAGATCAAGGATCGCTTCAACGAGATCGTGGCTTTCTCTGAGTTGGCCGAGTTCATCGACATGCCTTTCCGAACCTTCTCCAGCGGCATGCAGGCCCGCCTCACCTTTGCGGTCGCCACCTCCGTCGACCCCGACATCCTTATCATCGACGAGGCGTTGGCGGTGGGCGATGCGCGCTTCCAGGTGAAATCGTTCGACCGCGTGCGCGAGTTTAAGCGGCGTGGAAAGGCTATTCTGCTCGTCAGCCACGACATGAATCAAATCGCGTCGATCTGCGACCACGCCATTCTGCTTGAGAAAGGTCGCATTGTGGCGGATGGCGCGCCAAAGGAAGTGTGCAACATCTATCACGAGATGCTGTTCGCGCCGGCAGTGGCATCGATGGCCGATGAGACGACCCGATCATCAGTATCAGCGACGGATTCCGGTACCGTGTCTGAGGTAGGCATTAAAAGAGACGTCGCAGAGCGGGCAATGTCCACTCTATCTGCCGACTCGGTGATGATGGCGGACGCAGCACCCGCGGACGCCTCATTAATACCCCAGCAGACAACAAGTGCGTTTGCTCCCCCTCTGACCGCAGCCTCGAAAGAACACAGATACGGCGATGGGATGGCACGCATCGTCTCGATGGGCATCACAACTTCCGATGGCAGGCCGGTGGCCCGACTGATCAGCCTGATGGACTATCGTCTCGTCTGTCGGGTCAGGGCAATGCGCGATGTCCCGCAACTGGTGTTCGGCTGGTTGCTCCGAGACAAGCGCGGGTTAGACCTGTTCGGCTGGGATACTCAAACCGCTGGCCTCGCACCCGTCGATATGAAGTCGGGTGAAGAGCATGACTTCGTCGTGGGGTTTTCGGCGTGCTTGGGGCCAGGGCGCTTCTTTGTCACATCGGCCATTGCTCAAACGGACGGGCACAAACACGACGTTCGCCTAGACGCCTTGGAAATTGCGGTTGAAGGGGCCTTGGACCTTTACACCACGTCCCTCGTTAACCTCGCCCCACACATGGTGAGTTAGTGCGGCAGTTGCGTCTTATGATGTTTCGTGATCCTCTCCACCGTCTTAGCTGTTTTTGTCCCGCCTGTTGGCCTCTCGGAGCTATTGAAGCCGCATCTCGTTTCATTCGGTAGTCAATGCCGTGCGACCAGGAATAACTCGCCCGATCCGGGCGGGTTGTTTTTTTGGTTCAGGTCGCGAGTTGTGGCCGCCGCATCAAACCTACATGATGGATCCAAGGGTGATTGATAAATTTTCTCTTAAGGCTCAGTGGACAACTGATTCGGTCGAGGCCTTTTGGCGGGCATGCTACGATCTGGACTTGGAAGCAGCGCGATCCTCCCGCCACATGGCGCCGCTCATAGCTGATCTTTTAGCCCTTCGGTTTGCTCCGCCTCGACGCGTGTTTCTCATCGGTGATCGCGATCCGATAATGGCCGAGGCGCTTTTGGGAGCGGGATTTCAGGTGGCACGCGCCGATATTGGGCCCTGGCTGACGCCCCCGGCTCGTGAGCTTGAGGCGCAAGAGCATTGGCTCGGTGCGGTGGATACGATTCCCGCGGCGGGTGAATTCGAAATTGTGCTCTCAGCAGGCATGCTCGAGTCCTTGCTCGAAGACGAGCTGGATACGTTTCTCGCCGCGCTGAAGATTTCCGGTGGTGCGGTGGTGATCGCGATTCCTAACGGCGAGCGCCTAGAGGAAAACCTAGCCGTCTGCCCACAGACCGGCACCATGTTCCATACAGCCCAGAGATTGCGTGCCTTTGACCGGTACGGGCTCGCGGATTTTCTCGCCAGCTCGGGCCTCGAAACGGTGGCTGAGCTTGAAGCGGAGCTCAATGAAACCGTTCTGACTGAGGTGTTAGAAAAAGAGCCAGACTTGGTTGAGCGACCGCATGCGGTTATTGGGGCAGGGACAACACTGATCTCCATATCGCGGCCTCTTGCGCTCGCTGAAAATGAGCGGGCGAACATCGATTTCTACGGCCCGAATGGGTGGCTTGCCGCTCGGCGCAGGCGGGCTGATGCTTCCAGAAGCCCGGTGCCAAAGCGGTGGCAGTGGACGCGGTCCAACATCGACGACTTCTGGTCGCGTATCGTCGGCACGCCACTCGATGATTTGAGTTTCGGCAAAGTGTCAGGTTCAAAATTCCTCAGTGGCGTCGAGCCCTGGCTCGTGCCCTGCGGTCGGCACTTGGACGTCGGCGCCGGTGAAGGCCACATGGCCGAGTTGTTGGCCAAATGCGGCTATCCGGTTGCCGCCCTTGAGCCGGCGCAAAGTCGCGCGGAGGTCATCGAGAAGAATCTTGCCGGCCTTTCAGGCTTTCTTGGTCGCCTCAGCGGGCTAGATGACGCATCTAGGGGCACCTTTGATGTGGTGCTGGCATGCGAGGTGGTCGAGCACGTACTTGAAGAGGATCTCGAAGACTTTTTCGAGCTTCTCAAATCCGCATTAAAGCCCGGCGGAAGGATCGTTCTGTCGACCCCGAACGCTGAGGATCTTTCGCGTTCCCAAATCTACTCCCCCTTCGGCAATGTCTTGTTCCATCGATGGCAGCATGTTAGAAGCCTGTCTAGCGAGACACTTGGCCAACTCTTGCGAGATCACGGCTTCGTGCCCCAGGTCATCCACGAGGTGGATTTTGGTCTGGCCGCCCTTGAGGGTACCCAGGACCTTGCGAAAACCCTTGGCGCCAATCAGAACGGACGGCACGGCAGCGGCGCGGATCTCGTCGCCATCGCCGTGCGGTCGGGCGACAAGAAGTTGCCACCACGAAGTCTATCTGCCGCTGAGCGCAGAATAGCTGACCAAGACAGTGAACCGAAAGAATCTGGCCCTCTTTCGATGCGCCTCCACGAGCGCCTCGTAGCAGGCAGCGCGGCAGTGCAGGTCTGCAAGCTGTCGTCTGCCACGATGGTCGGCGAAGACGGTCTGCTGTGGAGTGTTGAGCTACCGCACACGTTCCCGTCGGGGGATCACAAGGGCCGCCCGAATCGCTCGACACTAGAGCTGTTCGAGGACGGTGTTCCTCTGGGGCCCGCTCACGCGCCGCACGAGGAGATCGCCCGCCTCGGCAAGGGGCGCTTTTCGCATTGGCGGCGACGTTTGCTTTTTTCCACCTCGGATGGCTTCGATCCGCGGCATAGCGGGCGGCATTACATGGCCATGATCCGGCTCCCTAACGCACCGGCTTTGACAATCCGTCGTATCGCGAGTCGCGTTGCTCGCATGGGCCTGAAGGTCGGGCTAAGAGTCGGCCGAGCCGTGTTGAGTCCCTCTATCAGGTCAAGATTGTCGAAAGTAGCAGGTCGCATCGAGGAATTCGTCGCTCGAGCAGAAGGCAATACGTTTGAAAAACGGCCGATCCCATTGGCGGATTTTCCGAAGGCATTGCCAGAATCGGCTTTCTCCGGCGGGCCGGTCGTGCTATGCAATAACGCACTGGCCTGGGGCGGCGCTGAGCGTCAGATTGTAAATACCCTGCGCGCTCTCGTCGCGCGGCTCCCACAGCCGCCACATCTTCTTTGTCGCCGGTTGGGCGACAGCGCCGACCATGATTTCTACAAGGGTGCCCTAGCCGACCATCCCGTCGAGGTTCGCAACATCGTTGATCTTGCGACAGCACGCAAGGAGTTGGCACTGATCGATGCGGGCCTCGAACGCCGAGTCGCAGATGCCACCGCGTGGTTGCCCATTGACGTCCAGGAAGAGATCATTCGATTTGCGGGGGACTTCCTCGCGCTGAAGCCATTGGTCGTCCACGCCTGGCAAGACGCTCTGTCGATATCGGCTGGTTACGCCGCTCGCATGGTCGGCGTACCTCGTGTAATCATCTCGAGCCGCAACATGGCAGCCAACCGTTTCGCGTACCACCGTCACTACATGGCTAATGCCTACCGCGAGATCGCAAGCTGCATCGACATCGTCATGTTGAACAATAGTGAAGCCGGTGCTCGCGACTACGCCAAGTGGCTTGAACTTCCTAGGGAGCGCTACCGCATCGTGCGAAATGGAATTAATCCCGACGAGATTATTGCGCCGAATGAGGCAGAAATCCAAGGGTTGCGATACAGTCTTGGCCTTGCTGGCGACACCCCAATCGTCGGATCGATTTTTCGCTTTTATGCCGAGAAGCAACCGCTGCTATGGGTTGAGACCGCGGCTCGTATTGCGGCTGCGCACGCTAAATGTCATTTTATTGTGTTTGGTACGGGGCCAATGAAGGAGGAGATGATTACACTGGCTGCGCGTCACCGGTTTGCGGACCGGCTCCACCTTCCTGGTACCATCGATAATGCGGCCCTTGGCCTGTCCATCATGGATGTTTTTCTGCTTACCTCCGAGCTTGAAGGGACCCCTAACGTTGTACTTGAAGCAAGCTTGCTGGGTTTGCCTGTGGTTGCAACGGATGCGGGCGGGACGGCGGAGACGATTGATGAAAATACGACCGGCCTCGTGGCAGCGACGCCCGATCCGCAATTGCTGGCCGACCATGTAATTATGATCCTAGGCCAAGAGCAGTGGCGCAATCGCGTACGCGAGGCTGGCCCAGTCTTCGTTCGGTCGCGTTTCGGTCTGGAGCGGATGCTGGATGAAACGTTAAACCTATATCGCCTCTAGTGGCGACCCGAACCGCGGAGCGAACTAAAGTGTTTTGCGTCGAGCATCTCAACGCGCTCAGGCTGGCTGAGATCGAAAAGACCCTGCCCTATTTGCGGCCCGTCGGAGCGCGTGTGTTGGAATTGGGCGCCGGCACAGGCCAGCAGGCACTCGAGCTGGAGCGGCACGGCTTCTCGGTTGAAGCAATCGAGCTTTCAGATTCGAACTACGCCGAGGATCGTCTGTTCAACATTACCGACTACGACGGACGCCATATCCCGTTCGCTGACGCGAGCTTCGACATCGTCTTTTCGTCAAACGTGCTTGAGCATGTTCCAGATCTAGCCGGAATGCACGCAGAGATCCGGCGTGTGCTAAAGCCAACCGGTTATGCTGTTCACATTCTACCAACTCACGCGTGGCGCTTCTGGACAACCGTCTCGGCATTCCCGACGGCCTTTATGTATGCAGCCACAATCCGCGGCCAACTTGTGCCGCGCTTGTCGCGTAATGTTGCGGAAATCCGGCGCTTGTTGGGTGCCTGGTATCGGGCTGGACTGTACTTGCTCGCGCCTTTCGGGCAGCGCCGACATGGTGAGAGGGGCAATATCATCTCCGAGACGTGGCTGTTCCATCCGAGTTGGTGGCGCCGAAACTTCCGCGCCAACGGTTTTGACATCATTGAGGACGAACCGTTAGGACTATTTTATACTGGCCATATGACGTTCGGCATGCGCTGGTCGCTTGAGCGGCGGGCCCGGTTGGCGCGTGTTCTCGGCAGCGCCACGCATTTGTTCGAGCTCAAGGCAAGCGGCTCGCCAAAAGCTCAGGCTACTGCTGTCGTAAATCCAGTGGAGGTATCGCATGCGCCGGTTTAACGGAGCAATGCTTAGAAACCCAAAGGTTTTTCTGTGTGCGGCCTAGCCGGCTTCATTGACGTCAAGCAACGCCTGGCCGCGGATGAGCGTGCGCGCATCGCGCGCGCCATGGGCATGGCAATCGAGCATCGCGGACCAGATGACTGGGGTGTGCACCAGGAGCCTGAGGCCGGTCTCGTATTGTCGTTTCGTCGGCTTGCGATTATCGACTTATCTTCTACGGGTCAGCAGCCGATGATTTCGGCTTCGGGCCGTTCTGTCATCGCGTACAATGGGGAGATCTATAACGCAGCGGAGATCGCCAAAGAGTTGGAGGGGGTGGGGCACAGGTTTCGCGGTCATTCGGATACGGAGGTCTTGCTCGAGGCTTTTGACCGCTGGGGTGTCGAAGAGACAATGCCGCGACTCGTCGGCATGTTCGCCATCGCTTTCTACCGTCGCGAGAGCCGACGCCTGACCCTGATTCGCGACCGACTTGGCAAGAAGCCGCTCTACTTCGGGAAAGTTCGCGGCACGGTGTTCTTCGGCTCGCAGCCCAAGTCGTTTTTCGCGCATCCCTCCTGGTCGCCCGAGATCGACCGCAAGAGCGTCGCCGCCTTCATGCGCTGGGGCTATGTGCCCGCTCCGCGCTCGATTTATCGGGGTGTCGAGAGCCTGAGACCCGCCGAGCGCATCGATATCGTCGCGGGCGATGTGGTCCACCGATCACAATACTGGAACATTCGGCACATCGCTGCCCGCGCACAGCGCTCGCCAAATCGGCTCTCCGATGTTGAAGTCAAGGCTCGCTTTGAGGCCCTGCTCGAGGAAGCGGTTAAGGTCAGGATGGTCTCTGATGTACCGCTGGGCGCTTTCCTGTCGGGAGGCATCGACAGCTCGACCATTGCGGCCCTGATGCAAAAGAACGCGTCGCGGCCGATCAAGACCTTTTCAATTGGTTTCGATGAGGCCGAGTATGATGAATCGAAGCATGCTGCCGCGGTCGCCCGGCATCTCGGTACGGAGCACCAGGAGCTTGTCGTCCGCCCTGAGGACGCACTCAACGCGATCCCGCTCATGCCTGACTATTTCGACGAGCCGTTCGCCGACGCCTCGCAGGTGCCGACCTATTTGCTGAGCAAGCTGGCGCGTCAAGACGTTACGGTAGCTCTGTCCGGTGACGGCGGTGACGAATTGCTCGCTGGCTATCCCCGCTATCGCATCGCCAACGAGACACTGGCCAATACCCGCAGGATACCGAAGGCACTGCGGGCGGTCGCCGCAGCCATGCTCCAGAATACCCCCAATGCAGTATGGCAATGCCTGCAGCCGATCTTGCCTCGGCGCCATGGCATCTCCCCGCTCGCAGGCCGCGCCAAGAGGCTCGGCCGTCTGATGGCGGCGGGCGCCGAGGAGCGGGTGTTCCAGAACATCGTCGGCCAGTGGCCGGACCCCGAGCGGTTGGTGCGCGACACCCTCTATGAAGAAGATTCTATCTGGGCCGGCGCGCTTGCCGACGAACTGCCTGACCCGATCCGTCGCTTCCAGATGCTCGATACACTCACCTATCTGCCAGACGACATTCTGGTGAAGGTCGACCGCTCAAGCATGGGTGTGGCGCTTGAGACACGCGTACCCCTTTTAGATCACCGCGTCGTCGAGTTCACGCTTGGCCTACCGGCCGAGCTACTGGAGCGCAGCGGGGAGACAAAGTGGCTGCTGCGTCAGGTGCTATATGAACACGTACCGAAGGCGCTTCTGGACCGCCCGAAGACCGGATTCATGATGCCGATTGACCAGTGGCTGCGCGGACCCTTGCGCGATTGGGCCGAGGACCTGCTCGATGAGAAGCACATGGCCGTCGATGGCATCCTCGATCCAACGCCCATTCGCGAGACTTGGGCTCAGCACCTCTCCGGCCAGATCAACTGGCAATACCGGCTTTGGTGCGTACTGATGTTTCAGGCCTGGAAGCGACGATGGATGGAGGGGATTCCGTACGGTGCGATCTGAAGGACTCCGCAATAATGGTTACGGTGCATGGTCGGAGATGTCGAGTGATCGTCTAGCGGGTTGTAAGCCAATCGTCGACCGCATTCGGTAGCGTTGATTATGCGGGCAAGGCTTCCGGGCTCGCTTCTCTATGAAATGGCTTTCTGGCTCGGCATCGTCACTGCTCTCAGACCAGGGAACCACTTCTTTCTCTGTCTCAACTTCTACAGCTTTTTTTATTGCGCCGAACGAGTAGTAAGCGGAACGAGTATGAATAGCGTCATCAGGCGTCGGAGGCCGGCTACCCGTCTGCGAAATTGGCTTTGGCGCGAATGTGTGGATCCGCGCAGGCAGGTGGTTTGGACAACGCGGGCGATGGGGTTGATTGCGGGGCTTCTCGCGGCTGCTCTCTTGCTGCAGATGGGCATCTGGTCGGCACAGGAGGAATTTAGCGGGCCCATGCAGACCGAGGGGCCGAATAGCCAGATGATCGCGCTACATCTGGATGGTGCTTCCAATTTGTCAGGGCTGCTCACGACAGGCGGTGATTCCACCGGGGCGGGCAACTTCCGATCCGATCTTCAGCTATGGGTGGACGGGGTCGCCTATACGCGCCCGCACACGCTGCATGCGGACCTTCGCGCGGGTGCGGCGCCTGGCGCCTACAGCCATTGGGGTGATGTGGTCTATTTCTCTGATCCCGACCCGTCGCCTCACATTCCCGCCACCGTGCGGGTGATCTATTCGGTTCAGCCGTTTGCGGGATCCGTCGCTCTGCTGATGGCTGCCTTGCTGCTTTCGGTGGCGATGCTTGTATTTCTTTCTCGTCGCGCCGGGCATCAGCCGGTTTGGGTCCGGGGCCTGGGCAACCGATTCGGTCTCGGCCTTCGTGCCGCGTCATGGGTGGTGCTTGGTTGCGCTTTGGTCTATCTGGCATCCATTCCGGTTGCGATGGCAATGGGCGAGCCTTTGCCAACCGCTTGGCTCGTCAGGGTTATGCCGGGCGGTTCCTATGTGCCGATGGCAATTCCCAGGATGCCGCACGTGGTGCTGGTCTTGGCGATTTCAGGGGCGGTTCTGACCTGGATGCTCCATCTGACCGGGATGTCTGCCGCCAAGTTTGAAGAACATACAGCCGCCCTCAGCCAGTTCTGGCTGAGGGCTGGTCTTGTCGTGGTCCCGGCACTCTTGCTCATGACGGCTAGTTCCGGCGGCTGGGCTGGTTACTTTACGACGTTTGAGACGCATAACACGACCCTTGGCGGGTTGCTGCCGTACTTGGATGCGTATTGTCACTACTCCAGTGCGTTCGACCTTCTGTTTCGTGGCGAGTGGAACCACTTGGTCAGCCGGCGCCCGCTCGCCGGCGCATTCAGAACCGCGATCACGACGGCCGGGGGCTTGTCCTATGTCGGGGGCATCTATGTGCAGATCATGCTGATTGCTGCCTGTCTTTTGTTTGCTCTGCGGGCCCTTCTGCAACGCTACGGTCTATGGGCCGCGCTGGCTTTCTTCGCGCTCGCCTTCGGCATTGCAGCTGTTCACCTAAACACCACCATGACCGAGCCGCTCGGGTTGATTTGGGCGCTGCTGGCTCTGGCCGTGCTGGTGGAAAGCCACGCACGGCGGTCAGCTGTTTTGGCGCTGCTGGGCTTCGCTCTGTTCACGCTGGCCATGGTCACGCGCATGGGCAGTATGTTCGCGATTCCTCTTCTAGCAATTTGGGTGGCATTCGCATTCGGCGGTATTTCGCGCAGGGGTGCGCTGTTGCTTGCGGCGTGCGGTGCGATCACGCTTGCGGTTCTCGCGGCCGGAGAAGTCTTCAATATCCTCTTTTCAAACCCCGATTCTCAGGTGGGTGGGAACGTTTCCTATACCTTTTGCGGGCTGGCGCGGGGCACTGGCTGGGCCGAATGCAAGGACACTTTCGCCGCCGAGTTGGCGGCCCTGCCGTCGATCCGTGACAAGAACGCGTTTCTGTTTGGCCAGGCATTCGAGGCATTGCAGCAATCCCCCGCAACCCTGATTGTCGGACTGATCGATAATGTCACCATGTTTTTCAGGGCAATGCCGCAGTACTTCGCCGGTTACTACGCGACCCAACCCGTGGTCTCGTTCTCCCGCAATGCTACTGTCTTGGTCTACCTGTTTCTCGGTGCTGGGTTGCTAGCACATGCACGACGCATAGACTGGCGTGTAACGGGCACGTTCTGGATCGCCCTCGGGCTCGGCGTCATAAGCTCAGCGGCGCTGATCTTTCGCGATGATGGACTTCGCACGCTAGTGGTTACCCATGTCTTTGTCGCCGCGCTCCTCGCGATGGCGTTAACCGTGCCACAGCCATTTCGCCCAAGCCGCCTGAAAGCCGACCTATTTCGCGCGCCTGTATGGGCCGGGGGTATCGCCGTAGCCCTATGCTTGTTTCTTGGAGCGGGACTGTTTGTCAGGTCAATGCATACGGAAACCTTGGCTGCGGGCCGATCCGCGGCAGACGACCGCTCTGCGGTGTTCGCGCGCAAGGGTTTGACCGGATTCCTGGTGGGCAGTCCGGGGCCGGACGCTCAGCATGTGCCGCACATCCCGTCATCGGTTTTCGCCCGCATCCTCGAAACCGAATCGTCCTTGCCGCCGGATTTAATCGTTGACATGAAAGCACAATCCGTAACACATCCGGCCGTCTTCAGGGGCTTTACCATGCCATCGGCCGGCACCATATACGTTCCCGTGATGTTCGGACCGCGCAGTATTCTTCTGGAAAGCGACCCAAGCAGAACGAGTGCGGAGACGCGGTTTGACTTCGGATTAGCGCTTTCGTGGGCTGATGATCCTGCCTGCTTGCCCTGACCAAATTTCCCAGTTCGCGTTGACGGTTATTTTCGGGGCCAGTGCGGCCTGGCAAGGCCGCGTGTTCTAGCGGGTTTGAGTCCCGTCCGGGTAATTGTGAGCCGCGAGCTCGGTATCAAGCCTTGTTGTGTCAAGTTAAATCCAGATCCTTAGAATCGGAAGCCGTGAAATTCGATTATGTTACCCAGTGGGTGAGGGGCGAAGTAATTCCCACGAGATGCGGCTAACCACCGCGCTCTGTGGCGAACCTGCGTGCATATTTCCGCAAGGGTATGTATGAAGCCAGGTGTAGCGAGTGTGCAGGACGCGTGATAGGTTCCCAAAAAAATAGTTTTTGTGGTTTATGAGGATAACTGCGCGCAAGCACGGGAAAGCCGACGGTTTCAAGGCACCGGAAGGCTGTAGTCTTTGGCGCGTTAAGGTGAGCGGCGAAGACACCACCGGGATCGCCGAGCAGGGCATGTAGACACAAGGGTAGCTTGGGAACTTGAGAGGACCGTCATCTCCTTGTGGAGGACGCCGGTGAGGCACGCCGGAGAAGAACAGGGCCAGGCGCTGCTGGGGTCATCGTTAGTACCGTTGTAGCGAACCCGAGAGGGGATACAAACCAAAAGAGAATGATCACAAGGTATCGGGACACGTAGGTTCTCGAACTCGCCCATCTGGATCCTCGACAATCGGGTGCTAGGTAGCTGACGCTGCGGAGTCTCCGAGATTGACTCCAGTGAATGCAGAACTGCGACTGTGACCACCGGCAGAGCCGAGGGATTACCGGAATGATATGCTCGACTGGGACGGAACAGCTTTGAATAGTGCCAAACAACGGCTGAGGCCGGCTACCCGTCTGCGAAATTGGCTTTGGCGCGAATGTGTGGATCCGCGCAGGCAGGTGGTTTGGACAACGCGGGCGATGGGGTTGATTGCGGGGCTTCTCGCGGCTGCTCTCTTGCTGCAGATGGGCATCTGGTCGGCACAGGAGGAATTTAGCGGGCCCATGCAGACCGAGGGGCCGAATAGCCAGATGATCGCGCTACATCTGGATGGTGCTTCCAATTTGTCAGGGCTGCTCACGACAGGCGGTGATTCCACCGGGGCGGGCAACTTCCGATCCGATCTTCAGCTATGGGTGGACGGGGTCGCCTATACGCGCCCGCACACGCTGCATGCGGACCTTCGCGCGGGTGCGGCGCCTGGCGCCTACAGCCATTGGGGTGATGTGGTCTATTTCTCTGATCCCGACCCGTCGCCTCACATTCCCGCCACCGTGCGGGTGATCTATTCGGTTCAGCCGTTTGCGGGATCCGTCGCTCTGCTGATGGCTGCCTTGCTGCTTTCGGTGGCGATGCTTGTATTTCTTTCTCGTCGCGCCGGGCATCAGCCGGTTTGGGTCCGGGGCCTGGGCAACCGATTCGGTCTCGGCCTTCGTGCCGCGTCATGGGTGGTGCTTGGTTGCGCTTTGGTCTATCTGGCATCCATTCCGGTTGCGATGGCAATGGGCGAGCCTTTGCCAACCGCTTGGCTCGTCAGGGTTATGCCGGGCGGTTCCTATGTGCCGATGGCAATTCCCAGGATGCCGCACGTGGTGCTGGTCTTGGCGATTTCAGGGGCGGTTCTGACCTGGATGCTCCATCTGACCGGGATGTCTGCCGCCAAGTTTGAAGAACATACAGCCGCCCTCAGCCAGTTCTGGCTGAGGGCTGGTCTTGTCGTGGTCCCGGCACTCTTGCTCATGACGGCTAGTTCCGGCGGCTGGGCTGGTTACTTTACGACGTTTGAGACGCATAACAGAACACTTGGCGGGCTGGTGCCCTACACAGATGCCTATGGTCACTACTCCAGTGCGTTCGACCTTCTGTTTCGTGGCGAGTGGAACCACTTGGTCAGCCGGCGCCCGCTCGCCGGCGCATTCAGAACCGCGATCACGACGGCCGGGGGCTTGTCCTATGTCGGGGGCATCTATGTGCAGATCATGCTGATTGCTGCCTGTCTTTTGTTTGCTCTGCGGGCCCTTCTGCAACGCTACGGTCTATGGGCCGCGCTGGCTTTCTTCGCGCTCGCCTTCGGCATTGCAGCTGTTCACCTAAACACCACCATGACCGAGCCGCTCGGGTTGATTTGGGCGCTGCTGGCTCTGGCCGTGCTGGTGGAAAGCCACGCACGGCGGTCAGCTGTTTTGGCGCTGCTGGGCTTCGCTCTGTTCACGCTGGCCATGGTCACGCGCATGGGCAGTATGTTCGCGATTCCTCTTCTAGCAATTTGGGTGGCATTCGCATTCGGCGGTATTTCGCGCAGGGGTGCGCTGTTGCTTGCGGCGTGCGGTGCGATCACGCTTGCGGTTCTCGCGGCCGGAGAAGTCTTCAATATCCTCTTTTCAAACCCCGATTCTCAGGTGGGTGGGAACGTTTCCTATACCTTTTGCGGGCTGGCGCGGGGCACTGGCTGGGCCGAATGCAAGGACACTTTCGCCGCCGAGTTGGCGGCCCTGCCGTCGATCCGTGACAAGAACGCGTTTCTGTTTGGCCAGGCATTCGAGGCATTGCAGCAATCCCCCGCAACCCTGATTGTCGGACTGATCGATAATGTCACCATGTTTTTCAGGGCAATGCCGCAGTACTTCGCCGGTTACTACGCGACCCAACCCGTGGTCTCGTTCTCCCGCAATGCTACTGTCTTGGTCTACCTGTTTCTCGGTGCTGGGTTGCTAGCACATGCACGACGCATAGACTGGCGTGTAACGGGCACGTTCTGGATCGCCCTCGGGCTCGGCGTCATAAGCTCAGCGGCGCTGATCTTTCGCGATGATGGACTTCGCACGCTAGTGGTTACCCATGTCTTTGTCGCCGCGCTCCTCGCGATGGCGTTAACCGTGCCACAGCCATTTCGCCCAAGCCGCCTGAAAGCCGACCTATTTCGCGCGCCTGTATGGGCCGGGGGTATCGCCGTAGCCCTATGCTTGTTTCTTGGAGCTGGACTGTTTGTCAGGTCAATGCATACGGAAACCTTGGCTGCGGGCCGATCCGCGGCAGACGACCGCTCTGCGGTGTTCGCGCGCAAGGGTTTGACCGGATTCCTGGTGGGCAGTCCGGGGCCGGACGCTCAGCATGTGCCGCACATCCCGTCATCGGTTTTCGCCCGCATCCTCGAAACCGAATCGTCCTTGCCGCCGGATTTAATCGTTGACATGAAAGCACAATCCGTAACACATCCGGCCGTCTTCAGGGGCTTTACCATGCCATCGGCCGGCACCATATACGTTCCCGTGATGTTCGGACCGCGCAGTATTCTAATGAAGGAAGACCCAAGCGGAACGCCGGTGGTGACGCGGTTTGATGCTCCATCAGCTCCTTTCGGGGTCGCCGACCCGGTCGACTTGCCCTGACCCGGATTTCTCAGTGCGCCCTGATAGCTGAAGAGCGCCCGGTCAGTGCCCAGATCGACGGCATGGTTAAGTCAAACTGTTCAGGCCGCCCAAGTGCGCAGAGCGGGTTCTCGGGACGTTTCCGTTTTCCCATTTCGCAACATAGACATATCAATGCAGATTACGAAGCCCGAAGGGATGGTGTGACCGCAATGCCGTCAACTTTAGCGCCACCACGCGGATTTTGTTGAAATTATCGTTCGCATTCCAGTTTCCAACCCGATGGAGTACCAACCATGAAGCGCCACACACAAATTGAACTAAAGCCGGCTGAAGTTGCGCATACGAAGTGTATTCCCAAATGTGTACACCGGGATTAATGATTCACTTTCCAGCGCCGATTTTGTTGCTGAACATCGCTTGAGCGAACGTGCGTTCACCCGCCAACGCGATTTGCCCTTCGAGCGCTTGGTGGCCTTCCTGATGAAACCCCGCGCGCGCAGCACCGAGACGGAGCTGGAGACGTTTTTTGCCGCGCTGGAGGGCGAAACTGTCTCTTCGGGTGTGCCAACCCGCGCGGCGGTGAGCAAGGCGCGCAAGGGGCTGGCGGCATCGGTGTTTCAGGCGCTCAACCGCCAAGCGGTGGCGGGCTTTTTCTCCGGTTTCGGTCGCCCCACCTGGCATGGGTTCCGCTTGCGGGCGGTGGACGGGACGACCTTTCGCCTGCCCGATGGCGAGGATATCGAACGGTTCTTTGGCGCTCAGTCCAGCGGGCCGGTGCTTGCGCGCGCTTCGATGCTCTTTGACCTGGATCTGGACATGGTTCTGGACTTTGGCTTGGCAGCCTACTGCGTCAGTGAGCTTGAACTGGCGGTCGATCATCTCAAGGCAACCGCGCCAGGGGACTTGGTTATTTATGATCGCGGGTATCCGGCATTGTGGCTGTTTGCCTTGCATCTGAGTTTGGGTGTGGACTGCGTGATGCGCTTGGCGCGCAAGCAGTTCAAGGAAGCCGAGCCGTTTTGGCACAGCGATGCACCCAGTGCGCTGATCACCTAGCAGCCCTCCGCGAAGCAAGCACGCGCCTGCCGCGACCAGGGTGTCGAACCGCAACCGATCACCTTGCGTCTGGTGCGGGTCAAGCTCAAAGGCGGCGAAACCGAAGTGTTGGCCACCACGGTCCTGGAGGAAACGCGCCTCCCGGCACGGTTGTTCAAAGACCTCTACCACCGCCGTTGGGGCGTGGAGGAAGGCGGCTACAAGGTCTCCAAGATGCGCGCGGAGATGGAGAATCTCTCGGGGCGCTCCTCGCTTGCGGTGCGCCAGGACATGCATGCGAAGGTGCTGGCGATGAATCTGGCCGCGATGCTGCGCGCGGTGGCGCAGCTGGTGGCCAAACGCCTGTATCAGGCACGCCGGTTTGACTACCAGGTGCGCATGACCAGCGCATTGTCCCATCTGAGTGACCAGTTGTTTCATCTCCTCTACGCCTCACCCAGCGGCGGTGCAGAGCTGATCATACGGATCATCCAGCGCCTCTCGCAGACCACCGAGCAAGTGCGCCCGGAGCGAAGTTTCCCGCGTCACAATCCCGGAAAGCGCAAGGCGGGCTATTCGATTCCGTACAAGCGGGTGATCTAAAGTTGACGGCATTGGTGCGACACGAGGTTGCACGTGTACTTATCAAGGAACTCTGATCCGGTGTTCTGCCACCGGTACCCTACCAGACCGTGCGTTGGGGGTAACCCTGGGGTGCGAAGCGTCTGGGACACCGTAGCCTCCGTCTTTCGGGACGGGCGACGGACCCGCGAGGGAAAGTCGCGACTGCCAGCCTCATGGCGGTCGGGAGCTGGGTTGAAGGGCAAGGCTAACTCAGGTGAACCGCTGTTGAAACGTCGTTATCAACGCCATGCCAAAGAGGCTGACAGGCATGAACCAAAAGGTAAGCAGTCAGGTCGGGGCGTTCAATGCTGGCCCCGCGCAGATGATGCACTGCCGGCGTACAGGCGGAGCCTACCCCCTTCTGGAATGGTACGCGTGCGAAACGTGGTAAGCCTGATCGTTCCCACAAGGGCGGTGGACAGCGACCCGCAAGGGTCGGCTTGCGAGCGAGCGGGTATGGGAGGCCGGAGAAAGCGAAAGCCGCGCTGTAATGGGGCGGATAGGGGTTCACGCTTTGCCTCACTGCGAAAGCAGGCAGACTTCCGGCTGGTCTTGATTCACGAAAACGGTCAGGAAAGGCTTAACTTGCGTGGTGTCTTTGGACAATGAACGCCGTTGGCATCATTGAAGGCCCGCAAGCTCTGGCGCCACACTGGGCATCCATCGATTGGCCCAGAATACGTCGCCAGGTCAGCCGATTACAAGCCCGGATCGTGAAGGCGCTCAGAGCAGGCAAGTGGCACCGCGTGCGCTCGCTACAGCGCCTGCTCACCAACTCGCTGGCCGCCAAGCTGTTGGCGGTGCAGCGGGTTAGCTCCAATCGGGGCAGCAAAACGGCGGGAGTCGACGGTGTCGTGCTGAAGACGCCCGCGCAAAAGTGGCGACAAGCCCATCAGTTGAATGCGAAGGAGTATGCGCCAAAGCCGCTGAGACGGATCTACATCCCCAAGAAAAACGGAAAACGCCGCCCGCTCGGGATTCCGGTTCAAGCCGACAGAGCCGAGCAGGCGCTCGAGTTGTTGGCGCTTGACCCGGTCTCGGAAACCCTGGCAGATGCATGCTCCTATGGGTTTCGCAAGGAGCGCGGAGCGCAGGATGCCATCGCCGGGTGCTTTCTGGCACTATGTCGACGCCGCAGCGCGGAATGGATTCTGGAAGGGGATATCCGGGCCTGTTTCGATGAGCTGTCACATCCGTGGCTGCTCGCACAGGTCCCGACTCATCAAGGAAAATTGCGCGCTTGGCTCAAGGCCGGATTCATGGAACGCGGGGTGTTTCATCCAACAACGGCCGGAACACCACAAGGGGGCATTCTGTCCCCGACGGCGGCCAATATGGCCCTGGATGGGCTGGAGACGCGGCTGAGGGCGCGTTTCAAGAGCCATCACAAGGTCAATCTGGTCCGCTACGCGGATGACTTCATCATCACCGGCGTGTCACAGACACTGCTGGCCGATGAGGTCAAACCCTTGGTGCAGCAATTTCTCAGGGAACGCGGCTTGGAGTTGTCCGAAGCGAAGACCCATATCGTGCATATCGATGAGGGGTTCGATTTCCTCGGCTTCAACCTGCGCAAGTATCACGGAAAGCTGCTCATCAAACCGGCCAAATCCAGTATCGCGGCGGTGAAGGAGAATATCCGGGGCATCATGAACACAAATGGCCACCTGAGCCAAGATGTCCTGATCTACCGCCTCAACCCGGTTATCCGAGGCTGGGGCAATTATTACCGCCATGTCGTGAGCAAGGAGGTCTTCAACGACATCGATCACGCGATCTGGCGCATGACATGGAGCTGGGCCACACGACGACATCCCCAGAAAGGCCGAAAGTGGGTCAAGGACCGCTACTATACTCACATGGACGGTCGCGACTGGGTGTTCACGGATGGATCGGTTACGCTCTTTCGGATGGCGAGTATTCCGATCCGCAGGCATGTGAAGATTCGCGGCGATGCCAACCCGTATGACCGACAAGACGCGGCTTATTTCACCGCACGTCACGCACGTCAGCGCGGTCGCCTTCCAACGCCTGCGCCTCCTTGGTTCCTTCCGTGATGCGTCGCAGCCATCTCCCCGTTGAGCGCCGGGCGCTTCACGGCGCCTTTTTCAAGGCTTGAGCCGTGTGCGGTGAAAGTCGCACGCACGTTTCTTAGGGGACGGAGTGGCCGTAAGGTCACCCTGTTACCCGACGGTGTGACCGTGCTATCATGTGCCAATGGATATTATGTCGTCCCCAGTCAAGAAATTAAAACCCGGTGTTTACGCGGCCACGCATTCGGCGGTAAAGGGTCCGAAAAATTGGCGCAGCCCCGCTGACAATGCCTACCAGGCCAAATAGTCTTGTTTTACTAATATACTGATCGTCATGGTAGATAATGACTCAGAGAAAGGAAATTTTTCTTAGAGCAAGTTGCCCAGTTATCGGTTTTTTATTTTTGGCCGCATCAATTGCTCTGAACTGGGAACTGCCTGAGCCAAAAGTTCGAAGCTCGCCGGATACACGACCCGGACACAATCACCCTCTTGACACCCAACTTGATGGCTGGGCTGACATGCGCTTGCAGCGCCGTGAAGGAGAGTCCGATTGGGACTTTTCAACCAGGCTAAACCAGCAGGTGTTTGAGAGCATATACCATTGTGATTATGATTTTGCCCCGAGGGCGATTGAACGCATCGTCGGACTAACGCCTGGAAGCAAATTGGACCAAGTTGGCTTTCTTTCGCCAGACATTGTGTGTGGATTCTGTCATCAGGTGGCTTTCATCCTGGCGAAGGCCTTGTCCAACGGCGGACTCAACGCGAAACCTCTTGGAGTGAATGGACATGTTGTTACGCTAGCCTACATCGATGGGAAGCCGTTTGTTTTAGATCCTGACATCGGCGTAGGGCCGATTGCATATGGAGATCAAATGTCGGATGAAGCGGCTCATGCATACAAAACTAAGCTGATGGATTCTACAGACCAACCCCCTTCCCCTGGTCTTGTTAGATATATGAACAAGATTGTCGAGGCCTATGCAACAACGGAGGACGATCGGCCGTATTTTACGTTGGATTGGATGAGTCGCATTCAGATCAGACAGCAAAGATATATTCTTTTTGTAACGGTTTTCGCATATGGCATTGGTTTTTTAGGACTGCTTTTGATTTTTCTATGCGCCGTTCCCGGCTTTAAGAGACGAGACACGTGATAGTCTTCTGAGACCGTTGAAGCCCTTTGTTTTTAGATATGCTTTTGTTGTTTTAATTTTTAGCAAATCAAGAGGAAAATGGTGTTATGCCGTCCACCTTTCAATTAGAATTCTCTGGTTACCAAGCCGAGCGGAGTGCTTTTTGGGATGACATTGCTACCCAGCCTTTTAATTCTTTGGGAGGATACTATCACCGCTGGCTTACTTATGTTTACAGATTGGCCATTCCCGAAGGTGCTCGCGTATTGGAAGTTGGTTGCGGCATCGGCAATCTGATTTCCGCACTGAAACCCAGCATTGGCATCGGCGTAGACTTTTCTTCGCGCATGATTCAAGAAGCGCGCAGACGACATTCGGATATCCAGTTTGTTGTAGCCGATGCTCATGAACTAGACCTTGGCGATCACGATTTCGATTTTATCATTTTATCGGATCTCATCAATGATGTCTGGGATTTACAAAGAATTTTCGAGCAACTTACACCATATTGCAGCTCTTCCACCCGTATTATTTTAAATTATTTTAGTCATCTGTGGCAGACGCCGTTGTCAATTGCGCGACAATTTCGGCTGGCAACGCCCACCCTCACCCAAAATTGGTTTACTCGGCATGATGTCGAGAATCTACTCGAGCTAAGTGGCTACCAGCCGCTACGCTGTTGGGAGGAAATAATCGTACCCTTGCGAATTCCATTGCTTAGCACCTTTTCCAACCGCTTTCTCGCCCGGATTGCGCCATTTCGTTGGTTGGCGCTGACCAACTTTCTCGTTGCGCGACCCAGTCCAGCATTCAGTCCTTCACCAAGAGTTTCTGTCGTGGTGGCCGCGCGCAATGAACAAGGCCATGTCGATGAATTGATCGAACGGATTCCTGAAATGGGCCGTGGCACGGAAATCGTCTTCGTCGAGGGAAACTCGACTGACGACACCTGGGGAACAATTCAGCGCGCCATCGCTGCCAACCCGCAGCGAAATTGCAAGTTGCTGAAGCAACCCGGAAAGGGAAAGGGGGACGCTGTGCGAACCGGATTCGAAGCGGCGACTGGGGATATACTGGTTATTTTGGATGCTGACATTACCGTTCCACCGGAGGATTTGCCGCGCTTTTTTGATATTCTTGTGTCTGGACAAGGGGAGTTTGCCAACGGTGTTCGCCTGGTTTATCCGATGCAAGACGATGCCATGCGGTTTTTCAATCTAATCGGCAACAAGGTATTTTCCTGGGCGTTCAGTTGGTTACTTGGCCAGCCAATCAGGGATACTCTATGTGGAACGAAGGCGCTCTGGGCGAAGGATTATCAGCGGCTTGCCGCGAATCGCGCCTATTTTGGAGACTTCGATCCGTTTGGCGATTTCGATCTGTTATTCGGGGCCGCCAAGCTTAACTTGAAAATCATGGAGGCCCCCATTCGTTATCGAGCGCGTCGTTATGGTAGTACAAATATTCAGCGTTGGCGACATGGTCTCCTGTTGGCGCGCATGGTCTTATTTGCCGCCCGTCGGATTAAGTTCGTTTAGTTGTTCTATGGTGGATCAACTCTAGCACGCGCATGCGCGGGACAAATGGGTATTCTAGCTTCTTGGTTGTCGTATCCCCTTACGCGCGGGTTATCGATTGATGACCCCCGAACGACGGCCCTTCGCCGTCGTATTCTACGGGATAAAGCTTTCTTGGCGCAGGTCTATGATGAGTGGTATGCGTTGATTATTGACGCATTGCCTGCTCGGGACGACGTGCTTGAACTAGGCTCCGGCGCTGGGTTTCTGTCGGAGCTTTTGCCGGGGCTTATCACCTCCGAGGTTTTTTCGACTCCGAATGCTAAATGCGTCTTGGATGCAAGCAGGCTTCCATTCTCTGCGCATTCGTTAAACGCGATCGTTATGACCGATGTGTTCCATCATATCCCGGATGTGCGGCTTTTCTTTCATGAGGCCGTACGTTGCGTTCGTCCCGGTGGACGTGTCCTGATGATAGAGCCCTGGCGAACGCCTTGGTCCGAATGGGTATACACCCACTTGCACCATGAGCCATTTCTTCCCAAGGCGAAGCAGTGGTCGCTCCCACCAGGCCAGGGCCCCTTGTCCGCGGCCAATGGCGCATTACCTTGGCTGGTGTTCCAGCGCGACCAGCGCCGGTTTAAGGCGGAATTTCCAGCTTTACGCAATTTGGCCATTAAGCCTTTGATGCCGCTGGCTTACTTGCTTTCCGGCGGCGTTTCCATGAGATCGCTCATGCCTGGTTGGGCCTATCCATGGATCCGTCGCCTGGAGCGAACGGTCGGCGAGAACCGCTGGGCGATGTTCGCCTTCATCGTACTGGAGCGCCGCTCGACATGACGCGTTCCATCCGCAAGGCGGCGCTGGTCATTCTAGTTAGCTTGTTCCTAAGTGCGCTTTTTTTGTGGCTCGCATTGCGTCAGGTAGAGCCCAAGTTGGTAATCCGGGCCCTGGTGGATTTGCAGCTGGCGTCTCTTGTTTTCGCCGGCTTTGCTATCGCCCTGGGAATTCTGCTTCGCGGTTGGCGCTGGCGCTTGCTTTCGGGGAGCGCAAACAACACGCAGCCGGAATTTTTCCGCGCAACCGCGCTCGGGGTTTTCGCCAATCTTGTGATACCAGCGCGTCTTGGGGAAATCGTCCGGGTCGCCGCGCTGTACAAGCTCTCATACTTATCACTCAGCGAGGTTGTCGCCAGCGGTTTTGTCGATCGACTCACAGATATCCTGGTTTTGGTTTGCGTGGCATCAGTGCTCTTTCTTGTTATGCCGATTCCGGATTTCGTCGACGACTGGCTGTTCGGCTTTGGTCTCGCCTTAGGCTTAGTGATGACAGGCGTAGCCCTCACCTCACGCAGACATGTTCTTGGAAGGTTTACCGTTACGCGAGTGGTCAAATTTTGGCGCATCCGCTGGCCTGCGCAGCCGCTCACGTTCGCCGCAAACGTCCGTCACCGACTCTCAGTCGCACTGCGGCGGGTACCGAGCCCGCGAGTCGCTGCTGTTATATTCCTTGTCCTCATCGCTGACTATTGCGCGGTGGCCTTGGTCTTACGGGCGTTTCGACTCGATTTGCCGCTTTCGGCGCCGCTGGTCTTATGGGTGTTTTTCGCGGCAGGCTCAGCGCTGCCGTCGGCCCCAGGCTACGTTGGCGTCTATCAACTGGCCGGCCGGTGGGCGCTCGGGCTATTTGACGTCCCCGCCACCATTGCCGTCGCGCTCGCCACGGTATTCCAAGCGGTCGTGCTTCTCGTCGCGGCTATACTGGCGGGCATGGCCTCTTGGCGAACCGGCGTTTCCGGTTTTTACGCCGCAGAATCAAAACCAAATGAAACTAAACACTAAACAGAAGATCGCTCTCGCCTCCGCTTTCAGCACCGGTATTCGAGGTTGTCGCGGGTTGCTTGGCTTGAGCAACGTAGTTTGCACAAGACGTAACGGACTCAACTGGAAACTTGATCTGCGCGAGGGAATCGATTTCTCAATCTACCTGCTGGGCGGGTTTGAATTGCCAACACTCAGGCTCTACAAGAAAGTATGTGCCGCGGTTCGACCTCGTATTGTCTTCGATATCGGAGCGAATATCGGCGCTCATACGCTTCCGCTCGCTCAACTATTGCAACAACACGATGGCAGGGTGCATGCGTTCGAACCCACCCATTGGGCATTAAGCAAGCTTCGCACAAACCTCGCGCTCAACCCCGCGTTGGCGCCAGTTGTCCATGCTGTTCAGGCCATGCTTGTTGCAGACTCGACGAAAAAGGTAAAAGAGCAAATTTATTCCAGTTGGCCACTTGCTGGCGGGGAGGGACTACACGCAGTTCATTGCGGCAGGCTAAATGAAACAACTGGAGCTATTGCAATTACTCTAGACAACTATGTCGCGCAAAATCGTCTGGATACAGTTGATCTCATTAAGATTGATGTCGATGGCAACGAACCTCAGGTCTTGAATGGGGCAATGCAGACAATAAGGCAATTCGCTCCCCTTATATTGATGGAATGGTCGCCTCATCTCTTTCTTGACCAACCTGAGGTAATGAAAAAAATGCTGGCTCAACTGCAAGCATTGGACTACCGTATACGCCATGGTGGGACCGGTTCGCCGATCATCGGTGGTCAATCCGAGCTGGATAAGCTTACCCCGAAAGAAGGGTCAATAAACATCCTATTCGTACCTGCCCGTTACGCACGGATATTCGGCAAGAACGGTCCTGGTCGGTGTCTCAACAATGATTGTCAGGGTTAACAGTGGATCCCATGGCTTTTGCCTATCCAATCATCCTTGTTTAGCGTCGGCAGCGTCCGCCATCGACTCTTGGTCGGGCTACGGCATCATGTACCAAGAGCGTGTCGCCGCTGTAGAATTTCTTGTGCTGCTCTGCTCTTGGTCGCTGCTGCTTTAGCCAGCATCGCGGTTTCTGGAATTTGACTTGCGCGTCTATTTCCGGAGCCATCAAATCCAAGGGTTATTTAAGGCAATACAACCTATCAAAATTACCAAAATACTCAGGGAAATAGTAGGCCGGATTCTCTTTCATGGCTCGAGTGGTTTTTTTCGTAAGCTCGATGCACGGCGGTGGCGCGGAGCGAGTCGCGGCACTCTTGTGCAACCAATGGGCATCGCATGGCCATGATATTCTTTTGGTTCCGACTTTTTCTGGTCGCGGGGAGTGCCTTTACCCGCTTGACTACAGAGTCCGGCTGGAATTTCTTGCCGATCGGGTCGGCACAACGCGGAGAAACGCGGGGAACAACATTCGGAGACTGCTGGCCATGCGCTCGATGATCCGAGAGTTCCGCGCCGATGCGGTGCTGTCTTTCCTGACGGACGTGAACCTCGCCGTGCTTTTGGCAACTCGCGCTCTTGGTCTTCCGGTGGTGATATCCGAGCGAATTTTTCCACCGATGATGCCGACAGGCTCCTTTTCGAAGGTGATGCGACGACTCGCCTATCCGTGGGCGAGCCATGTTGTCATGCAGACCCAACGCGGGGCGGACTGGTTGGCAAAATCTGTGCCCGGCAGCCGCGCGGTTGTCATCGCTAATCCCTGTGTTTTCCCAATTCCTGACGCAAAGCCCGCAATCTCTCCTGACACCCTCGTTGAGCCTGACCGATGTCTGCTGCTAGCTGTCGGTCGTTTGGCTCTTCAGAAGGACTTCCCCATGCTGATCGGGGCGTTCGCAACGTTGGCGCCGGACTTTCCAACATGGGACATGTTCATCCTTGGCGAAGGCTCGGAGCGTCCCCGCCTTGAAGCCCAAATCGAGCAAGCCGGTTTGGGGGGGCGCGTGCATCTGCCCGGACGCGTCGGGAATCTGGGCAGGTGGTATGAGCGTGCCCAGTTGTTCGCGCTTACTTCGCGGTTCGAGGGGTTTCCCAATGTGCTGCTCGAGGCGATGGCCCACGGCTTGCCGGTTGTGAGTCTCGATTGCCAAGCTGGACCCGCGGACTTGATCCACGACGGGGTCAATGGATTTTTGGTTCATCCATCAAACGCGTTGCTTGGCTTGATCTCCCGGTTGCGGGAGCTAATGGAAGATCCACCCTTGCGTCACCGTCTGGGCCTGCGTGCGCGGGAGGTCCGGGAGCGCTTCGCGCTTGCGAAGATTGCTCGGCAGTGGGAAGCCTTGTTCGCTCCCGAACGAGCCGGGCATCGGAGCGGCAATCATTCGCGGGATAATGACTGATGTGCGGTATCACCGGCTATTGGCACCCTGATCGCTGCGATGCGGCAATCGCCGAGCGGATGTCGGTCGCGATCCAGGCGCGCGGTCCCGATAGCCGCGGCGTGTGGTGCGATCACAAGGCGGGTCTCGCCCTGGCGCATCGACGCTTGGCGGTTTTGGACTTGTCCCCGGCCGGCCATCAGCCGATGGTGTCCCCCTGTAAGCGTTACGCGTTGACCTACAACGGCGAGATTTACAATAACCTGGATATCCGCCGTGAATTGGAGTGTGTCGGTGGTTACTTTGACTGGCGCGGTCACTCCGACACCGAGACTCTTCTGGCCGCGTTGCGGCATTGGGGTGTGCCAGTTGCCCTGGAGCGACTCAATGGGATGTTTGCCTTCGCGCTCTGGGATGCCCGGGAGCGCTTGCTGTATCTCGCGCGGGACCGCATGGGCGAGAAGCCTTTGTACTACGGACATTATGGGAAGGCTTTCCTGTTCGGCTCGGAACTGAAGGCACTCCGTGCTTACTCGGGCTGGCAAGGCATGATTGACCGCGATGCCTTGACGTTGTATCTGCGACACAACTATGTACCCACTCCCTGGAGCATTTATCGCGGCATCGCCAAGTTGCCGCCGGCACACTATGTGGTGATCCGCGAAGGGGGCCGGAGCATTGGCAAGCCCCGGTGCTATTGGAGTCTTGCCACTGTCGCGGAAGCCGGCACGGTCGAGGCCGGAGCGGCCGAGCTAACTGACGAATTGGACGCCCTGCTAACGGATGCGGTAAAGCGACGCATGGCATCTGACGTGCCGCTCGGCGCTTTTCTGTCTGGCGGGTACGACTCAACCATGGTGACCGCGCTAATGCAGGCCCAGAGCCAGCGGCCAGTGCGCACCTTTTCCATCGGTTTTCACGAGGCCGCCTACGACGAATCGCGGCACGCCAAGAAGGTGGCCGCGCACCTTGGCACCGACCACACCGAATTGCTCGTTAGCCCGGAACAGGCGCTGGCGGTGGTACCCAAGCTGCCTTTTATTTATGATGAACCATTCGCCGATTCGTCCCAGATTCCGACCTTTCTCGTCAGCCAGCTTGCCCGGCGTCATGTCACGGTCGCGCTTTCGGGCGACGGAGGCGATGAGCTGTTCTGCGGCTATAACCGCTATGTGCTGGGCTACCAAGTTTGGCGCTTCCTGCAACTGCTGCCAAACCCACTGCGCCGCGCCATCGCGGCGATGTTTCGACGCGCGCCTGGGCATGCGTTGGATTCCTTGCAGCGATTGTTGCCCCGGCGGCTGAGAGTCCCGCAGCTGGCGGACCGCTTGCCAAAGTTGGCGGACGTGCTGGCCCATCGGAATGGACCGTCCTTTTATCGGGGTCTTGTGTCCCACGCCAAACAACCCGACCAGATTGTGATTGGCGCGCGCGAACCTGAGGGTATCCTCGCCCGCGCCGGCGGTTTTCCCCAGTTGGCCGACCCGCGTGAGTGGATGATGTTGATGGATTCGGTGACTTATCTGCCCGATGACATTCTCACCAAGGTTGACCGGGCTAGCATGGCGGTGAGCCTCGAGGCGCGAGTTCCGCTGTTGGATCACCGGGTGGTCGAGTTCGCCCTGCGCCTGCCCATCGGCTACAAATTCCGCAAGGGCCAGGGGAAATGGCTTTTGCGACAAGTGCTCGATCGCTACGTGCCGCGCCCGTTGATGAATCGCCCGAAGATGGGGTTCGGCGTGCCCATCGAGCATTGGCTCCGAGGCCCCTTGCGAGGCTGGGCGGAAGACCTCTTGAACGAAACGCGGTTGCGCAATGACGGCTTCCTCGACCCGCAACCCATTCGCGAGATGTGGCGGGAGCACCAGTCCGGCGCGCGCCGCTGGCATTATCATCTTTGGGATGTGCTGATGTTTCAGGCATGGCTCAGGGAAACGGGCCACCACTAACATGATCAGTGGGGCGCGCAAGGGGGCATGGCCATGACGCGTTTACTGTTTGTTGTGTCTGAAGACTGGTTTTTCGTGTCCCATCGCTTGCATCTGGCGCAAACCGCCATCCAGGAGGGTTTTCAGGTCGCTCTTCTCACCCGGATTGCCGACCAGCGGGCGAAAATTGAACAGGCTGGGGTAACCGTGTTCGACTGGCAACTGGAGCGAGGCTCGCGTAACCCCCTGTTGGAGTTCAAGGCATTGATTGGGCTTGTGCGGGCAATGCGCGCTTTTCGTCCGGATTTGATTCATGCGGTCGCCATGCAGCCAGTGCTTCACGCGACTGCGGGTGCTTGGCTCACCGGCGTCCGCCGTCGGGTGCTCGCGCTCAGCGGACTTGGGTTTGTGTTTTCCTCGGCCAAGCTCCGCGCGCGGCTGTTGCGCCCCCCGTTGAGCGCCGCCTTGAGGCTGGCGTTGAATGGGGAGCACACCCGTTTGATCTTGCAGAATCCCGACGATTGTCGCGTGCTCGTCGACGCGAAGGTGGCGCGTCCTGGATGCATTCGCATGATCCGCAGCTCGGGCGTGGATACCTCCGTGTTCCTGCCAGGAACCGGACAGCCGTCGACACCATTGGTTATCCTGCCGGGAAGGATGCTGTGGGACAAGGGTGTGGGTGAGTTCGTCAGCTGTGCCCGGGCGTTGAAGGCAGCGAAGGTACCGGCTCGTTTCGCGTTGGTGGGTGATCCGGATCTCCGAAATCCGGAGTCGGTGCCCTTGGCGCGGCTTCATCAGTGGGTCGACGAGGGTGTCGTGGAATGGTGGGGGCGCCGCGCGGATATGCCCGCCGTGCTGGCACAGGCCGATATCGTCTGCCTGCCATCCTACCGGGAGGGATTGCCGCTGGCGCTGCTGGAGGCAGCAAGCTGCGGCCTGCCGATCGTCACTTTCGATGTACCCGGATGCCGTGAGGCCGTCGAGCACGGCAGAACGGGGTTTCTGGTGCCCTTCGGCGACCAGGGAATGCTCAACGAGGCCATTGCGTCCCTCCTTGCCGATGAATCAATGCGCCGCGGCTTTGGCGACGCTGGCCGGGATAAAGTGTTGAGAGAATTCACGCGAGAGCGCGTCGCGCGGGAGACCTTGGCGGTTTGGAAGGAGGTGTTGGGCTTGCCGTGAAAAGGCAGGTTTCACCCGCCGGAGTGGCGGGGGCCATGAGGTAGATAAAGACCCAAAGCGGAATCAGATCGATGGAGTTGAGCGCGCATTGCCGAGGCACACCCTGAATTAAAAAAAAAACGATCTAGCACAAATGTCTCTCGCTGTCATATCGCTGCAAGGCTGTGCCATATTTGATAACGTGCCCGGTCGGTCGCGATCCAACCTCGCGCCCGCATCGATCAAACGTGATCCAACAGAGAAATCCGGTGAAAGTCATTCTTTCAGTTGACCCGATCAAATTTCCGCTCACGGGAATTGGACGCTACACTGACGAGCTGGCAAAGGGTCTGCAACGGGCGGAGCTTGAGGGGCTGCGGTTCTTGCGTGGGACGAAACTGGTCTCCTCGGTCCCCGCGCTCCATCCCGCCAAGGCCATGGCGAGCATGCCCGCTTGGCTGCGGCTGGCGCAAAAAAGCCGTCTCACCGTTGCCGCCTATCGCGGGCTCGGCGCCTGGCGCAAAGCCCGATCACTCAGAGGATTCGAGGACCATCTGTTTCACGGCCCCAACTACTACCTGCCGCCATTCGCTGGCAGGAGCGTGGTGACCATTCACGATCTTTCGCCCTATCAATGGCCCCAGTGCCACCCACCGGAGCGAGTGCGCTTCATGCGCGCGGAAATCGAGCGTTCCTTGGAGCGCGCAACCGCCTTGATCACGGATGCCGAGCACACCCGTCTAGAGGTCGCGCGCTACTTCGGCTGGCCCATGGAAAAGATTCACGCAATTCCCCTGGCCAGCTCCCCGGATTTCCGCCCGCGCTCGGAGCAGCCGGGAAAGGATTTTGCGCGCCTGCTTTCCGCCCTCGACATAAAGCCCGATCAATATACCCTGTTTACCGGCACAATCGAACCACGAAAAAACCTTGGCGTTTTGTTGGATGCCTATTCCCGTTTGCCGGATGCGACACGCCAGCGTTGGCCGCTCGTCATTATCGGCTACCGCGGCTGGGGCAGCGCCCAACTGCACGCGCGTTTGCAAGACGCGCAACGTGCCGGTTGGCTGCGCTATCTCGGCTATCTTCCCCAGGAGAGCTTGGTCGCCATCATGGCCGGCGCGCGGCTTTTCGTGTATCCCTCCCTCTACGAGGGCTTTGGTCTGCCGGTACTCGAAGCCATGGCTAGTGGCGTTCCCGTCGTTTGCTCCAACGCCTCGACTCTGCCAGAGGTCGCTGGCGACGCCGCCGCCTACCATGCGCCGAATGACACCGACGCACTGAGGGATCTCATTCTCAGCGGTCTGGAAGATGAACAATGGCGCGCCGCAGCGCGCGATGCTGGGCTCAAGCAGGCCGGCGCCTTTTCCTGGCACCGATGCGTCAAGAGTACAATTGCAGTCTATCGCCAGGTCGCGTCCGAATCATGAAAGGCCAGCGTGCATGAGGGTTTTGAATGTCTATCGCACCTATTTTCCGGATCCCCCCGGAGGCATGCAGGAAGCCATTCGGCAGATCTGCCTAAGCACCAGCAGGCTCGGTGTCCAAAACAGCGTTTTCACCCTATCGCCAAATCCAGCGCCAGGGCGAATTGATCGTCCCGAGGCCCAGGTGGTGCGTCAGCGGTCCTGGGCGGCGCCAGCCTCATGCGATCTCGGCGGACTGCAAGCGGTCAAAACCTTTCGCGCCCTGGTCGCTGAAGCCGACGTGGTGCATTACTTTTTTCCCTGGCCATTCGCTGATATTTTGCGCGAGCTCGCCCCGCGCAGGCCCTCGGTCTTGACCTACATTTCCGACGTCGTCCGGCAGAAATGGCTGGGACGACTCTATGAACCCTTGATGTTGCGCACCTTGCGCGGCATGGACGCTGTTGTCTGCAATTCGCCCGCTTACGCGCGAACTAGCCCGGTACTGCAAGATCCAGCCATCGCCGAGCGTCTGCGCATGATTCCCTTGGGCATCGAGGAAAGTTGCTACCCGACGCAATCGGACGCGGGCCTCTTCGCGCGTCTCGCCATCGAGCCATCCGAGCCCTTTGTGTTGTTTCTCGGGGTGCTTCGTTATTACAAAGGCTTACAATTCTTGCTTGAGGCCTGCCGCAACCTGCCTGGCAAGCTTGTCATCGCCGGTTTCGGTCCAGAAGCGGCACGGGTGCGCGGGCAAGCTCGGCGCATGCGACTCGATCAGGTCAAATTCGCCGGTCACGTCACCGATAGCGAAAAAGTCGCCCTACTAAAGGCCTGTCGCGGGCTCGTACTCCCCTCGCACTTGCGCTCGGAAGCCTATGGCATGGTTCTCGTCGAGGCCAGCATGCACGGCAAGCCCATGGTCAGTTGCGAGATCGGCACCGGCACATCCTTCGTCAACCAGCACGGAAAAACCGGCTTTGTCGTTCCGCCGGAATCGCCCGAGGCGCTGGCCGGCGCCATGCGGCGCCTGCTCACTGACAGCGCCTTGGCCGCGCGGCTTGGGCGCAACGCCCGCCAACGCTACGACGCGCTCTTCTCGGGCGACACGCTCGGTCGAGCCTACGCGACACTTTACTCAGAGATTGCCAAGGGCGCGCTCACTCCCGGCGCTCCAGCACAGGATACCCCTCGCTAGCGCAGAGCGCGTCGCGTTCGGCCTCCTTGAGGTCCTCTCGCATCATTTCCTCGACCAGCTCATCAAACGCGATACGCGGGGACCAGCCCAGCTCGACGCGCGCTCGGCTGGGATCGCCGAGCAGGGTCTCAACCTCCGCTGGGCGAAAGTAGCGTGGGTCAACCGCGACAATGCAGTTGCCACCGTCGGTGTTGTAGCCTTTTTCCTCCGCGCCATGGCCTTCCCACCGAATCTCGATCCCGATGGACCGCGCGGCCGTTTCAACAAACTGCCGAACCGAATATTGCGTTCCGGTCGCAATGACATAATCCTGCGGGCTTTCCTGCTGAAGCATCAACCACTGCATTTCGACATAATCGCGGGCATGGCCCCAGTCCCGCTTGGCGTCCAGATTGCCCAGATATAGTCGCTCCTGCATGCCGAGCTTGATGCGCGCCAACGCCCGGGTGATCTTGCGGGTAACGAAGGTCTCACCGCGCAAGGGGCTCTCGTGGTTGAACAAAATGCCATTGCAGGCGTACAAGCCGTATGCCTCACGATAATTCACTGTGATCCAGTAGGCATAAAGTTTTGCCACGGCGTAGGGTGAGCGGGGATAAAAGGGCGTTGTTTCGGTCTGGGGAACCTCTTGCACCTTGCCATAAAGCTCGGACGTGGAGGCTTGGTAAAACCGGGTTTTTTGCTCCAGACCCAGAATCCGGATCGCTTCCAGCAGGCGCAAGGTTCCAACCGCGTCGGAATTCGCTGTGTATTCTGGTTCCTCGAAGCTGACCGCGACATGACTTTGGGCCGCCAGGTTATAAAGCTCGTCGGGCCGAACCTGCTGCATGATGCGAATGAGACTGGACGAATCAGTCAGATCCCCATGGTGCAAAATGAACCGCCGATCAGGCTCGTGCGGCCCTTGATATAGGTGATCGATCCGGTCCGTGTTGAACAAAGAGCTTCGTCTCTTGATTCCGTGGACTTCATAGCCTTTCGATAGCAGGAATTCCGCTAGGTAGGCGCCATCCTGACCGGTGACACCGGTGATAAGAGCTTTTTTCATTTCGACTATGTCAGTTCGTCTCAGTGTGGTTGCGTTTACAGTCAGCGCCTCTTGGCACGCGAATACTCTGCCCGGCGGCCTCGCGGAAGACCAAGCTGGGTGCGGCCTTGGGGCAACGTCCAAGGGCAGGTGTGCATGAGCGTTGTCAAAGTCAGGCCGTCACTAAATTAAGCAATCGAGCCACAGGATAAGATCCGCCAAAATACCACAGATGGTGGCCTTCATCGGCCACCGACCCAGCGAAGCTCGGCTGAAAGGGCTGCTTGCGCCCGTGTTCACAAGCCCGCATCCCAGCCAGAACCCGTGCAGTTAGGTGCGAGCTCCATGCTGGGCGAGCGTCCCGGCGCTGAAACGGGGTATGCTACCACCTAATGCCGTGGGAAGGAGCCTGGCCGAGCGTGGGGCATTACCGAGATGTCTTCGACCTCGCGCGCAACAGTCCATTGCAACGAAAAATCCGCTGCAAGCAGTCCCGCGAACAATCACCAATCACTAATCACCAGCCCGAGCAATATGAAACGCGCACTTATCTTTGGAGTCTCCGGACAGGATGGCGCCTACCTCGCCAAGTTACTGCTTGAGAAAGGCTATCAGGTTACTGGCACCTCGCGGGATGCCGAGTTGTCCAGCTTCGCCAATCTCGGCCAACTTGGCATTCGCGACCAAGTGCGCTGCATCTCCGCCGCCATCAACGACTTCCGCAGCACCCTGACCGCCATCACCCAGGCCGAGCCGGATGAAATCTACAATCTCGCCAGTCAAAGCTCCGTTGGCTTATCCTTCCACCAACCGGCTGAAACCCACGAGAGCATCAATCTCGGCACCTTGAACCTGCTCGAGGCCCTGCGTTTTGTTGGTCGGCCAATCCGCTTCTACAACGCATCCTCCAGCGAATGTTTTGGCGACACCGGCGCCACCCCCGCCACCGAGGATACGCCTTTTCGCCCACGCAGCCCCTACGCCGTGGCCAAGGCCGCGGCCTATTGGCAGGTCGCCAACTACCGCGAAGCCTATGACCTCTTCGCGTGCTCCGGAATCCTGTTCAATCACGAATCCCCCTTGCGCCCGGTGCGCTTCGTCACCCGCAAAATTATCGCAACCGCCTGTCGCATTGCCGCCGGGGCCGATGAAATTCTCAGCGTCGGCAACACCGACATCATCCGCGACTGGGGCTGGGCGCCCGAATATGTCGATGCCATGTGGCGCATGCTCCAGCAGGATCAGCCCGATGATTACCTTATCGCCACCGGCCACTCGTGCAGTCTCAATGACTTGATCGCCGAAACCTTCGCCGCGCTCGACCTCGACTGGCGCGATCACGTTCGTGTCGATCGCAGTCTCTACCGTCCCACCGACCTGCTCCGCAGCCGCGCGGATCCCGGCAAAGCCGCCGCGCGTCTCAACTGGCGAGCCGCGATGCGCGTGCCAGAGATTGTTCGTGCCATGATCATCGCCGAGCAACACGACAGCCATTGAGTACCAATAAGCACACAAGCCGGAAGGGCACGAACCATTACAAACCGAACTGGTTGGTTCTATCGTGCCGACTGCGCGCCCAAGTGCGGTTCCGCGCGAAGCATCCCCGGGGCGCGGTGGTGACGATGCACCTGGTTTAGGCCTGGTCCGTTTAGCCTCCGTACGGGCTAATCCTCGATTCCAGCTCCGCGCTTTAGATTCGTGATCAGGTTGATATCCTTGCCGAGCGAGGATTGCCATCGACTCATCACGTCCTTGATACTCTGATTATTTCTCAAGGAGCTTTGTGGATTGTGTGTAAGGATCTGGAAGCTATATTCGCGATGGACATCGGTGTATTTGTCCTGTAGCAGTATCGCATCGATTAGCTCCGGCTCGGTGGATGGGCGCACGGGGAATCCGGTGTGGCTTTCCAGCGCATCCGCTGGCCGGATGGTCGCGAAATAATCGCAAAATACTTCATACTGCAAATCACCCTTGGCGTAGGGTGCTAGGTGCGTATCCTTCCCTTTGTAAACATCGTAGCCGATGGCGAATAGAAACCCAATTAGATCGTGGTAGGAATATTTCCCCCGAAGACAAAAAACATTCGACTCGAAAATAATTTCAGGCGAATGCTTGCGAAGGACGCTTTCCGCCCCTTGCAATGCCTCTAGCTCCGAGCCCTCGATGTCCATCTTGATGACATCCACCTTACCGATATCGTGTTCGTTGCAGAAATCGTCCAGACTAACTGACTCGATTTGCGCATCCCCAGACTCGATAATATGGGCCCAGGCGCTATTACCGCCGAAGTTCACGGTTCCGCTATTGCGCCAAACGGCTTTCTTGTGCAAGTCAAGCGAAATGCGAGAGGCATTCGCCGCCTTGACGAGGGAAGCGATATTTTCAGTTAGGATCTCGAAGGCATGAACATTCGCGCCTTTCGTGGCGACAGGTATGCACACAGTTCCGATGTTTGCCCCTAAATCAAAAAACACCGACTTGCTCGAGCACATGTTGTATGTTAGCCTTGCAACAGATAAAAAACCGCCCGATTTAGCCACCTGCTCCTCATAAATATCCTGCCCAGGGTCGACATCAAGATAATAAATTGCATTGTCAGGCGTCAAAAATTCAACAAGCCTTTTCATTTGTGTTTTCCGTGCCCGAGATTAACAGTTGTACACGCTAGCGCAGGGACAAATCCCTCCCAGGCAGATTGCGCTGCGGCACCCTCCCCTGCGCGAGGCCAATTTCTTGCCTAGGTCGGTGGAGTCGCGTCTAATGACCGCCCTGGCATCTGCCGGCGCGACCATGCCGCAATCCTAACAGACGCTGTCATGCCCGCGCTACCAACAAGGCGCGGACTTGGCGGACAAACGTGAGCACCATATCCGGGATAAAGTGGTGCTTCAGCCACCAAATAGCTGCCCGCCCACTTTCCCGCCGAGCGCCATAGCATGAAATTGCCCGTATTATTCGCATTTACTCGGCAGGACTTCATTGACCGCTATTCGGGATCGGTCTTTGGCGCCTTGTGGTCATTTATTCATCCGTTGGTCATGATATTTATTTTTACCGTGGTTTTCGCCAAGATTATGGGGGCGCGTCTCCCTGGCAGCGTGGGTGAATACAATTACCCGGTATATCTTGTCAGCGGGTTGTTGCCATGGATTGCCTTCTCCACGACCATCACCCGCTGTGCGACAGTCTTCATCGACAAGCGCCACATCATTGGCAAGATCTATCTCAACCTGGGCTATTTGCCCCTATACATCGTTTTTTCCGAAACCATCACTTTCACCATCGCCCTCGCGCTATTTTTGGGCTTCTTAGTATTTGTTGGGCAGTGGCCAGGTCAGCTGTTGTTGTTGGTCGGGCTAATCTATCTGCTGCAGCAAATCTTTGCCTTTGGGTTGGGGCTTTTGTTTGCGATTTTGAATGTGTTTCTACGCGACATTCGTGAATTGGTTGGTATTGGCTTGACCTTTTGGTTCTGGCTCACTCCGATCGTTTGGGTGCCCGACATTGCGCCGCGCCTGGTGCAAGATTTGCAGCATTGGCTCAACCCCGCGTACCTATTCATAGGCAGTTATCGCTCCATATTTGTCGATCAGCAATTGCCCGCTAGCTCATCCCTGGCATGGCTTGCCGGCATCGGCTTCGCCGTCGTCGTGTTGGCCTGGCGCCTGCTCCGTTGGCTGGAAAAAGACATTCGCGATTTCCTATGATCGTCGTCGAAAAGCTAACCAAAACGTTCCGGCTCTACCGCCGGCCATCAGATCGGCTGCGGGAGCTGATCCTGCGGCGCGCCTTTCATCACGTGCATCACGTCCTTGATGACGTTTCCTTCGCAGTCAAGGACGGCGAAACCCTCGGCATCATTGGTTGCAATGGCGCTGGGAAATCTACCTTGCTGAAAATACTCACGGGTGTCTTGTTGCCTGATTCCGGGCGCACGCAGGTGTCAGGTCGGGCGACCGGACTGCTTGAACTCGGTACTGGCTTCAACCTTGAGCTGACGGGGCTCGAAAATATACGTGCCAACGCGCTGCTGCTGGGCATGACAGCGGCGCGTGCAAAAAACCGCGAAAGCGCGATTATTGAGTTCGCCGAGCTTGGGGAGTTTATCGCAGAGCCAATCAAGACCTACTCCTCGGGCATGATCATGCGCCTGGCCTTTGCTATCGCCATACACGCAGACCCGGCATGCTTCGTGGTAGATGAAGCGCTGGCGGTGGGCGACGCCTATTTCCAGCAAAAATGCATGGGCGCGCTTCAGCGGTTTCGCAACAAGGGTGGATCGATTGTCTTCGTCTCCCATGATCTTAACGCCATCAAGTTGTTATGCGACAAAGTGTTGGTCCTTGATAACGGGCGGGTGGTCGGGTACGACAAACCGGAGCCGGCGACAAATCTGTACAACCGTATCATTGCCCGCGTGCAACAGGACGCGGAACGCAAGCATGAAGAGACTCCGCCCGAGCCCACTGAGTACGGCTCCGGTCGCGCCTGGATCGAACGCGCAAGGATCGTCGGGAGCGCATCCGCGGGCAACGTGATGTCGGCGGGCGAGACGGCGGAGATTTGGGTGGACTACCTGGTGCGGGAGGCCGTTGATGACCTGACCCTTGGCTTTATGATTCGTGATCGTTTCGGTCAAGACATCTTCGGTACCAACACAAGTTTGTTCAACCAGACCCTGAACCCACCATTGGGGGTGCCGCAGACCGCTTGCTGGCAAGTGGTGTTAAACATCGCGCCTGGTCACTATACCGTCACGCTCGGCTTGCATCGTCGTGCCGAATCAGGCGTCGAAGTGCTGCATTGGCACGACAGCGTCCTTCGTTTTGAAATCGCGGGGATTCAAGGTCTGGCTTTCGGGGGAGTTTGCCGGCTGGAAACAAAGTTTTTCACCGGTCCCACCAAACCGGTGGCGAAGAATGATCAACCGGGAGTGCAAGCGTGACCTTGACGGGCATGAAAACGCGGTTGCGGGCATGGCTTTCCCATGTCATTCCAAGCACGCGTGCGCAACAGCGACGGGCTTGGGCAGAGCTGGCGCGGACGCAGGCAGAGCTGGCGCAGACGCAGGCAGAGCAGGCGCAGACGCAGGCAACGCTAGCCGGGGCGCAAGCGCAACTCACCGCCCACGCAACTGACAATCAGCGCTATCACCAATCGCATCAAACCCGGCTCAATCGGCTCGAACAACTGATGCCCTTGCTGCCCCAGGTATTCTTGCAACCGCCGCCCTTCGCCTGGCACGCCCCCACGGCGGACTGGTTGGGCACTGCCCAAGCACGCATCGCGCGGCAAGCAGACGCGACCCAACCGATTGACAAAGAACGTGATTTTTACTCCTACTACAGCGAAATCGGTGGGGATCATCGTCCACTGTTGCGCGAACAGTATCGCTGTTATCTTCCTATCATTCGCCAAGTGCCGGCGCAAGCGAGGAGAGTGTTGGACATCGGCGCTGGCGCGGGCGAATGGTTGGAATATTTGCGCGAGCACCGGATCGCGGCCGTGGGCATTGACTGTGACAGCCAAGAGGCAGCGCGGGCCCGCAGGGCGGGCTTGGACGTGGAAGAAGCTGATGCGCTGAACTATTTGCAGACCGGCACGGAAATCTTTTCCGCCATTACCTTGTTTCAAGTGATCGAGCACTTGCCACCCCGAAGTCTTGGCGCCATGCTACAATTCTGTCTGCGGCGGCTGTCCCCGGGCGGGATTCTAATGGTGGAAACAATCAACCTTCGCCACCCGTTGGCGTTTCAGGGGTTTTACACGGATCCAACGCACCAGATACCGCTTGCTGACACCTACCTCGGATTCTTAATGCAGTGGGTTGGCTTCCAGCAGCCGCGCTTAATATACACGCTGCCAGAGCCAATTGCCGGATTATCCCAAGACGACCCAACTCGACTTTACAGGAATTACACTCTTTGGGCCGCAAGCCCGCTGAAAAGTCCCCCAAACGATTACGAGCTGCCCCCTTCGCCGCGCGGGCGGGAGCCTGGACGGGACGAATAATTTTTTGCCTGCGCCCAGGACTGAATTCACCATGCGCAAAATAACGCGGCATCACCAAAAAGAGACATGATAGGCTTGGGGATTCGTCTTAAGAGCGCGCTAGCGCGCGTCCGCCACTCCGGGCGCTTCGCGGCCCTTTCGCGTCGCCTAAAGCCGCTCCTGCCAATGCCCGTGCGTCATGCTCTCAAGCGACTGCTTTTCTCCCTCCGTATGCTTCCGCGCGACCCGCGCCCTCCTCCAGGAGCGGAACCGGGGCGGCATCCAACGGGTCCGGCAAGTAGCCAGGCAGAGCGCCTTCAGTCTCGGTTCGAGCGCCTGATTGACGCGCGGATTAACGCACGGTGGCCGCGCGCTTGGGTTCGCCTCCATGCACATCCTGATTGATCTCCAAGCCTGCCAGACCGGCGGTAGCCGTGATCGTGGCGTCGGGCGTTACAGTCTCAGTCTTGCCTTGGCGATGGCGCGCCAAGGGCGGATGCGTGGCCATCGCTTCAGTGTGCTACTGTCGGATCGGTTTCCGGACACCTTGGCCGCCTTGCGCGAGCGGCTCGGCGGTGTGATCCCGCCGGAGCGGATTCACGTTCTTGCCTTGCCGCTCGACGCCAGCGCCAGCGAGTCGACCAGGGGCATCCTCCTCGAAGCGAGCCGCCAGCTCTATCAACAGCTTCTCCTCGCGCTTCAGGTTGACATTCTGCATGTCGCCAGCCCGTTCGAGGGCCAGCACGAAAATGCCATCGTCGCCATTGCCGCGGCCGGCGCCTGTTGTCGCGTGGCCGTCACCTTCTACGATCTTATTCCCTACCTCTTCGCTGATCACTACCTTGCCGATCCCGAAACGCGCAAGCGCTATCATCAAGTGCTTCTGGACGTCAAGGCCGCCGACCTCCTGCTCTGCATCTCGGGCGCGACGCGCGCGGACGCCGTTGCCCATCTCGGCCTGCCGGAGTCCGCCGCGGTCAACATCTCGGGCGCCGCTGAGCGGGAATTCGCCGCGCATGAATTTGCCGCCGGTGAAGCAGACAAATTGCGCGAACGCCATGGCATTCGCGAGCGATTCTTGCTTTGCACCGCGGGCGTCGACCACCGCAAAAACCTCCACGGACTCATCCACGCCTATGCGCGGCTTTCCCAACCCCTGCGCCAGACGTGGCAACTTGTCATCGTCTGCGCCATGCAACCGAGCACGCGCAAGGCCTTGCAGGCGGTGTGCAAGCGCGCGGGTCTTGCCGCGGACGCCGTGGTCTTCACCGGCTATGTTGCGGATGCCGACCTCATCGCCCTATACAGCCTGACCGACTTATTTATCTTCCCCTCGCTGTACGAAGGTTTTGGTCTTCCGGTGCTCGAGGCAATGTCCTGCGGCGCTCCGGTCATCGCCGGCAGCAACAGCAGCCTGGTCGAGGTTGTCGACCTTCCCGAGGCGCTCTTCGACGCCACCAGTATCCCCGCCATGTCCGCGGCTATAACCGCCTGCTTAACCAACCCCGAGTTGCGGCAACGGCTGCGCGAGCATGCCCGTGTCCAGGCGCGCAAGTTCAGCTGGGAGCGCAGCGCCAATCGCGCGCTGGACGCGCTTGGCAGCCTCGCCGCGACAGCCGCGCCGCGGCGCCAGCGTCCGCGCTTGGCCTACCTGTCCCCCTTGCCGCCGCAACGCAGCGGTATCGCGGATTACAGCGCGCGCCTCATACCCGAGCTCGCGCGTTACTACGCGATCGACCTCTACACTGACAGCCTCGATGTCGCCGATGATTGGCTCAGCGCCAACTTTTCCTTCCGGCCCCTGGATGCCTTCCCCGCGCATGCCAGAGACTATGATCGCATTCTGTACCATCTCGGAAACAGCCAGTATCACCAAGAAATGTTCAGCCTGTTGCGTAGCTACCCCGGTGTGGTGGTGCAACACGATGCCTTTCTCAGCAATATCCTGGCGCTGCTCCACGCTCATCCATCCGCGGACGCTGACTTTCGCACCTTGCTGTGGCGCGATCACGGTCCCGCGGCCCTGAGAATGTTACGGGAAGAAAGCCTCGCCGCGGTGCTTGCGCACTATCCCCTCAGTCGCGGAATCCTCGAAGACACCCTTGGCGTTTTGGTCCACTCCCACCACGCCCGCCAAGTGCTCGCGCAGCACTATGGCGACGCCTTTGGCGCCCAACTCGAGGTCGTGCCCTTTCCGCGGAGACTGTCGCTGGCGAGCCCGGTGGCCCGCCAAGTTGCGCGCGAGCGGCTCGGGCTTGGCGCTGACGCCTTCGTTGTCTGCAGTTTTGGCTTTGTCGCGCCCACAAAACTCAATCACCGCCTCCTTGACGCCTGGGAGACCTGCGCTGCGGCGCGATCGCAAAAGGCCTGGATGATCCTAGTTGGCTCGATCGCCAACGCTGGCGACTATGGTCGCGAGATCGCGCGCCGCTGCCACAGGCTCGCGCGCTGTCGCATCACCGGCTATGTCGATTCCCCCACGTACGCCGATTGGCTCAATGCCGCGGATGTGGTGGTGCAACTGCGCACCGAGTCCAGGGGCGAAACCTCGGCCGCGATTTTCGACGCCCTTGCCCACGGAGTCGCCCTAATCTGCAACGCCCATGGCTTTGCCGCCGAGTTGCCAGCCGAGGTGGTCTGCCGTTTGCCAGACGCCTGCGCCGCCGCGCAACTGGCCGCCGCGATCGACGACTTGGCAACCGCCCCCGAAAAGCGCCAAGCCTTGGCAAGCGCCGGGCGCGATTACGTGCGCGCCCATCATGCCCCCCATCGTGTCGCGACGCTGTACCATCGCCACATCGAGCGGTTCTATCGCGACCATCCCCTGGTCAGGGAACAACAACTCCTCTCTGATCTCGCGGCGCGTCCTGGCAGCGACCAGCTGTCCGCCCAGGCGCGCGCCGCCGTGGTGGAAAGCATCCTGCGTAATCGGCGAGCCACCGCCATCCGTCGCGTTTATCTCGATCTCACCCCTTACATGGACCAGCCCCCCCACTGGTTGCTATCGCTTCTAGCCGCCTGGGATTCGCGCCATGCGCTCGAGTGCGTGCGCTGGCGCGGAGGAGTCTTCGAGACCATCCGGAATCCAGTTTGCGAATGGCTTAATCTCCCAACCGGCCTTCTGGAGGAGTCGCCCGTCACGACCAGCGTCGCGGATGCCTGGATCGGGCCCGGGGGCGCCGCCGAACAACGTGATCGCGCCGGCATCCTCGCCACCCCGATCACGCATTGGCCGCTGGACGGAGAACAGACCGCACAGAGTCAGGTCACACAAGCGGTGATCCGCTGGGCGCGGAAATAATTTTCTTGACACCTGCGTGCCGCCGTGCTTAGATCCCCGTATCTTTAACCTCTCGACAACCCAGCTCTGTACCCAACCCGATTACTGCTGTGAGGTTTGTCATGCGGCAATCCACGCCGGGTTATGCAGAAATGCGTCGCCGCAGCCGGACCAACAGCAACCATCCTGGATCTCAGTCAGTACCACATCCTGAGTCGCTTCCAAAATAAGGCCATCAACCATGCCCATTAAGCACTACCCGACCCAAATAACCCGACGTATTTTCGCTTCTAGTGATTGAACAAACTCTTTAGCTGCGGTATGCTCATCCAGCACTAGAGCCAAATGGTCCGAAAAAAGCCCTAAAGACGAAAGCGCGTTTACGCTCGAACGCCATAAAAGCCGACACGCCTTCAAAGACTTAAGGATCAACATATCGAGCAATTTGACCTGTTCCAACCTGATTAAGGCAGGCCCTGCACCTAACAAGTCTGTGAGCCAACAGTCTGTGAGCCAAGGCGCCACCAACAGATCAAGCCAGCAGGTCAACAAGCAATTCCAACCCCTCACACCCAAAAGCTCAGACTACGCGAGGAACCTCAACCATGGCTGATATCACAACCTCCCAAGCAATTGTCGGATTGTACACTGGAATGTACGCGCGTTCCCCCGACAAAGAAGGTGACGACTTCTGGCTGAACGCCGCACAGAATCAGTTCGGCGCCGGCCCAACTGACAACGTCAAAGATCTCACCTTCATGCGCTCAATCGCCGCGGATTTCGCCACCTACCCGACCTTCGCGGTCCAGTATCCGGCGGATATGACCGACGACGCGTTCGTGACCGCCATCTACAACAACATCACTGATCGCGATCCCGACGCCGACGGCCTGGAGTACTGGACCGGGCGCCTTGAAGGCGGCGAGGCTCGGAGCGTGATGATCGCTGACTTCCTCTACGGCACACTCACGGCCGACTACGACAGCCCCGCCTTCGCCAACCTAACCCCCGAGCAAAAAGCCGAAGCTCAGGCCGCGCAAGACGTCGCCAACAACAAGGTCAACGTCGGGCAATACTACGTCGACACCATGGGTGACGCCTCCAACTACCCTGAGTACACCACGGAACCCTTCTGGAATACCGATCCAGCCTCCCCAACCTACGTCGAGGATGCCGCCGCCCTACAAAAGTACCTGGACGGTTTGCAGGTTTACCAGTACGCCGTTCAGTCCATCGCCGCCGTAACCGAGGATCCCGCGACCGTAGGCACGGCAGAAACCTTGATCGACGGTTGGGCTGGCGGCGGTGGCGGCGACGTCCTCAACCTCGACACGCTCGACGGCACCATTGATATGCCGGCTGATGTCGCCGCCGTCGACGGGCAGAAGTTCACCGACTCCGTCGATATTGCAAGCTTCTCCGACATCTCCAACTTTGGCGAAACCAACAGTTTGGAGTTCGGCGGCGTCACCGCCGACGACGTCAGCGTTTCCGTCGAGGGCGGCGTCACCACCTTCGAGTTCGACAACGGCGGAGGCATTATCTCCACCATCCAGCTTGTTGGCGTCGATGGCTTCTTCACCACCGTTGAAGAATTCAACGCGGACCCCAGCTACGGTGATATAACCTTCGCCTAAGCTCCACCAGCGGCGCCTACCGTGGCCACCTTGGCAGCTTCAGCCCAAGGCGGTTGAAGCAACAAGTGGCCCCGGTAAGCAGACCCTTTTCGGCGGACAGCATTAGCGCTTCAACCCGATCCACCGCGACTTTTTCTAAATTGAGAATAGGCTCTCATGAGAAATCCAACGGCCAAGGCCCCAAGACTAGACGCGGTAGAAAATTCCCGATAATCTCTGCTCATGCCGCCATTTTCCTGGGCGGGCAACAGACAGGCTAAGAAACTCATCGTTTAGGAGAACGACGTAATGGCTAACTTCATAATGAATGAAAATGGTGTCCCGACCGAAGATCCGATCAACATCGGGGCGGACCAATCCTTTACCTTCTACGGCAGCACCGCCGGCTTTACCGTCAACATCGCCGCCGGCGGCGTGGCCATGGGCCTCGACGCGGGAGTTGCGGAAATCAATCTCAACGGCCTCGCGTCAACCGACGTGACCATGAAACAAAACGGTACCACCCTCCTCATCCTGGACGGGGAGGGGAACACCATCGTCAGCGTCGCAGGCGGCACCGGGAAAACCACCATCATCAACTTCGACAACGGCACCACCTTCCTGGAGGTCGGAACCAACGCCGAGGGCAACCAAGGGTTAGACATCGGTGGCACCAGCCTTCCGTCTGACGGCACCAGCCTTGCAGGCAACGATATTCCCACGCCTGGCGCGCCCATCTCGCTGGAGACCGCACTGGAACAGCAGGCCGCCGGCACCTTGGCGTCTCCCTACTACATTAGCTCTGGCACCACCTACGATGCCGGCAGCGTCAGCGTCGCCGACGCCGGCGCCACCTACGGCGATGTCGAGACCGTCCTTGCCGGCGCCGCCAATAGCGCCAAGCTGAGCATCGACAGCCTGTTTGTCTGGTCGATCGAAGATACCGGAACCAACATCGCCGCGGCCATTGACGAGCCGACCGTGACTGGCGCCAAGGGCGTAACGCTCTCCGCGGCCGCCACCGTCGAGCAGGCCACGGCCATCACAGCGCTGGAGAACTTTGAGGGCACCTACAAGCTGGCGGATACCGGAGCCAACATCTTGGCCGCCGAGACTACCGTACTTGAAGGGGCCGAGTCTTTTGCGCTGACCGATCCTGCTGGCACCGTTTTCAGTGTCACGCCCGACGAGCAAACCACGCTCGAACAAGCAACAAACGCAAGCGATTACAAAATCGGCGTGGCTGGTGGCGACTTCGACCTCACCACTGGCATGGATTGGGTTGGCCCCAGCGCGCCAGCAGACCCAGACGCGTACAACCAAGTGTCATTGTCGTCGGCCGACAATGACACGATCAACGGTGTCTCCTCCTTTGTTTCCACAGAGAAAACGCTGAACGCCGACGACCAGATCGACGGCGGCGCGGGTGATGACACCCTCAATGTCGAGCTCAAAGGCAGTTTCGATGGCTTTTCGGAAGAGGGCTTCCTGAAGAATGTCGAAACCGTCAAGCTAACCAACGCTGGCGGTAGCGGAATTAACTTCGCGGCCAAGGGCGTAGAAGGCGTCACTAACTACATCGTCGATGGGTCAGTGAATCTGTCCGACATTGGCACGCTGGGTTCCAATGTCAGCTACACCGACGTCGCCTCAGGTACCCTAACCATTGGATACGCCACCGATGTCACCAAGGGCACCAATGACACCCAAGACATCCAGGTCAGCAATGTTGGCACTGTCGAGTCAACCGGCGTGGCGGAACAGGCAGTCACCATCAACGCCGATGGGATTGAAAATCTGAACATCAACGCCATGGGCGATAACGTTGTTGCGCTCGGCAAGGACTCCGCCAAGTCTGTTGTCGTCGATGGCGGCAGTTCGCTGAAGATGACCGACGTTGGTACAGGCCTAACGAGCTTCGACGGCACCAACATGTCTGGGCCCTTGGATATCGACTTCAGCGAAGCGACGGGTGTTAAGACCGTCAACGGCGGCTCCGGCGACGATACATTCCGAGCTAAACAAGGCGACTTTGCAGCCGACGTGACAATCAACGGCCAAGGTGGCGACGATACGCTCGTTTTCGATGGCAGCATCGGCACCGTGCAATTTCAGATGTCCGGCGTCGAATCCGTTCAGTTTGGCGGGACGGGAAATGCTAAATCCACTTTTTCCGCAAAAACGACCACTGGATTGCAACAAGTCGTGATGCAAGATGGTACGAATTTAGAGGTCGATGTTGCGACCTTGGGCGCCACGGGGATGGAGCTGAATCTACAGAAAGATGCAGGAGGCAAGGTGTCGCTCGATAATGCCGGCACGACCACTCTCAATGTGACGGGTGGGACGTCGGAGACGGAAACAGTGGCGACGACTAACGTCACGCTGACAAAGTCCGCCAGCGTCGATATGACCGTGGATCAATATAGTGGATTTGAAGGTGACCTGAAAGCAAACGAAGCGCAGGCTGTCACTGTGTCCGCTGCCGGTGACACGAAGTTTACAGGAGACAGTGTATTCACCAAGGCTCAGTCGTTGACAGTTGACGCCGCGGGCACATTCGATGCGAGTGCGGCCGAGTTCGGGGCCATGGCTAATCTGACCCTGGCCGGCCTCGGCGGCAGCGCAAAGCTGGGTGACATTGGTAAGGAGTCGCTCGGTTACGGCATCGGCGCCTCCGTTTCGGGCTTGTCAGAAGGAGTTGTCATTGGCAGCATCAAAACGGGTGATGACCAGGATGTCACGCTGAACCTTAATGGTGCTCAGGGTGATGTTCTGGTCGGGATGGATACTGCAGCAGCCCAACCAACTCCAGATCCAGCTGACTCGGTAATCACTGGCAAGGCCGTTACTGTCAATGCGGCTGGTGCACTGGGAACCGTTGACATCGTCAAGTATCTTGGAAACCCTGGCGTACAGGCTAATCAAAGTGTTCGAACTGACGCCATCGATGCTGAGACCGTGACTTTCACCGGGTCTGAGCTATTCGCAAACAGCGTCGGCGCAAAGGTGACCAAGGCCGCGACTATGACGGGCGGCAACGAAGATGACGTATTCGTGATGACCTCCGCCGCCGCTGAAGACTCGACTGTCACGATCAGCTTGACGGGCGGTCTTGGCAATGATCTATTCCTCGGAGGCGATGACGCTACCGACCCGGCTGGTAAGACGAAGATCACCATTACTGACTTTAACCAAGGTGATCAGACAAACCAAAGCCTCGCCACCAAAGTGGTTAATTACACCAATGCCGAAACAGAGGGCACGCCGCAAGGTGCGGATGAAGCTGCTGCCTTCTTGGTCAGTGCCGGTGTATCTGGGGCCACTGCCTCCAACATTGAGTTGGTTGATGCAGAGGTTAATGGTAATTCTATCGACGCTATCCTGTACAATGGCAATACCTACTTTGCTCTTAATGATGGTAGTGGTACTACAGGAACCGACGACAACAGCTTCGACAACGGTGATACGCTGGTGACATTGACTGGAGTCTCACTCACAGCGGACCAGATCGAGGGTGACGGTGCGAACATACCCGCTTTCTTCGGGTATGTGGATCCTGATCCTGTTGCCGCGGCCTAAATCTAAGACCTATCAGCAAAGGAAGGTATCAGCAAAGGAGTCAAGTTCGAATTAATATTTGAGCCAATTCCCCTAGCTAGCTGACCTCACGGGCAAGGACGCCCGCGATCCCACATTCAACCCCGCCTCCGTCTTTACGGGGCGGGGTTTTTCGTTATGGACTGGTGTTGCACCTTGATGGGGATCACATTATGACGACGATCACCTTTGATACACATGAATTTGTTAAAAAAGCTGCAATCTGTGGGATTTTCGCAAGAACAAGCCGAAGTGTTTGCTGCTGAACATCGGCGAATCATTGAAGATTCTTTAGTAACGAAAGAGCATCTTGATAGGCGCTTGCGAGAACTCGAATCTCGTTTGATCATTAAAATGGGTGCCATGATGATGGCCGCCGTCATTGCCATTGCAGCACTGGTGAAGTTCCTTTAGAAAGCCTAAATTGAGCTCATCCCGTTGCCTCGATTGGGCATTTCAGACAAGCTAGACCACATCATCCAGAATCGAGCATGCCGGGTTGTTGGGGGCTTTTGTTCAGGACGAAGGTCGCAATAGTGATGTCGGCGCGAGCAGTTGATCGGTAGGTCTGTTAGGATGGATGGGATGAACAAAGCGCAACTGAAACATATCGCCGCTGCCTTGCATGCCATTGCCCTGGCGCAGTTCGCAGTCTTCGGTTATACCGGTCTCATCGCGCAGCCGGTCGCCTGGGTGCAGCTTGTGCTTTCGATTCTGGGATTTGTGAATATCGAATTCGTAGCGGTCTGGGTGCTATCCTTTGTTCGCGACTTGGAGGGCGAATGATGAGCAGCGCAGTGATGGTGCTTTTACTGCTGTTGGTACTGGTGAATCTGATCGGCGGTGGACTGATTTACTATCTCAGGCATCATCCACCGAACAACTGATTCGCCCGACGAAATCTAGCTAAAGGAGCTAAAGAGCTAAAGGGGTCAGGCTCGAATTAATTCTCGAGCCAATACCCTAGCTAGCTGACCTCACGGGCAAGGACGCCCGCGACCCAACATTCAACCCCGCCTCCGTCTTTACGGGGCGGGGTTTTTCGTTTTTAAATGGTGTTGCACCTTGATGGGGCTCACATTATTACGACGATCACCTTTGATACACATGAATTTGTAAAAAACTTCAACTTGTGGGATTTTCGCAAGAACAAGCCGAAGTGCTTGCTGCTGAACATCGGCGAATCATTGAGGATTCTTTAGCAACGAAAAATTATCTGGATATGCGCTTGCGAGAACTTGAATATCGTTTGATCATTAAAATGGGCGCCATGTTGATGGCTGCTGTCATTGCATTTGCAACACTGGTGAAGCTCCTTTGGTGCTGAAGCAATTGGGATTGTAATGGCCTGATCCCGGGACTCCGCCGGGATCTGAGACCAGGGGATTATGGGGACATACTTAATTCCCGCCTGGCACTCTGACCCGTAGGGCAAGGACGCCCGCACCCAAGTTCAACCCCGCTCCCGTTCATGCAGAGCGGGGTTTTTTGTTTGGGCGTGTGATATTCTTGTCAGAGATGCACCGAAATAACAGCAGCACCCATGACCACCATTACCTCTGATACCCTAAAATTTGTTGAAAAACTTAAATCTGCAGGCATTGCTGAAGAACATGCCAATGCAGAGGCAGAAGCACTGGTCAGTGCATTTTCCGAAGCGATGGATGCGCAACTTGCCACCAAGGCTGACATCAACCGCTTAGAGCGTGAGCTGCTGGTTGTGAAATGGATGGTTGGTTTGGTATTAGGAGGCATTGTGACGCTGATGTTAAGAGCATTTTTCCCAACGTAACTGTTCTAAAGGGTTTGCTAAAGATTGCTAAAGGGGTCAGTGCGGCCTGGCAAGGCCGCGTGTTCTAGCGGGTTAGAGTCCCTTCCGGGGAATCGAGAGAAGGGAGTGCGCCTACCTAGATCAGTGCCGATGACCAAGAACCAGAAATGACGACAAGAAAATGGTGCAGACCGTCGTGCAGAATGCTATCCTCGTACCGGACTTAATAGGCTCGGCGCTAGCTGCGATGGGCGGCTGCACAGGGGGAGGGCCAACCCTTCCTGAGCCCCAGTGGGGAACAGGCCGGACGTGTCTGCTGACAATGGACGTATCAACCAGAAACGAGGAACTGAAAACGTGCTGTCAGCCTTTGCCGGTCAACGGGTATTGCTGCTACAGGGACCGATGGGGCCTTTTTTCTGGCGGTTGAGGCTGGATTTGGAAGCCGCGGGCGCGGAAGTTTTTAAAATCAATTTTTGCCCCGGAGATCGGCTCTATTATCCAAACGACGCGATCGACTATCGCGGCACGCTGGAGGATTGGCCGAACTACCTGAGCCGCCTGCTGGCGCGCCTTGATGTGGACGCGGTCTTCTTGTTTGGCGATTGCCGGCATTACCACTTGGGGGTGCCCGATGTGATCCGCTGGCAGCGGGCCGTTTTGTATGTGTTTGAAGAAGGTTATCTGCGCCCGGATTTCATCACGGTGGAAAAAGGCGGGGTGAACAACTTCTCTTCCCTGTCGCGTGATCCCGCCTTTTACCGCGGCCATGTGCCCAGGGCGCCGGTTGAGCCTCCGCCGCGCAAGGTGAAGAATGGCTTTTCCCGCGCGGCCTTTCATGCCGTCGTTTATGCCTTGGCGAATGCGGCGATGGGTTGGCGTTTTCCGCATTATGTGCATCATCGCTCACTCTCACCCATCCCCCAAGCCTTCTACTGGCTACGCGCCGGGTGGCGAAAGCATTATTTCGGGTGGCGCGAGCGACCGCTCGCCAAGCGTCTGACGGGCGCATTGAGCAAGCGTTATTTCATCGCGCCGCTACAAACCCATAATGACGCGCAAATTAGTATTCACTCGGATTTCTCGAGTATCGAGGAATTCATCGAGCAAGTTCTGGTGTCCTTCAGTCGGGGGGCTGCGCCGGATCATTTCCTGGTGTTCAAGCATCATCCGCTTGATCGCGGCTATCGCGAATATGGCCGATTTATCGCGCGGCGCGCGGCCAAGTATGGCTTGCAGGGCCGCGTGCTCTATGTGCATGATGTTCACCTCCCGGACCTGCTCAATCATACCCTTGGCTGTGTTGTGATTAACAGCACGGTCGGGCTGTCGTCCATTCTCCACAAAGCGCCCTTGTGCGTGCTTGGTACGCCGATTTATGACATGCCAGGCCTAACCTTCCAAGGCAAGCTGGATGACTTTTGGGGCGACCCCGGCACGGTGGATTATGATCTGTACATTCGCTTTCGCAGTTGGTTGCGCGCTCACAATCAAGCCAATGGCAACTTTTATCGGCCTTTGCCCGATGTGAATAACCACACGGGTGTGATTTGGCCGCCGGAGCTGGAGTTCGATTGGGGCTTGGACAGCATTCCCAAGCACGCCCTGCCCCGAGTGGTGGCGGGGTCCGCCTCGCGCGCCGTGCCGAGTGGGACTGGCGCCGCGCGGGTCACTCCGGTGGCGCGAGGGAATTTAGCGTCGCTAGAGGTTGGGTCCGAGCTGTAAAGCGTCCCCTGGCCTAGGTGAGCTGTTCCGGTTTGGGCGCCGGGTTAAGGGTCTGTTTCGCTTGCGCTCGGCTTGGCGACCCGGCTTGTAACTGGCCTGGCGGGTTGCTGTCGGCCGTTTGCCGCTGGCCAATGGTCTGTGCGTGCAGTTTTCGCCGCAGAATCAAATCCACCACATGCTGCTCGCGCTTGTTGGCGCGGCGACAATGATCCGGCTGAAACACATCGGCAAAGCGCACCACCAGCCGCGCCCAGGCTTTGTTCTCGCGCTCGCGCCAGGCGTGGGAGGAAATTGACTCCCAGGAGTAACCGTTAAAGACCGAGGCATTGACGAAATGGTCTAGCGCCCTCACGCCAGCACGCGCGCGCTCAACCCGCCCAATCACCCCAAAAAAGGCGAGCATCAGCAGGCCAAGCAATGCCAAGGGCAGCAGCAGCAGCGATAGCCCGAGGCCGACGAAAAATTCTTTCACCCATGTCTCCCGCGTAAATCCGTGCTGTTGGCCTGACACGCCTCGGTGGCTTGCCGGTTAATAACCGGATTGGCCTGGCCTGGGGTGCGTTTAAGCCAGCGGAACCCGCACCAAAGCTGCTATTATGGCAGGTTTAGGCGGTGCGATGGGTGCCGCGTCAGTCCCTGGCGGCCGATGGGCGGCAGCAACGCGAAGCATCGTCTTTTCTCTTGTATGTCTATTCTTGAGCATTCCGCCGTTGCAGTGCTTTCACAACGCGTTGCGCGCCTGCTACTCCTGGGGGGGCTTTCATTTGCCGCACTAACCGGCTGCGTACCTGGGAGCTTTGCTGTTCGAGAAGAGCGATCCGCCCAGGAAATGGGCCTGGAAACCTTTCAGCGCGCCCTGGATACCGCGCCGGCGGGCGCCACCCGCACCATGCCGGAAACCCCCTGGGGCCGGGCGATGATGGTTGAATTTCACCAGCCTTATGTGGCGGCGAGCGGGCGGCGCTGCCGGCGGCTGACACTGGAGCCGGGCCCGCTGGCGCGGCCGGCGCTAGTCTGTCGCGAACCTGATGGCGCAAAAACGGCAAAGCAAGCGCCAAGCTGGGAGGCAGTGCGCCTGCTGCAGATCGACGGTCGTCCGGTTCTCAACCAGGGCGCGTTAACCGCTATGCCAGGAGGGCGGGGGCAATGAGATGGCCGCTGTTACGCCCGGTCTTCCGTGTCGGGGGCGTCCTGGTATTGCTCCCATGGCTGCTGTTCGCTATGGCGCCGGCAGCGGCCCAAGGGATCAGCGCGGACGTGGATATCCCGGCCGAGCAGCGGGCCGAGCCCATGGCCGATACGCTCGAAGGCCCGCCGCGCATGCAGTTGCGCAGCATGAACTACGGGCCAGTCACAGCTGCCGCTGCTGGGCGGGAGGGGGCCGAGGGCGAGATCCCGCCCTTCGGCGCCAGTCTGTTCCAGGGCGGCTTTCGCGCCATGCGTGTCTCGGGGCTGAACCCCAGCTATCGCGTCATGCCGGGCGATCAGGTCACGGTGCGCGCCTGGGGCGCTCTGCAGCTCGACGCGGTGCTGCCGGTCGATGCGCAGGGCAATGTCTTTATTCCCCAGATTGGCCCCGTGGCGGTGCAAGGCGTCTCCGCCGGGCAGCTCGACGCCCGCGTGCGCCAGGCGATCAACGGGGTTTATACCGACAATGTCTCGGTCTATACCAATCTGCAGGGGGTGCAGCCAGTTGGCGTTTTTGTGACCGGTTTCGTGCCCTCGCCAGGGCGCTACTCTGGCACGCCCAGTGATTCGGTCTTGAATTATCTCGACCAGGCCGGTGGCGTCGATCTCGCCGCCGGCAGCTTTCGCAACATTCGCGTGCAGCGCCGCGATGAGGTCATCGCGGGGGTTGATCTCTATCCCTTCCTGCTCGAGGGCCGCCTGCCACGGCTGCAATTCGAGGAGGGCGACACCATTGTGGTCGAGGGCCAGGGCGCCATGGTGACCGCGCTTGGTGATGTGGCCCAACCCTATCGCTACGAACTCGCCGGCTGCGGCGAGACGGTGCGCCAACTGCTGGCCTGGGTGCGCCTGCGACCGGGCGTCTCCCACGGGCTGCTCAGTGGCATGCGCCAGCAGGGGCCGATTGCGGAATATCTCACCCTGGCGGATCTGCGCCAGCGTCGCCTCCATGATGGCGACACCATCGATTTCTCCGTGGATCACCGTCGGGATACCATCGTGGTGCAGATCGAGGGCAGCTTTATTGGCCCGTCGCGCTTCACCATTCCAAAAGACGCGCGCCTGACGGAGCTGCTCGACAGCATTCCGGTGCAACCGCAACTCGCCGATGTCGAGAGCATCTCCATCCGCCGCGAGAGCGTCGCCCAACGCCAGCGTGAATCCCTCAACGAAAGCCTGCGGCGGCTGGAAACGGCCTATCTCGGGGCATCATCCGCAACGGTGGACGAGGCCAATATCCGCGTCAGCGAGGCAAAGCTGATTCAAGACTTCGTCAAACGCGCACGCGAGCTGGAAGTGAGCGGGCGGCTGGTAGTGGCCAAAAATGGGCAGATCACGGATGTGCGGCTGCAAAATGGAGATGTCATTACCATACCCAACCGGTCCGATTCCATTTTTGTCAGTGGTGAAGTCATCGTGCCTCAGGCCATGGTGTATACCGACCGGCTGCGCGCAAAAGACTACATTGACCGCGCGGGCGGCTTTACTGATCGGGCCGATCGCGGCAAGATCCTGCTTGCCCGCCAAAGTGGCGAGGTGGTGGAGGCCTCGGGCGCTGACATGCGCCCAGGTGACGAGATCCTGGTCCTGCCCAAGGTGCCGGTGAAGAATCTGGAACTGTCCAAGACCCTGACCCAGATTTTGTACCAAATTGCCGTCGCCACGAAAGTTGCCCTGGATCTCTAAAATCGGGGACCATGCGCTCGCCCTGGCAAGTCACCTGGAGCGTCTGGCACGCACTTTTCATGCGCGAGGTGCTCGCTCGTACGACCCAAGACCGCATGGGCGGGCTGTGGATGTTGGGCGAGCCAATCATGATGGTCGCATTCATGGTCAGTCTGCGAACATTTATCGGACGCACGCGCGAAATTATCGGTGCGGAATTCATCCCCTGGCTGATTATCGGGCTGACGGGGTTTTTCATGGTACGCAATGCCATCCAGCGCGGGATGAGTGCCATCCAGGCCAATCAGGCGCTGTTCGCTTACCGGCAGATCAAGCCAGTGGACCCGCTGCTGGTGCGCCACGCCATGGAGGGCATGCTGCAAACCATCGTCCTGCTGATTCTCGCGGGCGTGGCCGTGCTGGCTGGCATCAATGATGCCCTGCCGGATGATGTGCTTGGGGTTTTTTTTCTATGGCTGTCGCTGTGGTTGCTGGGGCTGGGGTGCGCCCTGGTGGTCTCGGTCGTGGTGCGGTTAGTCCCTGATCTTGAGCGACTGGTCAAACTGAGTATGCTTCCGCTGCTGATTCTCTCAGGCGTCATTTTTCCGTTGCAAAGGTTTCCGCCAGCGATTTTAGACTACCTGCTTTACAATCCCATCGCGCATGGCCTGGAATTGCTGCGCGCGCGCTACTTTGATGGCTACCATATGCTCGCGGGAGTCAGCTTGGAGTATCTGTGGCGCTGGATTATAATCTCCCTCGCGCTCGGCCTGGCGCTCCATGCCCGCTTCGAACGACGACTGAAGGCCAAATGATCGAAGTCAAAAACCTCTACAAGCGCTATCACAATCAAACGCACCGCCAGTCTGTTGAATGGGTGTTGCAGGACGTTAATTTCACCCTGCCCAAAGGCATCAGCCTGGCGATTATCGGGCGCAATGGCGCCGGCAAATCGACCCTGATGCGCTTAATCGGCGGCGAGGATCACCCTGATCGCGGTGAGGTGATCCGCCGTTGTCGCGTCTCCTGGCCGATCGGCGTGAGCGGTGGGTTTCAGGGGTCCATGACCGGGCGGCAGAATCTCAAGTTTCTCGCCCGTGTCCATGGTTATACCGACCGCATCAAGGATGTCATCGACTTTATGCAAGACTTTGCCGAAATCGGCAAAGCCTTCGATCAACCTATCAAGACCTACTCCAGCGGCATGCGCAGCCGCTTCGCCTTCGGGGTGTCACTGGCCTTCGAGTTCGACGTTTATCTCTCGGATGAAGCCACCGCCACCGGCGATGCGGCCTTCAAGGAGAAGGCAAAACAGGTGTTTCGTGAGCGCCTCGGCCAGGCGAGCGTCATCATGGTGTCGCACGAGGAGGAGATTCTGCGCGATCTCTGCCAAGCCGCGCTCTGGCTACGCAAGGGTGAGGAACCGCTGTGGTTCGACGATGTCAACGAGGGACTCAAAGCCTATAACGACAGCGTCAAACGCCCAGTAAAGCGTCCGGCAAAGACCCCGGCAAAACGGCAAGCCGCGTGAACGCCCTGCGCCGCAATCCCGTCTGGACGCTGATCCTCCTGTCGATCCTTGGCGCCGCCATTTACTGGTCGCTGATCGCGACTGACCGCTATCTGTCGCACGCCAATGTGGTGGTGCTCAGCGCGCAGATCACCAAATCGGAAGCCGGCTTATCCGCTATCCTGAGCGGTCAGACCAATAACGACCTGCTGATTCTGCGTGATTACATGCTCTCGACCGACATGCTCGCGCGTCTGGATGCCGAATTGAACCTGCGTGCGCACTATTCCAACCCAAAGATCGACTGGTTATCACGGTTATCGGCGGCGGATGTCCCAACCGAAAAGTTTCATCAGTACATGCTCCAGTATTTTTCGGTTGAGCTTGACGAATATGCGCAAGTGCTGCGTATCTCCGCCCAGGCCTTCGATGCGCGCATGGCACAGGCCATCGTTGAGGTTTTAATTGAGGCCGGCGAGGCGCAGATGAACGCCATGGGTCATCGCCTGGCCGAAGAACAGGTCCAGTTTATTGAGCGCCAGGTGGAGGTCGCGCGCCTGCGCATGGTCGAGGACAACACCCGCCTGCTCGACTATCAAAACGAGCACGGCCTGGTTTCACCGCCCGAGACCGTGGCGAGCATCAGCTCCGTCGTTGCGGGTCTGGAGAGCGAACTTGCCAGCTTGCAGGCGCGCAAGGCGGCGCTCAGTCTGTCACAGAGCGAGCGCGCGCCCGAGATGCTGCGCATCGAAAGCGAAATCCAAGGCGTGCGGGAACAGGTGACGCAAGAGCGCGGGCGGCTCGCGCGTGCCTCAGGCGGCGCGCTCAATCGGCTGTCAGCCGAGTATGATCTGCTGAACATGCAAATGAAGTTTTCCAGTGAGCTGTATTCCAGCGCCCTGACAGCGCTTGAAAACACCCGGGTAGAAGCCATGCGTGCGCTGAAACAAGTCTCGGTGCTGCAAACACCCACCTTGCCGGAATACTCCAACCGCCCCCGGCGGCTGCATCGCATCGTTGTATTCGCACTGCTCGCCGCGCTGGCCGGGCTGGTGTTGCAACTGCTGCTGGCGATTGTTCAGGATCACAAAGATTAACCGCACAGCGGCGTCATTTTAGCGTAATGAAAACACTTTGGATTCATGCGGGCATGCCAAAATGTGGCTCATCCGCGCTGCAAGTCTTTTTGGCCAAAAACAGGCAACGCCTGCTTGCGGAAGGGATTGACTACCTCGCGCTGAGCGACCTGAGTCAGGCAAAAAAGGGTGGCATCACCTCTGGTAATGCCGGTTTTTTGTCCCGCTCCATGCTGGACAAGGCCGATGAAGGCTATTTTCAGGATGACGGCACCCTCTATCAATCCCTGCTTGATGCGGTCAGCAACACAAAGACAGAAAGCTGCCTCCTGTCGTCCGAGTTCTTTGCCTTTGTCGGCACAGACGCCTATCGAAAACTGCTTGAAGACCTGCGTGCGCAAGACTGCCAGGCTAAGTGCATCTACTACGTGCGCCGGCAGGATCAGGTGCTCGTCTCTGGCTACATGCAGAAAGTCAAGCGCCATCATTACACTGGCGATCCGGAAACCTTTGTTCGCGACACTTACCAAGAATACGTACTGCTCCGGTATTACGATAGCGCCCGGCGATTTGAGCAACTGTTCGGCGCCGGTAATCTGATTGTTGGCCTTTATGAGGCCACCCAAAGGCACCCAAAAGGGATCGCGGGGGATTTTCTCGCCAAGCTGTTAGGCCACTGCCCGAAGTGGGTGGCACCGCAGCCGGCGGTGAATCCCAGCCCCTCGCCAGTGGAACTCAAGCTCATGCTGGCCGCCAATCGCTATCGGCCAAGAATGCGCTTCTCGGACATCCTCGCCGCCAATAGCGCAGGGTCCGGGCGGTCGCGCCCCTATGAAAGGCACCACCTCCTAGCGCCCGCGATGACGGAGACCGTACTGGACTACTTCGCCGAGCAGAATCAGCTTCTGGCGGAGCACTACACCCACGGGGAGGCATTTCCGCCTTACCAAGCATCGCCTCATCTCGACTTAAACAACATTCCAGTCGACGCGGACGATCTCATGGACATCGTCGCCGGGTTTCTGGTCAACTTCGATCAGCGGCTCGCAAAACTCGAACAGTCAGCCGTGAGTTCAGGTTAAGGGGGTTCCTTGGGGCGTGCGCTCGTCATCGCCAAGGGCTCCTTCGGCGACATCATCCCACTGTATGCGGTCGCGCAAGCACTGCAAGAACGCGGTCATGAGGTGCTGCTGGCGACGCAGTCCGGCCATCTTCAGGCCGCTCGCGCGCTGGGGCTGAAGGTTCTGCCGATTGACGGGCAGCAGGATCCGACCGCCGCCGCTTCCAAACGCCCCTTGCGGGCCCTGTCCTGGATATCGAACGACGCCTTTGGCGGAAGCGCAAGCACCCTTCGCTATGAGTTGGATACCCTCATTCAACACAGCGCCAGCGTAGACTTGGTCATCGGTAATCAGCTTGCACTGTCCGGCCCACTGGTGGCGGGCCATCTTCGCCGCCCCTGGGTCTATTGTGCCGTCTCGCCAATGGGGCTGGTCTCGCGGGACAATCCCTGCCTGTTCCCACTGTTGCATGGCTTCCAGCGCGCATGCGCCGCACACCCCTGGGCGCATGCCCTCAGCCAGGCCCTGGTGCACGGCTCCAGCCGACTGCTCAGCGGCCCACTGCGGCAAGAACAAGCCCGTCTGGGGCTAACCCACTTAGGCCACCCGCGCTTTGAAGGCCTGTTCTCCCGCGAGCTGAACCTGCTATTGACGTCTCCGCGCTTTCTCTCTCACACTCCGTCGATTCCGCCCAATACCCTGGTCACCGGCATCACCTGGCTGGAAGCCGATTTTCTCGGCCACGGGCGACAACTCCAACGCGCACTCGACTTCATCCGCAGCGGCAGCCCACCCATCCTCTTCGCGCTCGGCGGCAACGCCCGCGCCAACCCTGGTGATTACTTCCAGGAAAGCCTAAACGCCAGTCGCGCACTCGAAGCGCGTGCGCTGATCATCGCCGCTACCCGCTTTCATGCCCAAGTGCCCTCGGCCCCGGACGTTCATCTAGCCCCCTATCTACCCTACTCAACACTTTTCCCGCTCGTACGGGCGGTGGTCCACTCCGGCGGCATCGGCACCATCGGCTGGGCCTTGCGCTGCGCCCAACCGTCGCTCTTGGTTCCGCAGGCCGACGACCAATTTGACAATAGCCACCGCACCCAAAGCCGCGGCTGGGCGCGGGTGCTGCCCCGCCGGCACTACCGCGCGCCCGACTTAAGCCAAGCGATCCAGGAAACGCTCGCCGACACCGCCCTGCACGCGCGATTGCAACAGCTCGCCCCGCTGCTCGCCGCTGAACAAGGTGCGCGCATCGCCTGCGATCATCTTGAGCGATTTTTTTGCCGCCGGTAACAGCGGCAGTGGCTCTTCGTGCGTCGAATCTGCATTAACATATTTGTTATTATTTGTACGATGGAATACGATATCTGTTATTACAGCGATGCAGTTCAAGATGAAATCCTGGCTTTGCCCGATACGCTGGCTGCGCGGTATGTCGTTCTCACTCGTCGGATGCTGGCGATTGGCCCAAATCTTGGGGAGCCGCATACCAAATCGATGAAAAACGGTTTGTTCGAACTTCGGCTGAAAGGAGCAGAAGGAATCGCCCGTGTCTTTTATTGCACGCAGGTGAGACGGCGAATCGTAATGCTACACAGTTTTGTGAAGAAGACTGATCGTATACCTCGGCAAGAGTTGGACACCGCAATAAGCCGCTTGAAAGAGGTGAAACATGAAAACGCATGACGATGTGATCAAGTTCCTAATGGCCCGCCCTAGCGTGAAGGCTGAGGTTGACCGCATCGAAAGGGAGGAAGACGAATTGCTCGACGCCTTGCTCAAGGCGCGGCAAGAGGCTGGCCTGACCCAAGCCGAACTCGCCGCGCGTATGGGAACCCAGGCACCAGCGGTGGCACGGCTGGAAAAATCTCTTACGACGGGCAAGCACTCTCCGTCTATTGCGACCTTGCGCCGTTATGTCCAGGCCTGTGGTAAGCACTTGCATCTGCAGGTCAGTTCAGAATAAAAGGGGTTAACCGGCCCAATTCCATCAAGCCGGGTGCTCCGGAGAAAGCTTTCCGTTGATTATTTCCCAAGAATCTTCCTCCATCCGTATTGGTCTCTTTTCCGCCGGTATGCGGCGCATCCCCGGCCTCGCCCAACTTATGGGTGCCGAGCTGGTCGCCCATAGCTGGCGCGGATTTCCCAAGCCCGTCGATGCCATCGCCGGCTGGGGTGCTAAGCCAAACACCGCGCGCGCGCGCCGCTATGCCGCCCGCCATGGGCTGCCCTATCTGGCACTCGAAGACGGCTTTGTCCGCTCACATGGCACCGGCGAGCGTTTCCCGCCGCTGGCGCTGGTGGTGGATGATCAAGGCATCTACTACAACAGCACCCGCCCATCGGCGCTCGAAACCCTGCTGGCTTCGGAGACCGATGTGTTGGCCGCTGGCATCGGTGAGCAGGCCAGCACCGCGCGTGAATTACTGCTGACTCACCGCCTCAGCAAATACAATCAGGCGCAGGCCACCTTCACCCCTGAAGATTCAGGGCCACGCATCTTGGTGGTCGATCAAACCGCCGGTGACATGAGCGTCCAGCTCGGCGGTGCCGATGCCAGCACCTTCGCCGCCATGGTCGCTGCCGCGCGCGCGGAACATCCCCAGGCCAGGCTTTACATCAAAACCCACCCCGAGGTCAGCTCCGGGCGCAAGCGCGGCTATCTTAGTCATCTCCAAGATGATGCCCACACCCAGCTGCTGCGCGAACCCTGCAATCCGCACGCCCTGATCGCGGCCATGGATCAGGTGTATGTGGTTTCCTCCACCCTGGGCTTCGAGGCACTCCTGGCCCGCAAGCCGGTGACCGTCTTCGGTCAACCCTGGTATGCCGGCTGGGGCGTGACCGACGACCGTCAGCCAGCCTTTCCCCGCCGCACCCGCCAGCGCAGTGTGCTGGAACTCTTCGCCGCCGCCTACCTGCATTACAGCCGCTACCTCAACCCCGCCACCCATGAGCGTGGTACCCTGTTCGATGTCATCGACTGGCTGTTGCTCCAGCGCCAAGGCGTCGCCCGCCTGCCCCGGCGCGTCATCGCCGTCGGTATGCGCCGTTGGAAGGCCGCGCATCTGAAGCCCATCCTGGCCATGGCGCCCGAGGGCGTGCGCTTTGTCCGCCAAGTGCCGGCACTGGCCAAGCAGGATGTCCAACCGGGCGACGGTCTCGTCCACTGGGGGCGCGACGCTCCGGCGGGACTCCCCGAATTCGCCAAGCGTCAGTCTCTGCCCATCCAGCGCCTTGAAGACGGCTTTTACCGCTCCGTCGGGCTGGGCTCCGATCTGATCCGCCCGCGCTCGCTGGTGCTCGACCGCCAAGGGCTGTATTTCGACCCGCGCGGCCCCTCGGATCTGGAAACCCTGCTCAATACCGCCCAGTTCACCGCCGATGATTGCCAACGCGCCGCGCGGATTCGTCAGACCATCGTCAACCAGGGCCTGACCAAGTACAATTTGGAACCACCGGGCCAGCTCCACTGGCCGGCGGATGGACGCCCGATTATCCTGGCGCCGGGGCAGGTCGAGGACGACGCCTCGATCCGCTACGGTTGCGAGCAGGTGCGCACCAATCTGGACTTACTCGAAAGCGTGCGCGCCGCGCAGCCGGAGGCCTTCATCGTCTACAAACCCCATCCGGATGTGCTCTCCGGCAATCGCCGTGGCCGCGTGTTGCTGGAAGCCGCGCGCCAGTATGCTGACTGGGTCGAACCACACGCCAGTCCGGTCGCCTGTCTGAATGCCGCCGATGCCGTGCATACGCTGACCTCGCTGACTGGCTTCGAGGCGCTGCTGCGCGCTAAGCCGGTCAGGGTCTACGGTCGTCCTTTTTACGCCGGCTGGGGTTTGACTGAGGATCAACGGCCCATCCCGCGCCGCGCCCGACGCTTGATGTTGGATGAACTCGTCGCCGGGGTGATGCTGCACTATGCCTTTTATTGGGATTGGACGCTGCATGGTTTCACCAGCTGCGAGGCGGTGCTGGCACAATTGGCGACCGAGCGGGAGCGCTGGGCCGCCAGTGGGCAACTCAGCCGCCTCAAGGACGGCTGGTGGTCGCGGCAGGGGCGCAAGCTGTTGGTGTTGATCAAAACTGTGCGCGGCGGCGCTTAACGCTGGTGCCGATGTTCGTTCACCTGATCGAAGAACGCCCCAATCCGTCAACGGATTACTTTGTGCGTCCGGCGCTGCCAGCCGACGGGCGGCCCATTCAGTGCCACCAGTTTGGTCAACCTTTGCCCGATCCAACTGACCTGATCGGCGCGACAGTCGTCTTGGTTCGCTATGTTCCACCTGCCTGGGCGCGGCTGATTGAGCGCCATCGCGCGCGCCTCGGCGAACTGATCTATTTCATGGATGACGACCTCTTTGATCTCGCTGCGGCAAAAGGCACCCCCTGGCGCTACCGGCTGAAACTGGCCCGGCTCGCGACCTGGCGTCAGCACTGGTTACAGCGACACAAGGCCAGGCTGTGGGTCTCGACCCCCTACCTGCAAGCCAAATATGCTCACTGGAACCCAGAACGCCTCCTGCCCGCGCCACTGCCTGCGCCTGACTCCGCCGTTGGTGGTAACATTCGCGTTTTCTACCACGGCAGCGCCTCCCATCAGGCTGAGATCGACTGGCTCTATCCGGTGATGCAAACCGCGCTGGACGCCGAACCGCGCCTGAGCTTCGAGATCATTGGCACCGCTAAGGTCAACCGCCGCTACCGTCGCCTGCCACGCACCACCGTCGTTCACCCCATGTCCTGGCCTACTTACCAGTGCTTTCTCGCCACCCCCGGCCGCCACATCGGCTTGGCGCCGTTGCTGGACAATCCGTTTAATCGGGCGCGTTCCTGCACCAAGTTCTTCGACATCACCCGTGCGGGGGCGATTGGCATCTATGCCGCCGGTTCGGTCTGCGACGAGCTGATCCAGTCGAATCAGGATGGCTTGCTGATCCCGATGATTGCTGAGCGGTGGGTTGACGCCATCCTCGGGCTTGCCCAGCGCTCCTGAGATCATCGTGTTCACACGCTTGTTTCGCTCCCGCTCGTCTGGCAGTCAAAAGCCAGCACCCATCAAAATTCTCCTGCATTTGGGCATGCCAAAATGCGGCTCGAGCGCCCTGCAAACGTTCCTGAGTGCCCCAGCCTTTGAAGGCTTGACCGGAGAGCGTTGCGCCTATCTCGTCCTGAAGAAGGATGGAGAGCTGCTATGGGGCGACTCCCTGCTGCAACATGCCCGCACCTCCCCCTATGGTTATGCGGCTTCGGCGCGCGCCGAGGATGTGAGGGCAATAAGTCCTCAGCAGCAGCGCAACGCCCGCGCCACGCTCAAGCGCCTTGGGCAAGATTATGAATGGCTGATTTTTTCGTCCGAGAGCTGGGGCCCCAAGGCGCATCTGTTTGCCGATGACTGGCTGCTGGCCGATCCGGCGTTCGAGGTGCATCTTCTGGCCTATGTGCGACCCCAGATTGAATGGCTCAATTCCGCTTGGTGGCAATGGGGCGCCTGGACACGGCTGCAACCGCGCCCATGGATTAACCGCATGCGCCAAAGCGTGCAATGGCATCGCCTGCTGCGACACTGGGCGGATAAACCCTGGGTCAGCAGCCTGACTGTGCGTTTGCTGGATGATGACATCGTTGCTGATGCCATGGCCTATCTGGGCTATGCGTTGGAGCAACGCCCGCGCATTAATCAAGGCCTGCCGGCCATTGTGCTGCGGCTCTATCAGCGCCATCGGCAGTTGCGCCCTGGCCCGCACGATTCAGCCATGGATTTTGTGCTGGCGCGCCAGCTTCATCTGCAAGCACAGGGCACACCGTGGATCATCGGGCCAGGTTTTGCTACCGAGCTGGTGGAGTGTTTTCATGAAGACAACCAGCAACTCGCCCAATTGGTCTCCCCTGATCAGCGCGAGCACTTGCTGGCCGATCCGCGCTGGTGGCAAGCGGACGTCTATCAACAACGCCCACTTGCCAAACTCAATGTCCCAAAGCTTAATGCGCAAGAATTGGAACACCTGTGCGTCGTGGCGATGGAAGCCATCTTCCGGCTTGATGCTGAAGTGCGGGAGTTGCGCGCTCGCGCGGATGTGTCGGCGTGAAAATCCTCTTTAAACACCGCCTGAAAGCCCGGCAAGGTGAGCTGTTGCTCGCCGGTCTGTGGCTGCTGCGCGCGCTCGCCATCACCCATCCGCTGCGCCAGCGCTATCGCAGTGTGCTGATTCATCTGCTGAAAAAGACCCAACTGTTTGATCGCACCTGGTATCTCGATACCAACCCGGATGTTCAGGACTCCGGCATTCCGCCGCTGCGCCACTACGCCGCCTATGGCGATGCCGAAAACCGCTGGCCGCTGCCGCTGTTTGACCCTGGCTACTATCGCGCCCGCGCCACCGGTCGCCTGCCGCAGGTCAATGCCCTGCTGCATTATTATCATGTTGGGCGCTATCGGCTGATCTCACCGAGTTCCTGGTTCGATCTGCGCTACTATCTCAGTCATAACAAGGATATCGCGCGTTCCCAGCACGAACCACTGCGCCATTATCTCAACTGGGGCGGACTGCAAGGGCGTTCACCCAATCCGCAGTTTGACGGTGCCTATTATCTGCGCACCAATCCTGAGGTCCGCGAGGCGCGGCTCAATCCGCTGCTGCACTACCTGCATTGGGGGCGCTTCAGCGAGCGGCCGACGCGGGATCTGCACGCAGACGCGGCAGCCGATCAGCCGCCGCAAGCACCCACGCCGGATGCCTGGGCGCACCTCAAGCCCGTGGCCGCAGAGGATGGCGCCACTGTTGATGTCGTCATTCCGGTGTATCGCGATAACGAGCTGACCCTGCGTTGCATCCGCTCGGTGCTCCAGGCGCGTACCAACCTGGCCTTCGACCTCAGCATCATCGACGACGCCAGCCCAGAGCCCGACCTCAGCGTGGAGCTCGAAGCGCTCGCCGCCAAAGGACTGTTCCGCTACCAGCGCCAGCCCGCCAATCGCGGCTTTGTCGCCACCGCCAATGCCGGCCTGGCCCTGCATCCTGACCGTGACGTGGTACTGCTCAATGCCGACACCGAGGTCTACGACCACTGGCTCGATCGTCTGCACGCGGCGGCCTATTCCCGCCCGCGCATCGCCTCGGTCACCCCGCTGTCGAACAACGCCACCATTTGCAGCTACCCGCGCTTTCTGCACGACACCCCCTATCCGCTGGAGATCAGCTACGCGCATCTCGACGCGCTGACCGCGCGGGTCAATGCCGGACAGGTCTGCGAAACCCCAACGGGCGTTGGCTTTTGCCTCTATCTGCGCCGCGAGGCCCTGAGCGCTATCGGCCACTTCGACGAAAAAACCTTCGGTCGCGGCTATGGCGAGGAAAACGACTTCTGCCAGCGCGCTCTGCGCGCCGGCTGGGTGAACCTCATCACCGCCGACACCTTCGTGCGCCACATCGGCGCGGCCTCCTTCCAGGGCGAGAAAGGCCGGCTGCTCAATGACGCCATGAAGCGCGTGGCACGCCGCTACCCGAACTATCGTGACCAGGTCGACAGCTTCATCCGCCGCGATCCACTCGCCCAGGCGCGCCGACGGCTCGATAGGGAACGCCTCGCCGCCCAGGCGCGCGCTGAGAATGTGCTCATCGTCTGCCACAACCGCGGCGGCGGCGCCGAGCGCCATGTGAGCGAAGACACCAAGGCGCTGCAAGCGCAAGGCTTCGGGGTCTATTATCTGCGCCCGGATCGCGCCCGAGCGACCCATGTGCGATTGGCCCAGCCCAACTGCCGGCAACTGCTCAACCTGCCCAGCCTATCGCTGGCCGAGACCGACGACCTGGCCGAGCAACTGCGCCCACTGCGCATTTGCCGTATCCACAGCCACGGACTCATCGACTTCACCGCCGATGCCGCCGCCCACATCCTCGCCCTGGCGCGCGCGCTCGATGCCTCGCTGGAAGTCGATATCCATGACTACAAGGTCATCTGCCCGCGGGTCAACCTCGCCGACCGGCATGGCCGTTACTGTGGAGAGCCCGAGGCGCAAGGCTGCAACGCCTGCCTGGCGCGCGACGGCAACGACTTTGGCGCCACCAACATCCAAGCCTGGCGCGCCTTACATCATCAGGTGCTCCAGGCTGCCGAGCGCGTCTGGGTGCCGGATGAAGATGTCGCCGAACGCCTCAAGCGTTACTACCAGGATGTGCGCATTGAGATTCTGCCGCATGAGCCGCTTGCGCCGACAGAGATCAAAGCCCGCGAACCCCGCATTGAGAACGACGAACCCTTGCGCATCGTCGTCATCGGCGCCATCGGCAAGCTCAAGGGCTATGAGGTGCTGCTCGCCTGCGCGCGCGATGCCCAACAGCGCCGGCTACCGCTGGCGTTTCATCTGCTGGGCTACAGCATTCGCAACGAGCCACTCACCAAAGCGGGCGTGCGCATCACCGGCCGCTATCTGGACGAGGAAGCCACAACCCGGTTGCAAGCGCTTGACCCGCATGTGGCCTGGTTCCCTTACACTTGGCCGGAAACCTACAGCTACACCCTCTCGCTCGCTCTGCGTGGCGGCTATCCGGTGTTTGCCTTCGATCTGGGCGCCATTGCGCGCCGCCTGCGCGCGCTCCAACACCCCGGCGCCCTCTGGCCGCTGGCGCTGGCCGATCAACCGCAGCGCATCAATCAAGCGTTTACGATTTATCGGAACGACAGATTAGCCTAGCTCTGGGCGATGGACTATACTCGTGTCAGAAGATATCGCAAGGCTCCTGATCGCAAGTTTTACTGTGTATAAATCAATCCGAAAATTCCTCCGCCAAAAAACCACCTGGCTGTCCGAGGTCGCCGGCATGCACCGCCTGGCTCTGCGCCACGGTCGCGACCTGACCCTCAAGCAGAACCACCTCCAGCGCGTCCGCCCCAACGACCTGCTGCTGGTTGCCGTCATGAAGAACGAGGCCCATCGCCTGCCGTTTTTCATCGACTACTACCGCACACTCGGCATCGACCACTTCCTGTTCGTCGACAACGACTCCACCGATCACTTCAACGCCGTTGTCGCCGATCAGCCCGACATCACCACTTACCACACCCGCGCCAGCTACAAAGCCTCCAATTTCGGCATGTACTGGGCCAATTATCTGCTGCTGCGCCACGGCATCGGCCACTGGTGCCTGACCTGCGACCCGGATGAATTCATCGTCTATCCGCATCAGGAAAGCCGCTCCCTGCGCGACCTGACCGACTACCTCGCCAGCATCCGCGAAGACGCCTTTTTCACCGTCATGGTCGACATGTACAGCGATCAGACCGTCAACGCCAGTGCCTATCGCGAGGGCGACGACCCCTTGCTGACCTGCCCCTATTTCGACGGCACCGGGTATAGCAAATCCTACGATCAACGCTATCGCAATCTGTTCGTCCAGGGTGGCGTGCGCCGCCGCGCTTTCTATGCTCACAATCCCGCGAAAGCCCCAGCACTGAATAAAATCCCCCTGGTACGCTGGCGAGCGCATTTCGCCTATGTCGAATCCATGCACATGGCCATTCCGCGCCGGCTCAATCAAGCCGCCTCGGCCGATAAAACCACCGGCGCCCTGCTGCATTTCAAATTCATCAGCCAGTTGCAACAAAAGGTCAAGGAAGAAGCCATCGCCCAACAGCATTACGACAACTCCTCGGAGTATCGCAAGTACGCCCAAGCCATCGAGCAACAACGCGCCTTCCATGATCCCAGTGTGTCGGTACGCTACGACAACTGGCAGACCCTCGCGCGCCAGGGCCTGATCGGTCTGGGGGAGTGGTAACACCATGAAACTGGCCTTCGTCCTGCTCGCCCACGAACCCCCCGCCCAACTGCGTCCGCTCATCGACAGTCTGCTCGCCGCCGGCTCGGATGTCTTCGTCCACTACGACGCCTCGGCGCCGCACGACCTCAACGCCAACAGCCGCGAGTGGGCACTCGAGCGCCACCCCGGGCGCCTATTCCATGCCAAGCGCGTCAAGGTCACTTGGGGCGAGTGGTCCATCGTCCAGGCCACGCTCAACTGTCTGACGCTCGCCCGCCAGCAAGGCTTCGATTGCGACGCCATGATGCTGCTCTCCGGCTCCTGCATGCCGATCAAACCCGTGGCGCTGCTGGCCGAGCATCTCGCCGAGCAACCCCTAGACTACATCGAGTCGGTGGATGCCACCAAAGTGCATTGGGTCGCTGGCGGCTTTCAGGAAGAGCGCTGGGTGCACTACCACCTGTTCAACTGGCGCACCCATCAATGGTGGTTCGATCAATCCATTGCCTGGCAGCGAACGCTGAAGATCCGCCGCCGCCTGCCCTTGGGCCACATCCCTCGCCTGGGTTCCCAATGGTGGTGCCTGCGCACCGCGACCATTGAGCGCCTGCTCGCCCTGCTCGATCGTCATCCCAAGCTGGTCAAGTTCTACCGGCGCACCTGGGTGCCCGACGAGCTGTTTTTCCAGACCCTGGTCGGTAATCTGGTGCCCGCCGGCGAACGCAGCGCCGAGATCCTGACCGGCTACGCCTTCAACAGTCGCGGCGTCCCGCGCGTCTACTATGACGACGATCTTGCCGAGCTGTGCTCCGAGCCAGCCTATTTCGCACGCAAGATGGCTCCCCGCGCCGAGGCGCTGCGTCAGCGATTGCAACAGATCGCCACCGCCACCCCGGAGGCCTATCGCGCCTTTCTGGCCGATGAAGACGGCCAGCTCGCCGCCAATCTGCGCCAACGCCTCAGCCTGCACAGCATCACCACACAGCAGCGCTGGTTCGCGCTGCTCTCGACCCAGGAAAACCCCTACGACTACATCAAGTCGATTCCCAACCCGATGCTCGTCATCGCCGCAGCGGATCGCGCCTTGGGCCGCACGCTGGTCGAGCCATTCATGAACCGGCCCGACATGGCTGTCTATGGCTACCTGCTCGATCGCCAGGCGCTCGACTTCGGCCCCCAGCACAGCGCTGTCGCTGGTTATCATGCCGACAGCGTTGCCCTGGCGCATCACCACTGGCATCTCTACCTGGGTGAAATCGCCTTCCAGGCGCCGGGGAAAACCCTGGTGTTCCTCGTCGATGCCGACGAGACCATGTTTGAACACATCAAAATGCTGCGATGGAAAAAAAATCTCACCTTATTGTTGATCGAGCAGAGTCCATCGCATATTGATGCTCCGGCAGCATTTCCTGCCCTAGCCCGACACTATCGCCAAACCCAACAGTCAAGGTGCTTGCAGGCTGAGCTTGACACACTACTCACGGACCATTTCTGCCAAATTCTTCGTTTGCGCAACCCCGGTTCGGAACAGATCAGGGAGGCGCTCGATATCGTTCTCCGTACTGTGCCTTGCGCATCCGATGCGGACGTCACCGCCAGCCCGCCGGCACTCCTGTGGCAATGAGCCAACTCCTTCGCCGCCTGCGCGCCCTCCACCCCATCCGGGGCTATGTCGAGCGCCTCACCCCCACCCATGTCGAGGGCTGGGTGCTGCATCGGGGCGGGCGTCCCATTCGTCTTAGTCTGCACCTTGGGCATCGGCGCTACCCGCTTACCCCGGTATGGTCGCAGCGCTTGGATGTCGCCGCCCGCGAGGGCGAGCGCTTTGCGCAGGCTGGCTTCTACTGCCGGCTCGATCCCTCGCTGACCGCCGCCGCGCCCTCGGCCGACGCCCAAGCGGCCATCCAGATCCGCGCCAACGGTCGCCGTCTGCCCCAAGCGCCCGCCGCCACGGCGGCCCGCGCCGAGCGCCGGCAGCACTGGGCCGCCCTGCGTGCGCTCAACGCTCAGTTACTCGACCAGCCCGAGGCGGCGGTCTTCCCTCAAGCCTGCGCCATCGAGCGCCAGCTCGGCCTCAGCGCCACGGCCCGCCGCGACTACTGGCGCTCGATCATCCCCCTGCTGTGCCAGCAGGGCGAGGGCCAAGCACTCGCCAGCCTGGCCGAGCTACCGGCCTGGTGCGCCGCCGAGCCAACCGCCAGCGCCTGGGAGCGCTCGCTCGCCCTGGTGCCGCCGGCCCTGCGGAGCGACCAGGCCGGTCTTGCTCAAGCCCTGGACCAGCTGGCGCAACAGCCCGCGCAGGGCTGGCTCAATACCGAATGCCTCCGCTTCGCCATCGGCCGCCTGCTCGTCACCGACCCAGCCAAGCCCGCCGACCCAAGCCGTCTGGCCGCGCTGCAACAGGCCTTCCTCGAGCTGCTCGCCGGCATCGGCACCGACGCCTTTTCGCGTCTGTACGACCTGGGCCTGATCGACAGCCTGATCCTCCTGCTGCGCGCCACCCAGGACGCGCCTCCGGCGCAGCGCGAGGCGCTGATCACGGCCGCCATCCACTGCTACGGCCTCTGCCCCAGCTTCTGGGAACGCCTCGACCGCGCCTGGGTCGCGCACCCGGCCGCCTTGGACGCGCCGCTGCAAGCCGCTCAGGCGCAATGGCAGGCGCTGCATGCGGCCTGGTGCGCGCCAGAGCCATCGCCCGCGCAACGCCTGCACGCCCTCAGTGCACCGCTGCAGGCCTTTGCCCGCTGGGGGGCGGCGGACAGCATCGCCTTTCTGCATCACCTGCTTGGCCCGCTGCACAGCGCGCCCACGCCGGTGCCGCCCGAGGCCGAGCCGCTGCTCGCCTTGCTCGACCAACTCAGCCCCGCCGAGCACGAGCGTCGGCGCGGCTGGCACCAGGGCGCCACCCTCTGGCCCCCTGGCGTGCCGACCCAGGCCGCGCACCGCATCGAGCGCCTGAGTGCGCCGCAGCGCCTCGCTGACCTAGCCGATGCGCCGCTGGTGGTCATCGCCGTCCTGCGTAACGAAGCGACCCTGCTGCCGCATTTTCTCGCCCACTATCGACAACTGGGCATTCACCGCTTTATCATCATCGACAATGGTTCTGACGACGGCAGCCGCGAAACCCTGCTTGTGCAGCCTGATGTCCTGCTCTACCACGCCCCAGGCGAGTATCGGCACGCCCAGTATGGCGTCGCGTGGCAACAAGCGGCTTTAGGCAATCTCTGTGCGGGGCAATGGACGTTACTTGTGGATGCGGATGAATTCCTGGTCTACCCAGGCTACCCCGAGCGACCGCTGACCCGCCTGCTGTCCGCGCTCGATGACCAAGGCCGGGATGCGGCGCTCACCCCTCTCATCGATAGGTACCCCCAGGGCGATCTCGCCGACGCTGACTTCAGTCGCCAAGCGCCGATGCGGGCCGCGCCCTGTCATGATCGCCAGCCCCTGCTGCGCTGGCGCCTCGGTAGCGGGAATTACAGCAATGCCGAAACCCAGCTCAGTGCTTTGCGTCATCGGCTCCTGCCGGAGGCGGCTCCCAATGCCTTTACGGCCCAAAAATACGCGCTGGTGCGTTATCGGCCCTGGATGCGCTATGCGCAGGGGTTGCATGATGTGGCCAATGCGCGGGTGGGGGATCTGGGGTTGCGCTTGTTGCACTTTAAGTACCATGCCGGCTTTCGCGAGCGGGTGCGGGTTGAGATCGAGCGCGGGCAGCATTTTGATGGGGCGCGGGAGTATCAGGGGTATTGGGGGATGGAGCGGGGAGGGTTTTGGGATTCTGAGAAGAGCGTTGAAGGCTGCCGGCTGCCACTAGCAGCTCAAAAAAACAAATGATACGACGGACACCTGATGAATATAATTAAGAAACTAAGCGCTAAAAGCTGGCGATCAGAATTTTTTAACTACAACCATACGCTTGTCAAGAATCCCACGATGCTCACTGTGGAAGAGTGCAGGATGCTGGCCTATTTGACAGCTAATATCTACAACGGGGGCGAAATCGTAGAGCTTGGGTCTTTCCTAGGTGGCTCTACTGCGCATCTCGCCTCTGGTTTGAGTTTAAAAAAAATTCCATCTTCTTCACCATTGATTAAAAGCTATGACTTTTTTGAAATGCAGGAGAAGGACAAAACTAAATACACAGAAAAATATGATTTAATTTCTTTTGATGGGACAAACACTTTAGAAATTGTCAAAGAAATGCTTGGTTCGCATGCATCATATGTCGAATTTTTCAAAGGCGATATATTGGATTCCGCCTATGAGAAAAAGCAAATTTCAATATTATTCAACGACGCAGCAAAAAGTTATGAACTCAATGAGCATATCATTAATACATTTTTCCCTAAACTGGAGCCGGGTTCTGTCTTGATACAACAAGATTATTTGCATTATACAAACCCCTGGGTCATTGCGAGCATGGAGCTAATGGAGGAATATTTTCATTTAGTATCCTGGACTGAGTATAATTCAGTTCTTTTTGTGTGCAAAAAAAATATTCCAACCAACCCTATTAAAAATTTTGAAACGATACGGACAAGCATGGAGTTTTTATTAGCTCAAGCGATACAGAAGTTTACTGATGTACGTCAGCGAGAAGCGATAGCGAAGTCAATATTAGGCTTTCGGCAAAACACTAATGTTGAAAAAAGTTGGGCGTTTAATTGTGCCTTCGATGCTAAAGCAGTTAAAGAACTGATAGCATGATCAGTTTCTATTCTCTACTTTGCAAATACAGGTAATCTTTGTATAAAATCTGGCGGTATATGTTCACGGTACCTAAAGCTTTTGCTGTTCATTTATCGTGAACGATCTCGAAGTACTCTTTAATAGAGGTGGGATTGCAGGTAGCTATCCAGCTTCACGAGTTGCTCAGGCGCAAGCAACGTCACGCTGCCCGTTTAGTTCATGCGTTTGAGAGCAATCAGGTTGCGCTAGCCTCTTCAGACGAAATCTCAGATGAAATGGATATAAACATGTCAAATTTACCACATTTCCTTTGTATCGGCGCGCAAAAAGCAGGTACTAGCTGGCTTTATAAGCAACTTAAGCAACATCCTGAAATCTGGATGCCGCCAGTGAAAGAGTTACACTACTTTGACCACCTGTTCTGCAAAGGAAATCGCTCTTGGACAACTGGCCACATTCGTAGGGCTGTGTTTGGGTCGTTGAAATGGCATGTTAACCATGGAATAGAGCCGGATTTCGATTACATTCGATACCTATCTGGCTTGGCGTCAGGGGAGATGTTTACTGAACAATGGTATCGCACTGCCTTTGATCGACCGGGCGCTAAAGGTAAAGTGATCGGGGACATAACCCCGGAATATTGCACACTCCCACTAGATGGTGTTCATTATGTTAAGCAGCTGCTTGGCGATAATGTGCGAATTATTTATATAATTCGCGATCCATATGAGCGGGCGTTATCGCAACTGCGAATGAATGTCGAACGACGTGGTATCGGAGAGTCAAGCTCAATTGATGAATGGTTGGCGGCGGCTGATTTTGACGCAATTGAAAATAGAGGAAATTATGCGGAATATATACCGCGATGGAAGAGTGTTTTTGCAAGTGGTCAAGTTAAAATCATGCCATTCGATTTAATTAAGGCAGACCCATGCCATTTTCTGAGAGAGCTGGAAAGATTTTTAGAGCTTGAGATTTCACATGAGTATGACTCTGCTAAAGAGCCAGTACATCAGACAAAAAAATATAAAATCCCCAGTGTGATATCTGAGAAAATCAGAGAACTCGCTTCAAGCCAAGAAAAATTTTATTCGGATTTGCAGTGCTAAGTATATCAACTCAAATAATTATTAAGATCATGATAAAATATCTATATAAATCAATATGGTGAATTAATAAAGTAATGAATTTATACTATTGAGGTACTTAGCAGAGTAAGTAAAATGGCTATTTCTACTCCAGATAAAACCCAAGTTTCTTTCATATCTAATTTATATGAAGATAGCTTGAAGAGTTTTCCTCAGGTACATTTTTTTGATCGGGCTTTTTTGCTTTTAAAAGATATAGCGTCTTCTAGTAAAAATCAAAAACTAAAAAGAAAAGCTGCAAATCAAGCAATACAAACTATTGTCCAGAAAAGAAAGTTTAATTTGCCGGAGGAAGAGGAGATTTTGGCATCATGGGAAAATAGTGAAGAGTTGATGGTTACAATTATATGCACCGCATTTAACCATGGTAAATATATTGCAGATGCAATTAATGGATTTATTTTCCAAAAAACAAAATATTCATATGAAATAATTATCCATGACGATGCGTCAACAGATACTACACCTGATGTCATACTTGAGTATCAGCAAAAATATCCGAATTTAATTAGACCAATCTTACAAAAAGAAAATATTCACTCGAAAGGTAAAAAGCCAGTTCTTGAATGCCTGAAGATTGCTAAAGGAAAATATATTGCAAATTGTGATGGAGATGATTTTTGGATTATGGATAACAAAATAGAATCTCAGGTATCTATTTTAGAGAACAATTCAAATGCTTTTTTTTGTTACCACCAAACTATCTTCATGCATGAAGATCATGAAGAAGCAAACTTTAAGGTTCTTGATCGAATAACCGCTCAGACTGAAAGATATGAAATTGATTATAAAAATAAAAATCGCGTGATTTTAAGAAAAATAGATTTACCGCGCGCATCAACAAGAATGTTCAGAAACAAAAAATTGCCATATGATTATGTAATAAATAAAGTGTTGGCTGGCGACCAAATTCACGCGTCTGCCTCTGCATTGCTAGGAGAAGTTATAGAGATCAAAAATTTTCCTGGAAGTGTTTTTAGAAAAAATAACGAAAGTACATGGACGCCTTTGCATAAGAATCTGCGAACCATTTATTCTTTTTCAGTTCAAGCTTGGTTGAGTATTCTTTACTACGAAATGGGGTATCCACAGTATGCGTTTTATTTTTATAATCGAGCAAAATCAGGTTTGACATCAGTAAACAAGTTGTTAGATAGTTTCGATGGATGCGGTCACTATATAAAGCATGTTCATGAAGCCATTGAGATTTTGAATAGCCACGATTATCGTAACGTCATCGAAAGAAAATACTTTTGTATTGGCAGAAATGATACAGGCACTACTGCATTAAAAAAAGCGTTTGCCCAACTAGGCTTTGCTGTTGGAGATCAAAGGGCCGCTATAGCTTTAGCTGATCAGCACTATTATGGGGGAAATTTCTCAGAGATTATACTTTACTGCCGTTCTGCACAAGTTTTTCAAGATGCACCGTTCAGTTTTCCAGAAACATTTAAACATTTAGACGCCGCTTACAAAAACAGCAAATTTGTTTTAACGGTATGTGATGATGCCGAGCAATGGTATAAAAGCTTAATTCGTCGTCATTCTAAGATTTACGGAAAAGAAGGCAATATTCCTACTGCTGAGAATTTAAAAACCGCAAATTACTATAGAAAAGGATGGGCTTATCATATTGTTAAATTTTATGGAACAAGTGATAAAGACCCTTACAACAAAAAAACTCTAATTGATCACTATAATAAATACAACCAAGATGTAATTAATTATTTCAAAGAGCGCTCTAACGACCTTTTAGTGCTCAATTTGGCTGAAGCGGGTAGCTATAAAAAATTTGTCGAATTTGTGGGTGTTAAATCACCTTTTTATGCCTTCCCTCATGAAAAATGAATAGACCATCGCCTCAAGGCGATGGTATCAGGGAACGGCTAAAGCCGGCGATTTCGGCTAAAGCCGAGCCAGTCCCCGCTAAAGCAGGCTTAAGTCGAAGGGGGCTCCCCCTCCGGGGAAGCCTCCCCTTCAACGGAGAAGCTGGCATCGTGGTCATGGCACTGGTTGGAAATATACGCTTTGATAATCACGTCCGTCACCTGCCCGCTGCTACGGCAGAAATAGCCACGCGCCCAGACATGACGTCCCCAATAGCGTTTTCGAATCTGGGAAAATTCTCGCAACAAAATGTAAGAGCTTTTCCCTTTAAACCTCCCAAAAAAGAGATGCTAAAGCTTCCGCCTAAAGGCGGGGGTTTTACCCCTCCCCAGTGGAGACAATAAATCAGGATTAAATGTTTCTCGGCTTTGCGATAGTTAAATGGGCCTTGATCGTAAAGTAGGCCAAAACCTAGTTTTACAGTCGGATAAATTCTTTGTGGCTATCGAAATAACAGTTAGGTTAGCTAACTCCAGCGCTGACTGGCGCGATTCAGGTACCCCGTCTTATGATCAAGGCCGTTAAATGCATGGCGAAATTTTTGGCGTTTTGACGATAATCACTCACCCTAAGCTGATCTGGAGGAAATAGCATGTCATTGTTTTTTTTAATGTGTTCGGAGCGATCAGGAAGCAACTTTGTTTCAAAATTACTAAATGGCCATTCAAATATTTGTAGCCCATCGACAAAGCACATTATAAATCCCGTTGCTCGAAATTTATTTCGTTATGAGAGACTGAATAAACCTTCTAATTGGAATGAGCTTCTTTGTGATATGAATGAACTTATGTCAGTACGCTTCTCTGTCTGGAAGAAAACGTTTTCTATAGATGATCTTCATGAACTGGCATCCCCGGGAGATATAAAAACGCTTCTCCAGAACATATTTCTTGAAGAAGCGAAAGCCAATGGAAAACAACACGTTTTCATCAAAGAAAACCAGGTATATGAATTTTTGCCATTCTTATTGGTGCATTTCCCTGAGTCTAAGTATTTATACCAAGTTCGAGATCCAAGAGATATGGCGCTTTCTTGGAAAAAAAATCCCGATCACAGGGGCGGGATCGTAATGGCTGCGAAACAGTGGAAAAAAGATCAGCAGCAGAGCATGAAGAATTATTATTTACTAAAAAATCAAAATAAGGCTCACTTTGTAAAATATGAAGCCCTAACCAAAAACAATAAAGAAGAAGTTAAGAAAATTATTAAGTTTTTGGGGTTGCCTTTTGATGAAAGCGTATTTAAATTTCATGAAGATGAATTGACGAAGGAAAATGCTGACATGCAAAAAGCATGGAGTAATCTTTCTCTAGGAGTTATTAAAAACAACAGTCAAAAATATGCATCGGAACTATCTTTTGAAGAAATTTCTATAGTCGAAAAAATTTGTTATTTTGAAATGAAGCATCTGGAGTACCCCATAGAAACTGATTTTAAGAGTCTTGATTTAATTACAGAGCAGGTAATTAATGATTTTCACCGTTGCGAAATAGAAAAGCTTGATTATTCTCCTTCGGAAGGTGTTGTAGGCAATATGCATGCAAAAGCAAAATTATATCAGAGATAATATGGCTTCTTAACCTAGATTGGGGGCGCAATTAAGGCTATAAGTATAGTCATGAATTCCAAAAATATGACGATATAGGATACGCAATAAAAGAGCTTAGCTCGCATTAAAATTTATCACCCTAAATATTAAATAAATTAAATAAATGTCCCTGACGCCTTTTCGTCCCCAAGCCCCCATCCTCGTCACCCGCCCCTTCCTCCCCCCCCTGGAGGAGTCTACCGCGATGCTTGCCGAGATATGGGAAAGCCGCCGCTTGTCCAATGCCGGGCCGCTGCACCAGCAACTCGAATCTGCCCTGGCCGAGTACTTGGGCGTGCCCTATGTTTGCCTGTTCGCCAACGGCACCCTGGCGCTGCTCACCGCCCTGCAAGCCCTGCGCTTAAACGGCGAGGTCATCACTACCCCCTACAGCTTCGTCGCCACCACTCATGCGCTCTGGTGGAACAACATCAAGCCGGTGTTCGTCGATATCGAGCCGGACTACTGCCAGCTCGACCCGGAACGCATTGAAAGCGCCATCACCCCCCAGACCACCGCGCTGCTGCCGGTGCATGTCTATGGCTACCCGGCACCGGTCGCGGCCTATCAGACCATCGCCGATCACTATGGCCTGGCACTCATCTACGACGCCGCCCATGCCTTTGGCGTGCGTCAGCAGGGCATCTCGGTGCTCACTCACGGTGATCTCAGCATCCTGAGCTTTCATGCCACCAAGGTCTTCAACACCTTCGAGGGCGGCGCCATCATCTGCCACGATCAGCGCACCAAGACCCGCATCGACTTTCTCAAAAACTTCGGTTTCTCCGGCGAAATCCGCGTCGTCGCCCCCGGCATCAACGCCAAGATGAACGAATTCCAGGCCGGCCTCGGGCTGCTGCAACTCAAGCACCTCGACGCCGCGCTGGCCGCCCGCCGCACCCTGGCCGCGCGCTATCGGGAATTGCTCGGCGACATTCCCGGCATCAGCTGCCTGCACCCCGCCGAGGATTTGGACTACAACGAGGCCTATTTCCCCATCTTCGTCGATGCAGCGCGCTACGGCAAAAGTCGCGATGACCTCTACGACCACCTGAAAAGCTATAACTACTTTTGTCGGCGTTATTTCTACCCGCTGATTGCCAGCTTCAACAGCTACAGAGATCTACCAAGCGCGAGTGCCGAAAATCTCCCGATCGCCTTTGCCAAGGCCGAGCAGGTCATCTGCCTGCCGATCTATCCAGATTTAGAGGTCGAGCATGTGGAGAATATCGCCGCGATAGTGCGAAACTTTGCGCGTGGTTGACGGGGGGAGTCGCCATGACCGAGCTTGAACAACTCATCCAATCACACCAGCAACGCGCATTCCCGCCACCCGATGGCGCGGCGCGCAGGGAGCAATGGTTGGGTGAGCTCACACAACTGCTGTCTGAACTGCAAGAGCAACTGATCGCTGCAGGTGTTCCGCAGGACAACATTCGCCTGTTGGAAGTGCCGCTCAATGAAGATGTCCTTGGTTTCTATGAGGCCCCTGGGCTGTGTGTCCGTATTGGAACCAGTGAGGTGGTTTTCCAGCCGAAAGGAGCGCGCATTATTGGTGCGCTTGGAAGGCTGTGTGTGATCGGGCCGCGTGGTCGCGCCAAGCTGATTGCTGATGTGGACGACAATGGAGAGAAGGACGCGCCGCCGTTGCACCACACTCAGGCATGGCGGTGGTTTGTTTACCCCGAGCAGGAGCGCGGCGGACAATTCCTTTTGACCAAAGACAGTTTGGCACACCTGCTCAAGCTTGTGCTAGGCTAGGGTCGCGATGTCGCCTTTTCCGACCATCGACCAGGCTTGGCAATGGCATCGGGCAACCAAGGATGGACTCGCCAGCTTGAAATCCTACCTTGGACAACCGAGCAGCCGGTGGAACATGAGCGATGCAACGCTTGATGACATATTCGGCATGACGGAAGCCGAGTGGCAGGGGTATTACGAGCGTAAGCTTGACCAGCACGAGCTGTTCTCGGTGCTGGCGTTGTTCGAGGCCTGTGAAGGCGGCTTTCGGCGTGATTTAAGTTGGCGCGGTCAACGGCATCATAGACAAAAGCATCATGCACGGTTTAGGAAATTGCTCGATTCGCAGCGCTCGAATGACCATCTTGCAATGGCTGTGATACTGGATCAATGGATCGTTGCTGAGAAGAGCAAGCCATGGTTGAGAAAGCTGTTGATGAAACTCAAGGTTTTGTTCCAGGCTCGCAACGAATTGGCGCATGGTCGAACAGGGGAAAGTGCTGACTTCGATGTCGTGTTCAGTCAATTGGACAGCATCCGGCAGAAATGGCGCGATGCGGTTGAGGATTTTCGTGGTTACTGAGACGATTGGTGGGTCATGTTGTTGTTTTCTACATGCGCTTGACTAATGAACAGTGCCAATCCATTGAGCGCTTGGCGCATGAGTGGCTTGGGCAATGGGTGCGCGTACAGGTTTTTGGTTCGCGCCTGAACGATGCTGCCTGCGGCGGTGATGTCGATTTGCTGGTGCAAGCCGATCATCCCGTTTCCGTGGCGCAAAAGGCGGAGCTTGGCTGGCGGATGGAACAGGCGCTGGGTTTGCCGGTGGATCTTGCGGTGATTGATCCCGAAGGGCCGCGCACGGCTTTTCAGCACCTGGCACTGGCCAGCGCCCAAGACCTCATGCCCGCGGCGGCGTTCTAACAACGCCTTCCAAAAACACGCGGTACCGATGGTCTTCAGCCATAACAATCATTGGGAGGCACGGATGTCCACAGTGACCGTCACTTTGTCGAACGATGGACAAATTTTCATTCCCAAACCAATCCGCGATCAATTACATTGGGAAGGTGGTCGTGCGTTGATCCTGGAAACCACGGCAACCGGGATCAGCCTTCGTATTCACCCGGCGAATCAACCACAACGGCTGGAATCGCTCCGAGGTTTTCTCAAACAGGATCGGTTTCCTTTATCGACTGAGGAGCTGTGCGCCCCGGTTGATGTCACCACCGACTGGGATGCCGCAGAGCAGCGGAACCAATGATCGCATTCGATACCAACATGCTGGTGCGCTTGGTCGTTGATGATGATCCGCAACAGGCCGATCTTGCCGAACGGCTTCTCCGCGAGCATCGGGTGTGGATCTCGCGCACCGTCCTGTTGGAAACCGAGTGGGTGCTGCGTTCCCGTTATCGGATTACCGCCGAGCTGGAAGATACGGAATCCGTTGCTAAGGCCTTGTCATGGTATGGTCAAGGGGCTGATTTTGCCGACGCGCTGCACTTGGCTGTCTGTGGGGACATCGAATTGCATACATTTGACCGTGACTTTTGCAAAGCCGCGCGGTCGAGTGGACAAGTCACCAGCGTGCGCGTGTGGAGCCGCGAAGAATCATTCAGCGATCAGTGATGCCTATGGACGCTAACGACTTCCAAAAACGCGCCGCGCCGCTGGTGCTCAGCTATCAATCCCATAACAAGCAGCTCATGTGGCTTTACTCATGCGTTTGACGGCTGAACAATGCCAGTCCATTGAGTGCTTGACGCATGAGTGGCTCGGGCAATGGGTGCGCGTACAGGTTTTTGGTTCGCGCCTGAACGATGCTGCCCGCGGCGGTGATGTCGATTTGCTGGTGCAAGCCGATCATCCCGTTTCCGTGGCGCAAAAGGCGGAGCTTGGCTGGCGGCTGGAACAGGCGCTGGGTTTGCCGGTGGATCTTGTGGTGATTGATCCCGAAGGGCCACGCACGGCCTTTCAGCACCTGGCACTGGCCAGCGCCCAGGATCTCATGCCTGCGGCGGGGCCTTAAGATGGATGCCCTGGTTCGGGAACGCGCGTATCTGGCAAAGCCAACACCGACTTTCTTGAATGTACTGGTGTTTTTTGAAAAACATCAGGTCATTGCCTCGGTAGCGCAGTGGCACCGGGTACGAAAAATGCGTAACGATGCCGCGCATGACTATGACTTAGACCCTGCGGCGACAGCAGCGCATTTCAATCAGATCCATGAGGAATTGCCGGAACTCGTACAAACGGCTGTTCGCCTGGTGGCGTTCTGTCAGCAATGGTTGGATTGCACGCCACTGGATCATGAATTGCATCATGTGCTGATGGCACGGTTATCTTGAAATAGAAGGCGCTGATCTTTTGACGAACGAACACTTATCCAGCCCAACAGTGATGTCTATGGACAGCAACGACTTCCAAAAACGCGCCGCACCGCTGGTGCTCAGCCACAAAGCTTACAATAAGCTGTTTTGCATCGGCTACAACAAGACCGGCACGACGACCATGGCGGCGATTCTGAAGCGCTATGGATTGAAGCTGCCCAGGCAGGCCGGGCAGGAGATTCGCCTGAGCCGTCAGACCTTTGCCACCAACTATGCGCCCCTCAAGGACTTCGTTGGCAAATTCGACGCCTTTCAGGACATGCCTTTCTCTCAAGGCGAAGTCTATGCCGTCTGCGATGCGCTGTTTCCGGACAGCAAGTTCATCCTGACCGAGCGGGATTCAGAAGAGTGGTTTAACTCGCTTTGTCGCTTCCATCAAAAAGTATTCAAAATCAGTGACTTGGGGGGGGGTGACGGAAAGTGACTTCAATAAAAACATCCGCTATCTGTACCCAGGCTACACCTACAACAACGCCGTGCGGCATGTCGCCCAATTTCATACCGGCGCCGAGCCGCCGCTGATCGACTTCAAAAAGCTCTATGATCCTGAAGTGCGCATCAAGGATTATGAAGATCGCAATGCGCGGATCAAGAAGTATTTCATGAACGCACCGGAGAAACTGCTGGTGATTGATATCACGAAAGAAGAAACGACGCGGAAGATTTGTGATTTTCTGGGGATACCGGAGGGGTTAGTGATTCCAGTGCCGCATTTGAATAAGACATAAATCTTTATCTTGACAGGTTAATAATCAAATGAAAAAAAAGACGATTTTGTTTCTTGGTGCAGCTCCGACTCAGGTTCCACCAATTCGATATGCGCGCGAACAAGGGCACCATATAATAACCTGTGATTATTTGCCCAATAATCCTGGCCACAAAATTGCTGATGAATGGTTCAATGTCAGTACAACTGACATGGATGTGGTATTACAACTCGCAAAAAGTAAGCGGATAGATGGGATTGTAGCTTATGCTTCGGATCCTGCTGCTCCGACAGCCGCTTATGTTGCTGAAAAATTAGGTTTGCCCGGTAATCCCTACGAATCTGTTCTAACGTTGCAGCGCAAAGACTTGTTTCGTCGATTTTTAAAAGAAAATCAGTTTAATGTTCCTGTTTCAAAATCATTCTCGGATACTGAAAAAAACATTGCAAAAGACTGGGCTTCCGGATTGAAATTACCAATTTTTGTAAAGCCTGTCGATTCATCTGGAAGCAAAGGAGTCACGGAAGTCAAAGATTTTTCGCTTTATGATCAAGCTTTTGATCACGCACTACATTATTCTCGTGCAAAAAAGGTAGTCATTGAAGAAAAAATCATCAAAAAAGGCCATCAAGTGGCAGGAGACGGCTTTATAGTAGATGGTCGCCTCGCATTTCGCTGCTGGGCAAATGAGAATTTTGATTCTCTTTGTAATGGCTTGGTTCCAATTGGCCAAACATTTCCTACAACACATGCACTTGAACTTCAAGAAGTTGCGCACACTGAGACTCAACGATTGCTTGATCTGTTGGGAATGAAGCAAGGAGCTTTGAATTTTGATTTTGTCTTTTCCGATCAAGATGAGTTTTATTTCTTGGAGTTAGGGCCGCGCAATGGAGGCTGTAAAATCCCAGAAGTTATCAAGTATGCAACTGGCGTCGATTTGATAAAATATACAGTCGATGCGGCTTTGGGGCTCGATTGTTCAGCGTTGAAACCAACACCGGCAAATGGGTATTGGTCTAGCTATATGGTTCATGCAATCGAAAACGGCTGCTTTAAAGAGATTTATCTATCAGATCGTGCCAGACGCTGCATTGTCGAACAGGACATCTATGTTACTAAAGGCGATGCTGTAAAAATGTTTTCAGGGTCAAACGACACTTTGGGTGAAATGATTATGCAATTTTCCAGCAATAGTGAAATGCAAGAAATGATTAGCGCAATGGAAAAAGATATCAAGGTTATCCTTGAGTAATAATTGCTTGGTTTTTAAATTAAATTATTCAAGAGTCCTTTAATACATTGTATTCAAATAGCACTACGCAGCCCATTGGCGGCTATTTCGAGCTGGAACTCCCACCGCCGCGAGCACTGCCTCACAACGGCTTGCAGGGCTTTCAGTCCGCCAGAGCCGCTTTTCTCGCGTTGCTGCGCGCGGGTCGTCCCAACAGGGTCTGGCTGCCCAAGTACATTTGCAACGCCATGCTCGCCCCACTGATGCGCGCCGGCATGGCCTACGCTTGGTACGATCTGACCGAGCACTGGCAAGTGGATCCGGCCATCCAACTCCAAACCGGCGACTGGTTAGTGTACGTCAACTACTTCGGCCTCTGTAGCAAGCCTGTTGATGACCTCTTGCAACGTTTCCCACCAGAGCAGATCATCCTGGATTATTCTCAGGCCTTTTTCGCGCCACCATCGCCACAAGCACTGGCCACCCTCTATTCACCGCGCAAATTCTTCGGCGTTCCAGACGGCGGCTTGCTGCACAGTCAAATCCCCGTGCCGCAATCCACCCACATCGATCAGGACGCCTTCGCGCGCATGTCCCATCTGCTCCGGCGCCTTGGCGACACGCCAGAAGCCGGCTACACCGCCTATCAGCACGCCGAGCACAGCCTGGATGATCCGGAACCCAAGCGCCTGTCCCCGTTGTCCGCGCGCATCCTGTCGTCCATCGATTTTGACGCGGTGCGCGCCAAACGCCGCGCGAACTTTCAATACCTGCACAGCCGTTTGGGCGCTGACCAGCAGTCGTTTGCCGCCATGAAAGACACCGACATCCCGCTGTGCTACCCCTATCGATCCGATCAACCCGGTCTGCGTCAAGCGCTCATCCGCCAGCGGCTGTTTATCGCCACCTACTGGCCCGAGGCATTGGAGCGACTGGCACCCCACAGGGCAAACAGTCTGGTCAACAACCTGCTTCCGCTACCCATCGATCAGCGCTACGGGAATGAGGACATGGAACGGATCGCCACTGCAATCTTGGCACACCGATGAACACAGAACCCAACAGCATCACCGCACGAACCGCGCTCTTTTCAAGGAATGTCGCACTGGAGACCCTGCTGAAAGACCTCAATGCCACCCTATGGCAGTCAGAGCAGGCCTATCTTGCCGAACCGGTGCCGCCATCACACCCCATCATCCTGGTAATGGGCCCGATGCGCAGCGGAACCACCCTGTTCATGCAATGGCTGGCCAACACCGGCTTAGTCGCCTATCCCACCAACTTGCTCTCCCGCTTCTATCAAGCGCCCATCATCGGCGCTAAAATCCAACTGTTGCTGACCGATCCGCGCTACAACTTTCGCAATGAGCTGGGAGAATTCCTCCAGCAGATCGCCTATCACTCCGAAAACGGCAAGACCCAAGGCGTGCTGGCCCCCAACGAATTTTGGTATTTCTGGCGTCGGTTCCTGCCCGAGCCCAGCCGCGATGTCTGGCTCGACGACGAACTCCGTCAAGGCATGGACATCCGCACCCTGCTGGCCGAACTCGCCGGCCTCATAACGGTGTTCCAAAAACCCTTCGCCACCAAGGCGATGCTATTCAATTACAATATTCCCTTCCTCGATGCGCTGTTCGACCAAGTGCTCTTCATCCACATCCAGCGCGACCCTGTCGCCAATGTCGCCTCCGTCCTCGACGCCCGCAAGCGTCAATTGGGCAGCGAAACCGCTTGGTACTCGTTCAAGATCCCCGAATACGAGGAACTGCGCACGCTCGACCCCATCCCCCAAGTCGCCGGCCAAGTGCTGGCCATCAACCGCGCCGTCACATCCGGTCTTGAAGACGTGGCCGAGCACCGAAAGCTAAACGTGGATTATGAGGCGTTTTGCGCTGACCCCAAGTCATTTTATGACCAGATTGTTTTAAAGCTCGGTATGCAAGCCGCTGTCAGTCCATACTCTGGGCGGACGTCTTACACTGTATCTCGTTTAGACGATCTTCCAAATCGATCAGCGATTCAACGGGCGGTTAAGGAATATGTCGGCGAAGTAGGCGGTACTCTTTCATGACACCTGTTCAATCGCTCCTCACAATTTCGAGGGCGCAATTAAATTTAGCCAATAGCATGTCTCTACCATGGGCAGCATGATCGCAATCACCCCAGATAAGTTTACGATCTGCAAGATAGCCAAGAGTTTAAGACCTGATTCCATAGGATTGAATAGTGACTAAAATTGTAAGTCAAAATAATCTAGGCACTAATGTAATACCTAATGGATGGGTGATTCCATTATGTAAAACGCAAAGTAAATCACGGCAATGCGGTGTTCTTGATGAGAATAATATACCGATTGCAGAAGCATATCTTCGTCGGAAGTATGAACCTAATGGGCCAGAGTATATTGTCTGGTCTGCTAACGAATTTGATATTTTGTCATGTGATAACTGGCATGATCGGAAAATAGATGTCATTTATGGAGGTGTTCTTGTGTTTCATTATGGACATTTCATACTTGAAAGCTTGTCACGATTGTGGGCGTACGATAAATACAAATTGCCAATTGCATGGTCTTGTCAAAAAAATGAGCTTAAATCCTGGCAAAAAGAAATATTTGACATTATCGGAATAAATTCTTCGGAAATGATATTTTGCGATAAGCCAACGCGATTTTCGTCTATTTTAATACCGCAACCTTCGTACCAAATAAGATTGTTTTCACATCCTTTTTACTTTAATCTCCTTGGCAAATTTGAGAATAAAAAGCCTCAAGATATTGAGTATTTATGGTTATCAAGATCTGCGCTCAAAAATGGAGTGCAAAGTTATTCAAATGAAAAAAATCTAGAAGATAAATTAGAACAAGCTAACTGGTTAATTCTTAACCCAGAAAAACATAGTGTTAAAAACCAGCTGGATGTACTTAGCAGAAGCAAGGTGATCGCAGGAATTGAAGGTTCAGCATTTCACAACTTGCTATTCTTAAAAAAGCCAACATGTAAAGTGATAATTATAAGAAGACGAGATGCTAATGCCAACTATGATACGATCGCAGCAGGTAAAGGGCTTATTCAGACGAGCTTAAAAAACTATCTTGGTGATACTCATATTAAAAACCTGTTCGAGATCCGTGTAAATGATGTTTTTCGTGATATGATGTCTGAAGCTAAAATTTTTGTGTCAGATAGTCATAACGACATTTCATGCAGAGAAAGCTGCGTGAAGGAAAAAAAACTGATGAATATTTGTTTGTGTGTGAGTGGCCAACTTCGAGGAATGCGTGGGTTTGTTGAGCTTTCTGAAGAGATAAATGCACTTCCGTCTAACTACCGAGTGACTATAATCTTTAGTTTGTGGAAAAAAGCCGGCAAAAAAGTAGATGGTGCTTTAGGAGTTGGTCAGCTAAAGCGAGTTTTTGAACCAACTTTAGCAAAAATTATTCCTCCTGGATATTATGGGAAGAATTTGTGGGTACATTTTCCGATGACTTATCAGCGACTCCGAACACATAATGGTCCTGAATTTGAAAATGAACTCAAAGCGCTTTTTCCAAATGCCATATACGATATTGAAGATGAAAATCTGGACCTCGAATTTAAAAGAACAAAGAGCGACTCAAACTCAATAAGAATGCTTTACAGGCGATGGCGTTGCAATGAGATTAAGAAGAAAATAGAAAGGGATCGGGGTAGGTATGATTTAGTGGTGGTGTTAAGGCCGGGTCTTTCAATTCGATTTAATATGGAAAAAGAAATTAATCTATCTGAAAGGGCTGTATATCTACCTGGAGCAGGCGATCAGGAAAACTATGCAGATGACGGTATGGCTTATGGTTGTACAGATGTGATGGATGATTACTGTGCTTTGTTCTCGAAGGCGATATCCCATGATGCGTCTAAATCCTGGAGTTGGATACATACGGAACTTGATCGTCACCTAAAGGCTTTGAAGATAAAGCAGAAAAAACCTCAGTTTATAACGCCCGTCAAGTCGAAATTTCAATCAGATAAAGAGCGAGTTACGCTTGAAGAGGTTGCAGAAGAAAGCGACCTTTTTAGATCGATTTTGCATGATAATGTCTCGGTCAGTGATCTTGATACTGACGGAAAAATTGCATATTTTCGATATAAGTCCTTAATGTCTAAAGCTAAGGATCCGGCATCGTCGTTAAAATATTTGCTTTTTGCTGACTTCGCATATAAAGACATTAAATTTAAAAATTACATTCTTTTTGAAGATCTTTATTATCTTTTCGATTCTTTGGATATTTCCTCTATGGATCAGCTAGAAAAATTCGGGCCATTAAGCGCTCAAATGCGATCAAATCTATTGCGTTTTCTTGAAGTACCTAGATGCTTAAGGCTATTTGTTAGAAAGAAAGCTGAAAAATTACTTGCGGATGAAGGTTTAAACGATTCAGTTCTCGAAGTATTGCTAGGCGATGAGAATACTAAGCATTTACCAAGCCGCTTTGCAAATACATTTAGAGATGAAGCAGTCAGCTTAGAATCAAGAGATCTGAAAAAAGCATTAAAGTTAATGTTGCTGGCGAAAATAATTAAACCGCACGGACAATTTATTGGGAGAAAGTATAGAGAGTACAAGATAAAATGCGAACAGTAAAAAAACTGGGGCTCTGATTTTCTACAGGAAACAGCCGTGAAACGCCTTATCATAGATGTCGATGAAACGCTCACTATCTCCCATCCTGACACAACATACGAGTCCGTCGCGCCAAATCTTGAGGTCATTGCAAGGCTGCGCGCTTACCGAGCCGAGGGGTTTGAGGTTGTGCTGTCGACTGCGCGCAATATGCGCACTTACGACGGCAATATCGGTAAAATTAACGCACACACGCTACCTATCCTGATCGATTGGCTTAAACGTCATGACGTACCCTATGACGAGATCTGGACCGGTAAGCCTTGGTGCGGTTTCGAGGGGTTTTATGTCGACGACAAGGCGGTTCGGCCCGATGAATTCCTGCGCTACTCATACGAAGAAATCTGCAAGCTGATTTCAGCCGGGAATGCGGATTAGGAAGGCTTTCGTTTGGGTGCGCGGCAAATAGCATTCTGTTATCGACATTAATAGGGGGCATCGTGACACTGTTGGTAATGTCGTCCGCCTATATCGACAATGAGATGCGCAGTGAGTTTGGGTTCATCCCGCCAACCTTTCTGCCGACTGGTTCAGGTTGTCTCTACGAACTGCAATTCGCCGGCTTTCCCTTAGATACGCCGAAATTTCTCACCCTCCCAATCGATTTTTATCCACCGGATGTCGACGCACAGCGATTCAAAAAACTCGGCATCAATCTGCTTTTTCTACCCAAGGAATGCTCGGTCCTCGAGTCCCTCGTGCGAGCGATTGAGGAAATCCGCCCCGGAGGACCACTACATGTCATGTTTGGGGATACGCTGGTCTCGCTTGATGTCGAACAGAGGCGTTTAGTCGATGCTGGAGCCATTAAAGTTGCTCGCACCAGTCATGACTGGATGTATGTCGATACCGAGGGGCCTGTGTTCAGCGAACAGCCTAGCGCACTCGGTCGCAGCAATTTCGTAAGTTGCGGTTACTATTCTCTCTCTGACCCCCAAGGCTTTGCCGCGCTCGCGCGTGGCCTCTCGCTCGACGCTGCGTTCAATGCCTATGCACGCGATATGAGTTTGAAGTGCTTCGAGCCGGAACTGTGGCTGGATTTTGGTCATGTCTCGCTGTTCTACCAGTCCAAAAAGAAGCTCCTGGTTGCGCGTGCCTTCAACTCGGTCACGGTCGAGGACAACGTGCTGTCAAAATTCTCTGCGGATACGCGCAAGATTCGTGCGGAGGCGAACTGGTATTGCGCCCTGCCGGCTAATTTGGCGCTACATTGCCCGCGCTTTATGGGAGAGACGTCGAGGGATGGAAGCGCAGGCTACAGCCTGGAATACATGTACCTCCCGACACTAAGTGATTTGTTCACCCTAGGTCGGCTGCCGCCGCGCAATTGGTTGCGGATTTTTAGTAGCGTTGCCGAATTCTTGCACCATTGTCAGCAGCATCGGCCCGAGCGCTCGATGCCCGAGGCGCAACCGGAGTTTGCAGCGACATTTTTTGAAGATCTGGTGCGCAGGAAATCGATTGAGCGGCTTGAACAGTTCGTTGACCAGTTCCAGATCCCTCCTTATACATCCTTCACGGTCAACGGTACTGTCTTCCCGCCGCTGCATATCGTTCTCGCTGAGACGCTTGCTGAGATTGACATGACAAAGGCCGAGGATATCTCCTATTGGCATGGCGATCTCTTCTTTGGAAACATGTTCTACGACATTCGTTCTGAACGCGTGGTCTGTGTCGATCCGCGTGGGCTGGTAGGCGGTGACTATTCGGTTTGGGGCGACATCCGCTACGACCTCGCTAAACTCGCCCATTCCGTTTATGGTGGCTACGATTCCATCATCGGCAATCGCTATCGCCTGCAGAAAGGTGACGGTGCAACCTTGGATTTCCATATCGACGAACTCCAAAATCTAGACGAAATTCGCGAATTGTTCGAGAGGCTGATCCTTGATGAATTCGGCTTGCCCCGAAAACAGGCGCTGGCATTCTGCACGATGCTGTTTCTGTCGATGCTGCCGCTCCATTCTGATGACGGGGCTCGCCAATATGCACTTCTTGCAACGGGCCTGCTTTGCTACCAGAGATGGAGTGACTCATGATTCTGTTTCCGATGGCTGGCCTGAGCAGCCGTTTTTTCAAGGCGGGCTACGATAAGCCGAAATACATGCTGAAATACGGTGGGAAATCCGTATTTCGCCATGTGGTTGAAGGGTTCGGGCGCTACATCGGCGTTGAGCCGTTTCTGTTTATCTGCCGGGCAGACGACGACACCCCAATTTTTGTGCGTGGACAACTGGAAGCGCTCGGCTTTTCGAAAGAGGATTTCGGCATCGTCGTGCTCGATACCCCAACTAGGGGGCAAGCCGAGACTGTGGCACTGGGCTTGAAGGGTGCGAGCATTGATCGCGATGGTGCCTTGACGATCTTCAACGTCGACACCGTGCGTCACGACTTCCGGCGCACCGAGTTTGCTGAAGGCTCTTCGGGTTATCTTGAGGTCTTTCATGGCGAGGGCACACATTGGTCGTTCGTCTTGCCCGAAGATGACAACGATTCTCCGATGGGGCGGGCCAAGCTGGTGCGGGAGAAAGAGCGAATTTCCCCACTGTGCTCCAACGGTCTCTATCACTTCGAGTCGGTCGAGATCTTCGGTGAGCTTTACGCCGAACAGTTGCGGCTTGAGACGACCTGTTGGAAGGGCGGTGAGCTATTTGTCGCGCCGCTCTATCAGCTCGGTATTGACCGAGGCATGGTGTTTCACTATGTCCTATGCGATCTTTCTCTACTGGATTTCTGTGGTGTGCCCGCCGAATACGAGCTTCTCCTGGCGCGAGAGGGGGTGTGAGTCGGGCCGCACTTATTGGTGTTATTGATGAAAGTTCAGCCCCGCCGGAACTTTGTTCATCGCATCTAAAAGACTGCTTTAATATAGCATAATGGCTTAATCAGGGGTTTTTAAAAATTCTTGCGCTTTGTGTGGAGGTTTTTTATAATTATGATATTGTGTATGACGAGTCCAGACCAGATAACGGCATTCTTTCGAAACCGGTTACGCCTTAAACGATGTGCCCTCTTTGGTCGGGGTTTAGTTCGGTTTTGCAAGATGATCTTTTAACAAGAGATGTGAGGATAAAAATACCATGAATTTTGAAAGCAATTATAGTCTTGATGATCTTGGGAGAAAACATAAGACAGATAAATCAAGCAAGTCTCATAACTATCTAGCGTTTTACGAGCTTTTTTTTTCGAAATTCAGAGAGGATAAATTTAGTTTGCTAGAGCTTGGAGTAGGCCCGAAGCAAAAGAAAGGTAAATCCCTATTGGTTTGGATGGATTATTTCGCAGAGGCCCATATAGTAGGGGTGGATTTACGGCCAGATACTCTTGAATGCCAAAGTAGTAGAGTAACCATTGAGATTGGAAACTCAGGAGATTTGGATTTTCTGTTGTTACTAGCTAAAAAATACCCTGCTAACCGAATTATTATTGATGATGCATCTCACAAATGGGCTCATCAAATATTGGCTTTTGAGGTGCTCTTTAAAACAGTTGAAAAGGGGGGGTGTTACATTGTTGAAGATATTCATACAAGTTTTAGCCCCCTTCGTGAAAATGAAAATTATGCAAATTCTTATGAAGATGCTTATACATATTTTTCTACTATAAATTTCTTAGTATGTGGCGGTGGGAGACACCATCCGTCTTTCGAGTTGTCCAAGCCAACTCCAATGCAGCGACAAATGGCAAAAGATATTGAGAGTGTCAGTATATACAAATCTACAATATTGATAAACAAAAAATAATGATAAGTTCCCCTAACTCTAGGAAATTAAAGGGGCCTGGGTCGAGTGGCACTAAGATAAGCGCAAGGGCTTGAAAACAATTGGGGAAGGCTGGCAGCTAGGGTGATACGGTGAAATCGCCAAATCAAACCAACCACCCGAGGAGCCAGCCTTCATGCATGCTAACCATCGCCCGGGCTTGGAGCAACAGAAACAGATTCAGCGTCGCGCCGAGGAGACCGACTCCTACGCGTTCTTCAACGTGTTGACCAGTTCGCAACTGCTCGACGGAGTCGAAGCGCTCTTGCCGGCGCATCGCGAACGGGTGTTTCCGCCGACGGAGACATTGTCGATGTTTCTGGCGCAGGTACTCGCCGACGATGGCAGCTGCCAGCAGGCGGTCAACGACGCGGCGATTAAGCGCATCGTTGGCGGTCTGCCGCGCTGGGCTAAAGGGGCCAGGCTCGAATTGTTTTTCCAAGTCAACCCTTAAAGGCGCTCCGAATCGCGTAGGGGCCGGCTAAGCTCCTCACACTCCCGCCCCCGCCCCCGAATCGGCTACACTCCCCCCATGACAGCCGACACCCCGGAGCCTGATACCGGCGCGCGCTGCCAGGGGCAACCATGAGCCACGATCAAAACTTCAAGAACCTTATTCTCGACTACCCACGCCAGGCCATTGAGTTTGCCGCCGCCAGCGAAGTGGCGCGGCTGGGCGAGGAGGTGCGAATCCTGCCGCTGCGCGAGGAGCAACTCAAGGAACGTTTGGGTGATCGCTTTCGCGAGCTGGATGTGCCGCTGCTGCTCGAATGGCCTGATGGACGCCGCCAGGCGCTGCTGTTTGTCTTTGAGGAAGAAACCGAGCCCAAGCGCTTCTCGATCCATCGCCTGGCACATTATTGCCTGGACTTGGCCGAGCTGTACCACACCGAGCGCGTGGTACCCGTAGTGATCTTCCTCCACCCCGGCAAGTTCGATGAAACACTCACCCTGGGCAGCGACACGCGCGATTATCTTCAGTTCAGCTATCTCGCCTGGCCGTTGTTTGGGCTCAAGGCCCGGGATTATTTCGACAGCCCCAACCTGGTCGCACGGTTGAACCTGCCCAACATGCGCTATGCGCCCGAGGAGAAGGTCGAGGTCTACGCCCAAGCGGTGCGCGGTCTGCGCACCCTGGAACCCGACCGCGAGCGCCAGATCAAATACCTCGACTTTGTCGACATCTATGCCAACCTGGACGAGACTGAACGCCAGCGCTACCAACAACACTATGCCGAGGAGACTGAAACCATGAGCGCGTTTGCTGATCGATTTATTGACCAGGGAGTGCAGCAGGGCGAAGCCAGGACATTACTGCGCCAGCTCGATCAAAAATTCGGCCCCGAGGTCGTGCAAGCGCACCGCGAGCGCATAGAAACCGCCGAGCTGGAGCAACTGGACACTTGGTTGGGTCGTGTCCTCACTGCCGAGACGCCGGAGACCATTTTCCACTGAGGCACCGGGAGCGCTGGAACAATCAATCAACCGACCCGAGATCCGGGGAGATCCGGGGACATATATGGTCCGCCCCGCGATGCAAGAGGAAAATCGCTGTTTGGTAGAAGGAAACGTTGCGGCCAACTATCCGGCATCGTTAGCGGGATCATCATCGAAGTCGATCCCCGTGCCCTAATGGAATTCGCGTACCCCGCCGTCCTCAATCAGGATATCAGTCTCAGCTTAAGCTGGCTGCTGTCCCCGTCAGGTTTTCAGCGAGGCGGTCGTACCTTTCATGCCATTACAGTGACTTTCTCTCTTCGCAACTCGTGGTGTGGAACTCGGTTGATGCCCGATCAGGGCAGGTTAAGCGGAAGGGTTCGTGGCCGATAGGGCGTTACGCGGTAACGGCCGCAGGCTTCGCTAAGGCGCCGCGCGCCGCATCGAAGGCCTTGCCGGTGGTCATCACCGCCCAAGCGATGCGCACGAGCTTGTTGGCCATCGCAACCACGGCGACATTGGCATGACGGCGCTGCTTGAGACCCCGCGCCCAATGACTGAGAGCGTCGTCTTTGTTCTCAACCCAGCGCATCTGACCCTCAACCCACCGAGGGCGCAAGCACCCGCCCCCCTCCGTCGCTCACCAGGCTGCGGAGGTTTTTTATCGCCGCCCCGCCAGCGCCGACTTTTTCGACATGTTCTCAGCTTGCTCGACCATCCGCTTCTAGCGGATAATGCGCCCATGCTTTTTGTGGAACTTCCGATCTTCGTCCGTTGTGCAGCCGATCTGTTTTCGGATGAGGATATCTCCGAGTTGCAGAACACCTTGCTGGAAAACCCTGCTGCCGGCGCCCTGATTCCCGGTAGTCGGGGACTGCGCAAGCTGCGTGTTCCGCTGCCCGGACGGGGAAAGCGAGGCGGCGCCCGGGTGATCTACTACCACTGGATGAGCAAGGAGCGGTGCTACTTGCTCTATGCCTACGCGAAGAATGTCGCTGCCGACCTGACACAGGATCAGTTGCGGCGGTTGTCTGTTGTGATGCAAGCGGAGATTCGAGATGAATGACAAACAGTTCGACGAGTTGCTGGACAGTGTGCGTGACATGGGCTGCCATATGCGTGGCGAGAAGTTGGCTGGCTTGCGCGTCCTGGAGTTTCCCGATCCCGACGTCAAGGCGATCCGCGAGCGCACCGGGCTGTCGCAGAGCCGTTTTGCCTATCTGATCGGCGTCAAGCCCAAGACGCTGCAGAACTGGGAGCAGCACCGAGTGCGTCCGGCAGGTCCTGCCCGGGCTTTACTCAAGATCGTCGAGGCCAACCCTGACGCGCTCTCGGCGATACATGCGTAGCTGGTGTTCAGCCCCTGCTCGCCCCTCAGTGTCAGGATAAGTGTGTGTGCCGCAGCAATGCGGTTTCGGTCGGCAAGGAGCTGACCGGGCAGCAAGACGCCCGCGCCTGCACATTGCCGACTACCCGCACCACGTCATCCAGCGCGGCCACAACCGCGCGGCTTGCTTTTTTGCCGAGGAAAACAATCAAAGGGGCCGCCGGGGTCGGTTTATTTTTTAGCCCCTGACTGATCCCGCCTAACTAGGTTTCACACTTCCAGTCCAGCCCCCGAGGTTCACCCCTCGGGGGCTTTTTTATGCGGCGGTCTCAGCCAGCGCCGCCGCCCCTACCCGAACCCGGCGAGGTTGGTTATGATCGGCGACGGAGCTGTTCCTCCAAGTCCGGAGTTGACAGGAAGGATGTGGGTTAATGATGTCAAACACCGTTGAAATCGCCTGCCCGCCTGAGGTCATGCTCAGTCTGCACATGAACTCGCGAGAACTCGCCGAGCGCGTGCAACGAGATGCCGCCATGGCGTTGTTTCGGGAAGGGCGTTTGTCCTCTGGGTTAGCGGCCCAGTGGCTTGGTATGCCGCGCGTGCATTTTCTGCTGCTGGCGATGGCCGCCGGTGCCGAATTGCTGGAGGACACTGAGGAAGATTTCCGACGCGAGACGGCGTTGTTGTAATGGTGTTCTGCAATACGACGCCCTTCATCGCGCTGGCGAGCATTGACCGACTCGACCTGCTGCATCTGGTTCTCGGAGACATCGCAGTGGCGCAAGCCGTGGCAGAGGAATGCGCCCGGGGTGGGCCGATCTCGGTACCCGCCCTACAGCGCCTGCCTTGGGTGAATTTGTATCCCGATTTGCCATCGGATGAGTCGATGATCTTGGATCTGGATCGCGGCGAAAAGCAGACGATTTTGCTGGCTCGTCACCACGGTAGTGACCTCGTCGTGATCGATGAACGCCGTGCGCGCAGCTTGGCCGAATACCTTGGACTGCGCGTGACTGGAACCCTGGGCATTCTCGTCAAGGCAAAAGCAAGCGGCTTCATCCCATCTTTCCGGGAAGCGGCCGCTGCGATGCGTGGCCAAGGTATCTATTACAGTCAGGGATTGATCGACCGTCTGGGTGAACGACTCGGAGAAATAGGTGACCGACTCCCGTAAACGGCACTCACCATAACGAAGCTGTAGAATCATAAGGGGGGTCAGTGCGGCCTGGCAAGGCCGCGTGTTCTAGCGGGTTAGAGTCCCGCCTGGGTAATCGTGAGCCGCGAGCCCAGTATCGAGCCTTGGGGCACGAATGGTAACAGACGCGTCCATGCGTAGGCACGAAAACAGGCGAGGTGCAAAGGTAGCGGGTGAAGCCGCCCCTGAAGGTGTAGAGCCCCGAAAATTACGTTGGAGAGTGCCGACGGGTTTGGCCCCCCGGCAGGCAACACTGCATGTCGCGTCAAGGTCAGTGGCATGGAGACTCCCCGGGGTCCGAGGCCGTATCGAGCCTGACATTGAGAGCACGTGGTAACCAGGGAGATCCGTGCATCGGTCTGCGGGAAGCGGGCACCGGCGAACAAGTGTAAAAAGCGAGGACGCCGGCGGTGTTGCACGGAAGTCGGAGCCACTCGTATGAGCGATGACGCCCGGTAATGCGGGACGAGCAAAGGAGTGGCGGTCTGAGATAATGTGACAGTGACACACGTCCCTACGCTGAGAGGACTAAGAGCGTGACAACCAAACTGAAGCGTTTCACACTGAAGGCGCGCGAGGAACTGCATACGCGGTTCACCTCCCTGATGGGGTTGCTGTTTGATCCCGAGGGGTTGCGTGAGAGCTTCGGACGGCAAGACGGACGCAAGGCGCCCGGAGTTGACGGGGTAAGAAAGGAGGACTATGCCAAGGGCCTATTGGCTCGCTTGGAGGACTTATCGGCACGGATACGCCGACTGGGCTACAGGCCGCAACCGGTGCGGCGAACCTACATCCCGAAAGGAGATGGGCGTATGCGCCCACTGGGCGTTCCGAGTTTCGAGGATCGTCTGGTGCAGGATCGTCTTAGCCAAATCTTGCAGGCCATTTGGGAGCCGGAGTTTCGGGACTGCTCCTATGGCTTTCGCCCTGGGCGCAGTGCGCACGATTCGCTGCGACGGGTCGCGGAGGTCATCACTAACGAACGGACGCAATGGGTGGTTGAAGCCGACATCAAAGGCTTCTTCGACCACGTCTCCCATGCCCATCTGCTGCGCTTTCTGGAGCACCGCATTGGCGATCCGAACTTTCTACGGATCATCCAACGGTTTCTGAAGGCCGGCATCATGGACGATGGCGTATTCACAGCCAGCGTCGAGGGGACACCGCAAGGTGGATTGGTCTCGCCCGTGTTAAGTAATATCTACCTGCACTACGTTCTCGACCTTTGGTTCGAAAAGCGTTTTGCACGCCAGTGTGCGGGCAAGGCCTACCTGATTCGCTACGCCGATGACTTTGTGGCCTGCTTTGAGTACGAAGCCGACGCCCGCGCATTTCTCACCGAGATGCCTGCGCGTTTGGCCGAGTTCGCTCTGGAGATCGAGCCGAGCAAGACGGCGTTGCTGCAATTTGGCAGTGCCATGCTCGGACGTCGGCGGGTGCAATGCCAGGGACCACGCACCTTCAGTTTTCTTGGTTTCACCCACTACGTGGGTCGGAGTCGGACGGGGCGCTTTGTGGTCGGTCGCAAAACCGACGGCAAGCGCCTGCGCAAGAAGCTCAAGGCCCTCAACGCGCGCCTGCGGGACTTGCGTACTGAGGGAGGGAACGCCATGGTGGCCTTCCTTGCGCGGCATCTGCAAGGACACATCCAGTACTATGGCGTCAGCGGTAACAGTCGCGGGCTGTCGAGCTACGTCTACTTTGCCCAACGGCTGCTGTTTACATGGCTAAACAGGCGAAGTCAGAAGCGCTCGGTGAACTGGAAACAGTTCTCGGCGTATATCCGGCTGCTGCTGCCCAAGGCACGCATTCTCCATAATCTCTACCCCGTCCCTTGGTGGATGGCTCAGGCTGGGAGCCGGATGGTGTAACACTCCAAGTCCGGTTCTGCGAGGAGCCGGGAGTCGAGCTGCGCATGGTCAAGATATCGTGGCACCGCCGGGAAACCAGGCGGAAAACAGAGAAAACGAACGTTGACCTAAACACGGTAAGACCCCGGCTTACTCTCCGGTTGAATTTATTTTACCATGTCAACCCATCGCTCCGGCACCGAGCGCCTGATCGAGGTGATGGAGACGCTCGACGCCGCCATCTACATCAATCTACAAGGCGATGAGCCGCTGATCAGGCTAGCGGATATCGAGCGCCTGGCACAGGGCATGCTGGCGGATCCGTCCATCGCGGTCGGCACGCTGTATCATGCCATTGCGCCGCACGAGGCCCAGAATCCCAATGCAGTCAAGCTGGTCTTGGGACAGCAGGGCCATGCGCTCTATTTCAGCCGTGCACCGATTACCTTACCCGCGCGATGGCGAGCGGCATCCGGGCTTTTTCAAGCACGTTGGGGTCTATGCGTATCGGCGGTCGGTGCTGGAGCGCTATGCCACCTTGCCCGCCTGCGCGTTGGAGCAGACCGAGCAACTGGAGCAGTTGCGCTTGCTCGCGGCCGGGGTGCACATCCGCGCCTTTGAGGTGGCGCACACTGGGCCGGGTGTGGATACCCCAGCGTGCCTGGAGGCCGTGCGTGCCTTGCTAGCCGGCCAGCAGGGCGGCGCTGCGTGAGCTGGCTGATGCGATTCTGGAGGCGCAGGGCAAGGCGGCTGTCTTCCAGTCAGCGACGGGGTTTAATAGGGTAGCCGCCGGTATGGCGCAATAAGGGGTCGGAAAGTCGCGAGTATGGACAAAGAAAACACGAAAAACGAGCGCGATGCTCTGTCGAGCGTTCAAGCTGCCAAAGAGGTGTTTCAGATCCAGGCCAAGGCGCTCGAGGCGACGGCAGAGCGGCTGAATGGGGTTTTCGATCAAGCCGTTCATCTGATCCTCGAGACAACCGGGCGGGTGATCGTCTCTGGCATGGGCAAGTCCGGTGCTATCGGCAACAAGATCGCGGCGACCTTGGCCTCGACCGGCACGCCAAGTTTTGCCGTGCATCCTGCCGAGGCCTATCACGGTGACCTGGGGATGTTTACGGCTGATGATGTTGCGATTCTGATTTCCTACAGCGGCGAGACAGAAGAGATCATTCGCCTGATTCCCTCACTGCGTCACTTTGGCGTGAAGACGATTGCACTGGTGGGGAATGCACAGTCGACCTTGGGTCGCAACGCCGATCTGGTGCTGGATATTTCCGTTGAGCGCGAGGCCTGCCCGAACAATCTCGCGCCGACGACTTCGACCACGGTCACGCTGGCGATGGGCGATGCCTTGGCGGTCGCCTTGATCAACCGCCGCCATTTCAAGCCCCAGGATTTTGCCATCTTCCATCCCGGCGGGAGTCTTGGGCGACGCCTCTTAACACGCATCAAGGATGTGATGCACGCTAACCTGCCATTGTGCGCACCTTTAGACAGCTTGCGGGATGTGATCATGACCATCACCCAAGCCGGGTTGGGCGTTGGCGTGGTGGTGGATAACGGGGCACTGAAGGGCGTGATTACCGATGGTGACTTGCGCCGAGCGTTGTTTCATCATGACCGCATGGATAGCCTGACGGCCAGCGACATCATGACACGCTCGCCCCTGACGGTGAATGAAACCGAAATGTTTGCTGACGCTGAAAACATTATGCTGAAAGCCAGTGTGACAGCGCTACTGGTAGTGAATGACCAAGGGGTGTTAACGGGGATTTTGAAACTTCAGGATGCGAGTCAATTGAAGTAAGTTCGAACATCAGTCGCTGCATCGCCGCCCAACCCAACACTCAGGTGCTCAGCGAAGTCGACCCCCTCAGCCCCTTCGTCCCCGGCCACTTTCACTTCAGCGACAGCATCCCCGATCGGCCCACGCTGCACGACATCGTCCAGCGCGTCCACGCCTTTCTCGACGCCTACCCAGACTGCCCGCTGATCCGTTACGAAGACTTCGTCGCCGAACCCGCCGCCGTCATGCCCCGCATCTGCGAGGCCCTGGCGCTCGGCTACAACCCGGATTTCACCGACACTTTCGCGGTCATCGAACTCTCTGACAACACCGGCCGCAGCGGCGACCTGATCAGCCCCCGCCCACGTCGCCCGCACCTGCCCGCACTTGAGCAAGAAGCGCGCGACTCCGAGCCTTTCATGAGCCTACTCACCCGCCTTGACTATCGCCTGAAGGATCCTTGACCTTTCGGTGCGTGGGACAGCGTGCGATACGCTCGCACTCTGATATCCTCCATTGCTCAAATCGGCATCGAAAAAGGCAGAGTGCGGCAGCGCTGCTACAGAGATCGCGCAGAAGGAGAACAGCCTATGGCCCTTGCCCAAGAAGATTTTCACCAGATTGGCGACTAAATAATCAAATAATCTAAGGGGCCTTAGGTTCGGTTTATTTTCCGAGCCACCCGGGCAAGGACGCTCAGCCCCTGACTGATCCCGCCTAACCAGGTTTCACACTTCCAGCCCCCGTGGTTCGCGCCTCGGGGGCTTTTTTGTGCGGCGGTCTCAGCCAGCGCCGCCGCCCCTACCCGAACCCGGCGGGTTGACGGCTATCCTTGCTTGCACCAATTCGGCTAAACTCACCGCATGACAGCCGAGACCGAAACAAATTTAAAGGGGCCGGGGTCGAATTAATTTCTACTGTCAAGCTGTAAAGCGTAAAAAAAAGCAGGTTAAATTTTTGGCTCGCCTTACAGGTGCTCGCGCAATCAGATCATTGTCGGCGAGCAAAGCGAGCTTCCGCTCAAAAAGTCTGTCCTGTTATTTGCGCCGCCGCCATCGCGGTGCTGGGGCAGGTGTGAAAGTCGGGCGGATATGGAATTTTAATGAGAATTTATGCTGACACTTCAGTTTTTGGTGGCTTGTTCGACCCTGAATTTGCCCACGCCAGCCAAGCGCTGTTTGAGGAATTCGAATCCGGTCGCTTTGTTTTGGTCACCTCCGCATTGGTCGAAGCAGAGATTGAGCCTGCGCCCGAAGCTGTTCGCGCCGCTTTTTTCCACCACACGGCAGAGGCTGAGATTGCTTTAGTCGACGGCAAGGTTCTGCTGCTGCAACAGGCCTACTTGCAAGCAGGGGTGGTCACAACCAAGTCCACCGATGATGCGCTGCATGTAGCGATGGCCACGGTGTCCGCTTGTGAACTGATCGTCAGTTGGAATTTCAAGCACATTGTTCATTTCGACAAGATTCCGAAATATAACGCGGTCAATACGCTGCAAGGCTATGGACCGATTGGCATCTTTTCACCGTTGGAGGTGATTCGCTATGACAACGAACCCTGAGCCTGAGTGTGTCCGCTTAAAACAACGCGGTGCGGAATATGTTGCGCAATTGACCAACAAAATGACGCTGGAGGAGCAATTGGCATTTTGGCACCAGCGCACCGCCGCCTTACGCGAGCGCCAGCGGGAAAATAGGCTGCTTTCGCATTCTGAGCATTCTGAGCATTCTGTAAATTAAAGGTATCGACAATAAAACCAAAGGGGTCATGCATTCACCACGCGCGGTCGCGTTTTTGCTCCTCGGTGCGGATTGAAACAAGTGCCAGAACAAGGAAGCACCGCGCCCGATCAGTGAAGGAAATCTGCCCCGTCGAGCTTCGCAATTGGTGCTTGACTGGGCTGAGTTGCACCAGCGGGATCTTCTGGAAAGTTGGGATTTGTGTCAGATAAAGCAGCACCCGAAGCCTATCGAGCCTTTGAAATAATCAGGAGATAAACATGCATTGGGATGTCATCGAAATTAAACCTGCTGGTAATCGCACACTTGCGGTCAAGTTTGCAGATGAACTAACGGGTACGATTCATCTCGACTCTTCCTATTGCACTGGCGTTTTCAGTTCATTGTTGGACGATAAACTGCTCGGCATTCCGGGGACATATATACCGAATGCCCTGCGCTGATCCGCACGAGTTCCGCTGGACGCCTTTCAGCAGTTCCGGTCACCGTTGACCGAATCCCCCGCGCTATCCGAGCGGGTCAGTCTTCGACTATTCTGACGTGCATGAAGACCGACCACCCGATCTATCTGTTTCTGCGCAGCGGCCCCGAGGCGTTTCGAGTGCTCACCGGTGGCCTGCAGCTCGAAGGCGCCTACAAGGTCTGCTCGCTGACCATCAAAAGCCTAGAGCGCCGCCTCGATGGCCTGGTCGCGCCCGACGGCCACTCAGGCCCTGCCTATGTGGTCGAGTTTCAGGCCCAGCCCAAGGCTAAATCCCTGTACAACCTCGCCGCCAAGATCGGGCTCTATGGCGAAGAGAACCCCGAGCATGAAGTGCTGGGCATGGCGGTGTTCCTGCGCGCGGCGGATATTCCGGACCGACCGCACTGGGTGCATGCCCCAGGCTCGCCGATCCGCTGCATCAGTCTCGACAGTTTCTTGCGCGAGTGGCTCGCGCGTGAGCCCGACAATCCCTATGTTGCCGTGTTCGCCCCGCTGATCATCGAGACGGATGCGGAGCTGACGCAGCGCGCCCCGGTGCTCTGGCAGACGATCCAACAAGCGCCGCTCGATGCAGACACCCGCGAGACGTTGTCAGAAGTGTTGGAATTCTGGTTTTTTGAACGCTTCAGCCGCTATACCGATGAGGAGATCTGGACCATGTTGAATCTCGTGACCCCGCTTGAGGAGACCAAGGCCTATCAGTCGATCTTTGCCAAGGGTGAGAGGATCGGCCCGCTGCCCACCTGGGCCGAGCAGCGCATTGCCGCGGCGCCTGAGGCGCAGCTCGACACCTGGCTGGATGGCATTTTCGATGCCACGGGCGTTGAGGATCTCCTCGGCGATCAGCGCGAGCGCCATTGAGGGCAGGCGACTCAGCCTCAGACCATGCCAGCCGATCGCCACAGCGCCGAGACCGCGTCGCCCAAGCGCGACGATGACAGCCCCTGGAAGGAGGCCCTCGATCGCTTCTTCCCGGAGTTCCTAGCGCTGCTGTTCCCGACGGTGCATGCCGAGATCGACTGGTCCAAAGGGGTGCAGTTTCTCGACAAGGAATTCCAGCAACTGGTGCGCGAGGCCAAGACCACCAAGCGCTATGCCGATAAGCTGGTTGGCGTCACCTTGCGCGATGGCACCGCGGTCTGGGTACTGATCCATGTCGAAGTGCAAGGCGAAGCGGAAACCGCCTTTGCCGAGCGCATGTACACCTATCACTACAAGATCCGCGACCGCTATCAGGTGCCAGTGGCCAGCCTTGCGGTCTTGGCCGATACCGACCAGCGCTTTCGCCCCCAGCAGTTCAGCACCGCACTCTGGGACTGTCGCGTTGACGTCCGCCAAACACTCTATGCTTATGAGGAGCAACAGCATATGCCGTCTGTGACGAAATTCAGTCCAGACAGCGTCGGTGCCTACTACGAGCGCATCACTGCCGCCGACTCGAGGCGGTGGCCGATGCACTGCTCGGGCGGGAGCAAGCGGCGGCCTGATGGGCGGCTGGTCTCAGATAAGAGAGAGGTGATCAGATGACCTTGGATGATGTACTCCGCGACATCCACGCCATGCGCGAAGACCTGCTGGTTTTCGAGCGCAAGTTCGGTGTTCCAACCGAGATGTTCTACGAGGCTTATTGCAACGGTGAAGAACCGGCCGATTCATCGTGGGTTTTGGACTGGAGCGAATGGGCTGCTTCTTATCAGATTCTTCAGGAGCGAATGGAATTGTTTGGCAATGAAACGCGTCGCTTGCTCCAATCGGCGCAAGTCTCGAGCTACATCGACCTGATGGAACGCACCGCCCGCCATGAATCCATTCCAATCGCTGGCTGATTACGAGGCGTTCATCTATGGCCTCGAAAGCCAGTTTACGGCTATCCGGCGTTCGACCTTGGTCGTCGTTCGTCGTGGTGCAACGGTGGCAGTCCTGAGAGGCGAGCTCGAATTCGACCACGGTATCCGCCTAAACGTGCGTGAACGGCTCACTTTCGATCACTCGCCGGGAAAGATTCGCGAGTATGGCTATGAGGTTTGGCAAGAAGGCCGGCTGCTCTATTGGTATGATTCACAGCCACATCCGGATGATCCCACACTGACCGATACCCATCCTCATCACCGGCATGTTCACCCCGATATCAAACATCATCGGATTCCAGCCCCAGGGTTAAGCTTTCAACAGCCGAATATCCCTTTTCTTTTGCAGGAAATCGGAGAATTGGAGTTGGCGCGACCGCAAGATCCGTCTTGAACGAAAGAACGCCTTGCGGTTCTCCCCCGCGGCAAGCCCTCCCACCGAGGCCAAGGTTAATCAGTAGAGATCCGGGGACAGGAGATCCGAGAGATCGGAGATCCGGGGACAGTGCGGCCTGGCAAGGCCGCGTGCTCTAGCGGGTTAGAGTCCCGCCTGGGTAATCGTGAGCCGCGAGCCCGGTATCAAGCCTTACGGCGCGAAGGGTAACTGACGCGTCGGTGCGTAGGCATGAAAACAGGCGAGGTGCAAAGGTAGCGGGTGAAGCCGCCCCTGAAGGTGTAGAGCCCCGAAAAGAATTTGTCGGAGAGTGCCGACGGGTTTGTCCCCCCGGCAGGCAACACTCCATGTCGCGTCAAGGTCAGTGGCATGGAGACTCCCCGGGGTCCGAGGCCGTATCGAGCCTTACATTGAGAGCACGTGGTAACCAGGGAGATCCAACAGCCGGTCTGCGGGAGGTGGGCACCGATGAACAAGTCTAATCAACGAGGACATCGGCGGTGGTTGCTGGAAGTCGGAGCCACTCGTATGAGCGATGACGCCCGGTAATGCGGGTCGAGCAAAGGAGTGGCGGTTTGGGAGATTGCATTGGTCTAACACGCCCCTACACCGAGAGGACTCTGCGCGTGAAAACGAGAGCCGATGCGATTCACACCAATGGAGCCAAGCGCGAGAAACATGGGTGGTCTGATGGAAGGAGGGCTTTCTGTGTTGATGGGTTGAGACAGCCCATTCCTTGGTGAATGACCTGAACTGGGAGCCGGATGGTGTAACACTCCAAGTCCGGTTCTGCGAGGAGCCGGGTAACGAAGCTGCGCACGGTCATAATATTGTGGCACCGCCGGGAAACCAGGCGGAAACAGAGAAAACAAACCTTGACCTAAACGCGGACAAGTTCCCGGCTTACTCTCCGGATACCGAAAACCCTGCGCTGATCCGCTCGAGCCCCGCTGATCGCCTTGCGGCCGTTCTGGTCACTGTTGACTGAATACGCCGCGCTATCCGAGCGGGTTGGTCTTCGTCTATCCTGCCGGGCATGAAGACCGACCACCCGATCTATCTGTTTCTGCGCAGTGGCCCCGAGGCCTTTCGAGTGCTCACCGGTGGTCTGCAGCTGGAAGGCGCCTACAGGGTCTGCTCGCTGACCCTCAAAAGCTTGGAGCGCCGCCTCGATGGGCTGGTCGCGCCTGACGGCCATGCAGGTCCCGCCTATGTGGTCGAGTTTCAGGGGCTCTATGGCGAAGAACACCCCGAGCACGAAGTCCTCGGCATGGCCGTATTCCTCCGCGCGGCCGATAGTCCGGATCACCCGCACTGGGTGCATGCCCCAGGCCCGCCGATCCGCTGCGGTGATTTTGCTGACTCAAACAGGCTATTGTTGACCGCTAGGCTAGGTATTGGACCAGGCGATGATCAAGGCCCTATGCATGGAGAGTGTGGTATTTGATAACGGCACGAATGTTTAAGGTTTAAGGTTGGAATCAATTGACTTGTAAGAGCTTAAAAAGTATAATATTCGACTTTATTTTGCCTGGCTAACGAGGAGCAGTTATGGGCTGGTTTGATCGTTTAATTACACGATTGACAGGGTTGCAAGCGGTTGAATTTCAGCCGCATAAAACGGTACGCAGAACGGCGCGAGTCAGTCGTGCACGATTAAAGCGCCATATTCAACACGCTAAGTTTGAAGCAGAGCGTCCCGAAAGCTTTCATTCTGGTTTAGGGAGCGTTGAAGCGGATGTGTATGAACGTAATCTGGTTTCGTCTCGTTTCAACAGTGTGCAATTACAGCAAGCGAATGAAAAAACTGTTCGCCAATTAAAGCATTTAATGGGGCGTGCTTAATGGGCGAGGGGATGCGTTACGCTGAAGATGGCGCGCATGATTATCCGTCCGAAGATTTCGTACACTCGCGTTGCCATCAAGCGGACATCGACCGATTGGCGTCGATAGCCGATATCAATATCGCCCCAGGCGAAGAACCAAATATTGATTTAAAGGTTGTTAAAGATTGGTATTTTGCTACAGAGAACTTGGCTCGTGTTGTATCTAATACACTCCAATCTATTGTGCCGCAAACGATGAACCAACTGCGTTATGCCGGGCATCATATTTTAAAAGCCACCACCTGTAGTCAATCGAATAAAACCGAAATCCAATCAAATTTAATTGAAGCCTATAAACACTGTAAGCGCGGTTATTTTGATGCGTTGGATTTGTTTGTTTACGAAACCAATCGCATTTTCCAAAGTCGAGTAGCGGATATTGACGACCCGGAAAAGAAACAACGCATCATTCAAGATTTGCTCGACATTATTCAAAACATCAACGCACAAAGACTTTCAGCAGAAACGCGCATCGAATATTATTCTTTTTTACAAGAAGAGTTGGTAAAGGCACAAACGCTGTTTGCGGAAATGAACGCCTTGACCTTGCCGAGAGTCACGGCGCTAGAAATGGATTTGGCGGATGCGTTGGAAGATAGAGAACGTATTGAAACCGAGCGTAATAATTATGAATCAGAAAACAAAAAGCTGGTGGATAAAATTAATCGAGCCCGTGCAAAAACCTCAAATTATCTGATTGTGGGTTTGGCGACTGTTGTAGCTACCCTTGCCCTTGCCATAGCAACGCTTTATCAGGGTTACTTCACAAGTAAAAACATTGTTGCAGAATCCAGTCACACTATCAAAACTGATGCATTGTCGCCGCTGCTGAATTGCACACAGCCAACCGAACCAAAGTCCGAAAATGGGCACAAAAAACATTCAATTGCGCCGCATCCAGATTCAGAAGGGTTCGTATCGCAGCCCTTACCTTAGGATTCGGATTCTGGGGACATAGGATTCATAGGATTCTGGGGACAGTATACTTAATTCCTAGACGAAGAACGCCGAATGCGCTTACAGTCTTACTAAGGCGTTTGTGACGGGTGAGAAATTGACGGAACAATGGCAAGACTCCCGCGAGTGGTGGTTCCAGGGTTGCCGCATCATGTGACGCAGCGCGGCAATCGACGGCAGCAGACATTTTTTAGCGATGACGACTATACGGAGTATCGTCGATTGCTATCGCTCTCCTGTCGCGCCTGCGAAACGCGGGTGTTGGCCTACTGCTTCATGCCCAATCATGTGCATCTGATTCTGGTGCCCGCGACGGAGTTTGGTTTGCGGGATGCGCTGGGTGAAGCCCATCGGCGCTACACCCGGATGATCAATTTTCGCCAAGGCTGGCGCGGGCACCTGTGGCAGGGATGGTTCCACTCGTTCGTGATGGATGAGCGGCATTTGATCGCCGCCGCCCGGTATGTGGAGCTGAATCCCGTGCGCGCTCGTCTATGCCAACGACCAGAGGATTGGGAGTGGTCGAGTGCGCAGGCGCATTTGTTTCCTCGGCCAGCCGGAGGACAAGGACGCCGTCGAAGCCCTGCACGCCCATGCCCGCACCGGACGCCCGCTCGGCGGGGATGATTTTGTCGAAGCAGTGGAGCAGCGCCTCGGTCGTGCGCTCAAGCGGCAAAAGCCTGGGCCAAAGCCACGCCAACAGGATACTGACACGCGGGATTTGTTCGACAATGGCGCTTAACTTCGAGTGGGACGAAACGAAAGCGTCAAGTAATCGCGCGAAACACGGTATTGATTTCGACGAGGCAGTGACCGTTTTCACCGACGCGCTAGCGATCACGATCGCAGATCCTTCCCATTCCAGGGAGGAAGCTCGTTTCATCGATGTCGGTTTGTCAGTGAGATGTCGCCTTTTGGTTGTTGTCTATACCGAGCGGGGTGACAATATACGCGTGATCAGTTGTCGCAAGGCCACGTCTGCGGAGCGCAAAGAGTATGAACGAGCAACATGATGAGACGATTGAAAAGAGTTACGATTTTAGCCGTGGAGTTCGGGGCAAGCATCACCTGGCAATGCGACAGGGTTATCAGGTGACGATTCATCAAGAAGATGGCAGCATTCTGGTTAAAGAATATGTCATGCCGCCAAATGCGGTTGTATTGGAAGACGATGTGTTTGCGCAATTTCCAAGTTCAACCGCTGTTAACCAGGCCCTGCGAACCCTGATGCCAAGATGAACCCATCGGGAGTTCCCATCGTCGGAGTTCCGGGGAGTTCGTGGACAGTATACTAACCCATGCCCCAAGCCCTCATCCTCGTCGGCGGCCAAGGCACCCGCCTCGGCCCGCTGACCGCCGCCCTGCCCAAACCGATGCTCGACATCGGCGGCCGTCCGTTCATCGACCGCCTGCCGTGCTCGCTGGAAACCGACATCCTGCCGCGACTGGCCCGGGCTCACGGGCTCAAGGGTCAGGTCTTGCAATCCAGCATCGTTAGGCTATGCTTGGTCGTCCATCACTAGGTATTCGGAGCGCATTTCATGGGGCACTTGTTTGCTGACATCACGTTGAGCAATCCACGCAAACCGGACCTCCACTCAATCACGCTTCAAGCGCTGGCCGATACTGGGGCGCTGATGCTCTGTATCCCCGAGCATGTTGCTCTGCAGCTCGATTTACAAACCGAGTCCTTACGGGAGGTCACGGTTGCCGATGGCCGTTCGATGCGTGTTCCTTATGTTGGCCCATTGAAAGTGACGTTTGAAAATCGACTGTGCTTTGTGGGGGCGTTGGTGATGGGAGACGAGGTGCGGCTTGGCGCCGTGCCCATGGAGGATATGGATCTGGTTCTGTCTCCGAGTCGACAGACGATCATGGTCAATCCGGAGAGTCCAAACATTCCGCATGCACGTGTGAAGTGAGACCTGATGGCGAGGCCTTTACGCATCGAACTGGCGGGTGGATTTTACCATGTGACCGCACGCGGGGATCGGCGCGAGCCGATCTACCGAGATGACGAAGATCGCGCGGCTTGGCTTGAGGTCTTCCAGCAGGTGTGTGAGCGTTTCAACTGGCGCTGTCACGCTTATTGTCAGATGACCAATCACTATCATCTGGTGGTCGAGACGGCCGAGGCGAATCTATCCAAGGGGATGCGCCAGCTCAATGTGTCTATACGCAAGGCTTCAACCGCCGTCATGGTCTCGTCGGACATGTGTTCCAGGGGCGATTCAAGGGCATCCTGGTCGAGCGCGACCGTTATTTGCTGGAGCTGGCGCGGTATGTCGTGCTCAATCCGGTGCGGGCGCGGATGGTGGCCCAGGCGGCGGAGTGGCCTTGGAGCAGCTATGGGGCCATGGTTGGCCAAGCCAGGGCGCCAGACTGGCTCGAGACCGATTGGCTGCTGGCGCAGTTCGGCGGGGATCGCGCCCCGGCACGCGCGGGCTATGCGGCGTTCGTGGCGGCTGGCGTTGGTCAGCCAAGCGTTTGGGGTGGGCTGCGCCATCAGGTGTTTTTAGGGGCCGAATCCTTTGTGGATCGCTTCACTGCGGTTGACAAGCCGCTAGAGCGCCTGCGCGAGGTGCCGCGCGCGCAGCGTCGAGCGCTGGTGACGTCATTGGCCGACTTCGAACGGGGCTACTCCAATCGCCGCGAGGCGATGGCACAGGCTTTTTTAATCAGTCTCAGCTTACGCAAATAGGGGACGTACGACGTTTAATCCCCTGACCCTCAACCCACCGAGGGCGCAAGCACCCGCCCCCCTCCGTCGCTCACCAGGCTGCGGAGGTTTTTTATCGCCGCCCCGCCAGCGCCGACTTTTTCGACATGTTCTCAGCTTGCTCGACCATCCGCTTCTAGCGGATAATGCGCCCATGCTTTTTGTGGAACTTCCGATCTTCGTCCGTTGTGCAGCCGATCTGTTTTCGGATGAGGATATCTCCGAGCTGCAGAACACCTTGCTGGAAAACCCTGCTGCCGGCGCCCTGATTCCCGGTAGTCGGGGACTGCGCAAGCTGCGTGTTCCGCTGCCCGGACGGGGAAAGCGGGGCGGCGCCCGGGTGATCTACTACCACTGGGTGAGCAAGGAGCGGTGCTACTTGCTCTATGCCTACGCGAAGAATGTCGCTGCCGACCTGACTCAGGATCAGTTGCGGCGGTTGTCTGATGTGATGCAAGCGGAGATTCGAGATGAATGACAACCAGTTCGACGAGTTGCTGGACAGTGTGCGTGACATGGGCTGCCATATGCGTGGCGAGAAGGTGGCTGGCTTGCGCGTCCTGGAGTTTCCCGATCCCGACGTCAAGGCGATCCGCGAGCGCACCGGGCTGTCGCAGAGCCGTTTTGCCTATCTGATCGGCGTCAAGCCCAAGACGCTGCAGAACTGGGAGCAGCACCGAGTGCGTCCGGCAGGTCCTGCCCGGGCTTTACTCAAGATCGTCGAGGCCAACCCTGACGCGCTCTCGGCGATACATGCGTAGCTGGTGTTCAGCCCCTGACTGATCCCGCCTAACTAGGTTTCACACTTCCAGTCCAGCCCCCGAGGTTCACCCCTCGGGGGCTTTTTTATGCGGCGGTCTCAGCCAGCGCCGCCGCCCCTACCCGAACCCGGCGGGGTTGGTTATGATCGGCGACGGAGCTGTTCCTCCAAGTCCGGAGTTGACCGGAAGGATGTGGGTTAATGATGTCAAACACCGTTGAAATCACCTGCCCGCCTGAGGTCATGCTCAGTCTACACATGAACTCGCGAGAACTCGCCGAGCGCGTGCAACGAGATGCCGCCATGGCGTTGTTTCGGGAAGGGCGTTTGTCCTCTGGGTTAGCGGCCCAGTGGCTTGGTATGCCGCGCGTGCATTTTCTGCTGCTGGCGATGGCCGCCGGTGCCGAATTGCTGGAGGACACTGAGGAAGATTTCCGACGCGAGACGGCGTTGTTGTAATGGTGTTCTGCAATACGACGCCCTTCATCGCGCTGCAGTTGCGCTGGCTCGCGGCCGGGGTGCGCATCCGCGCCTTCGAGGTGGAGCCCACCGGGCCGGGCGTGGATACGCCCGACTGCCTGGCCAGGGTGCGCGCCCTGCTGGCCGGGGCGCCGGACGCTGGCTTCACCGGCATTGCCACCGGCGAGCCGTTGCAGCGCTCATCAACCGGACTCACAATCCCTCGGGGCACCCGCGAATGAACCCACCAGGCTTCCTCCTGCTCGGCGGCATGAATGTGCTGGAATCGCGCGATCTGGCGCTGCGCACCTGCGAGCACTTTGTCACCGTCACCGCCAAGCTGGGCATGTCCTATGTCTTCAAGGCGAGTTTCGACAAGGCCAATCGCTCGTCGATCCATTCCTATCGCGGGCCGGGGCTGGAGGAGGGGCTGCGCCTGTTCGAGGCCGTGAAACAGGCCTTCGGCGTGCGGCTGCTCACCGACGTGCATGAGCCCTGGCAGGCCGCACCCGTGGCCGAGGTGGTGGACATGTTGCAATTGCCGGCCTTTCTCGCGCGCCAGACCGATCTGGTCATCGCCCTGGCCAAGACCGGCAAACCGATCAACATCAAGAAGCCGCAGTTTTTGAGCCCCGGGCAGATGGTGCACATCGTCGAGAAGTTCCGCGAGGCGGGTAACGACCAGCTCCTGCTGTGTGATCGCGGCACCTGTTTCGGCTACGACAACCTGGTGGTGGACATGCTCGGCTTTCGGGTGATGAAGGACGCCTGCGGCGGCCTGCCGGTGATCTTCGACGTGACCCATGCCTTGCAACAGCGCGACCCGCTGGGCGCGGCCTCGGGTGGACGGCGCAAGCAGGCGCTGGAGTTGGCGCGTGCCGGTATGGCTGTTGGCCTCGACGGGCTGTTTCTGGAGGCGCACCCCGATCCGGATCATGCGCAGTGCGATGGCCCCAGTGCCTTGCCGCTGCATCTGCTTGAACCCTTCCTCGCACAGATCAAGGCCATTGACGATGTGGTGAAAGCCATGCCGGCGCTGGACATCGACTAGGTCGCCCCGGTGTCTCACGCACAATCGATCGCCCTGGTGATTCCCGCCCGCTACGGCTCCAGCCGCTTGCCGGGTAAACCGCTGGCGGATTTGCTCGGCAAGCCCATGGTGCAGTGGGTATCACGCCATTGCGCCGCACGAGGCCCAGAATCCCAATGCGGTCAAGCTGGTCTTGGGGCAACAGGGCCATGCGCTCTATTTCAGCCGTGCGCCGATTCCTTACCCGCGCGATGGCGAGCGGCATCCGGGCTTTTTCAAGCGCGTTGGAGCAGACCGAGCAACTGGAGCAGTTGCGCTTGCTCGCGGCCGGGGTGCACATCCGCGCCTTTGAGGTGGCGCCCACTGGGCCGGGTGTGGATACCCCAGCGTGCCTGGAGGCCGTGCGTGCCTTGCTAGCCGGCGGGCAGGGCGCGCTGCGTGAGCTGGCCGATGCGATCCTGGAGGCGCAGGGCAAGGCGGCTGTCTTCCAGTCAGCGACGGGGTTTAATAGGGTAGCCGCCGGTATGGCGCAATAAGGGGTCGGGGAAAGCCGCGAGTATGGACAAAGAAAACACGAAAAACGAGCGTGATGCTCTGTCGAGCGTTCAAACTGCCAAAGAGGTGTTTCAGATCCAGGCCAAGGCGCTCGAGGCGACGGCGGAGCGGCTGAATGGGGTTTTCGATCAAGCCGTTCATCTGATCCTCGAGACGACCGGGCGGGTGATCGTCTCCGGCATGGGCAAGTCCGGTATTATCGGCAACAAGATCGCGGCGACTTTGGCCTCGACCGGCACACCAAGTTTTGCCGTGCATCCTGCCGAGGCCTATCACGGTGACCTGGGGATGTTTACGGCTGATGATGTTGCGATTCTGATTTCCTACAGCGGCGAGACGGAAGAGGTGATTCGCCTGATTCCTTCACTGCGTCACTTTGGCGTGAAAACGATTGCACTGGTGGGGAATGTGCAATCGACCTTGGGCCGCAACGCCGATCTGGTGCTGGATATTTCCGTTGAGCGCGAGGCCTGTCCGAACAACCTGGCGCCGACGACCTCGACCAAGGTCACGCTGGCGATGGGCGATGCCTTGGCGGTCGCCTTGATCAACCGCCGCCATTTCAAGCCCCAGGATTTTGCCATCTTCCATCCCGGGGGAAGTCTTGGGCGACGCCTCTTAACACGCATCAAGGATGTGATGCACACTAACCTGCCAGTGTGCGCCCCTTTAGACAGCTTGCGGGATGTGATCATGACCATCACCCAAGCCGGGTTGGGCGTAGGCGTGGTGGTGGATAACGGGGCACTGAAGGGCGTGATTACCGATGGTGACTTGCGCCGAGCGTTGTTTCATCATGACCGCATGGATAGCCTGACGGCCAGCGACATCATGACACGCTCGCCCCTGACGGTGAATGAAACCGAAATGTTTGCTGACGCTGAAAACATTATGCTGAAAGCCAGTGTGACAGCATTACTGGTAGTGAATGACCAAGGCGTGTTAACGGGGATTTTGAAACTTCAGGATGCGAGTCAATTGAAGTAAGTTCGGGGTTTCGGGGACATATATGGTCCGCCCCGCGATGCAAGAGGAAAATCGCTGATTTGGTAGAAGGAAACGTTGCGGCCATATATCCGGCATCGTTAGCGGGATCATCATCAAAGTCGATCCCCGTGCCCTAATGGAATTCGCGTACCTCGCCGTCCTCAATCAGTATATCAGTCTCAGCTTACGCTGGCTGCTGTCCCCGTCAGGTTTTCGGCGAGGCGGCCGTACCTTTCATGCCATTACAGTGAATTTCACTCTTCGCAACTCGTGGTGTGGAACTCGGTTGATGCCCAATCAGGGCGGGTTAATCGGAGTGGTTCATGGCCAATCGGGCGTTACGCGGTAACGGCCGCAGGCTTCGCTAAGGCACCGCGCTCGGCATCGAAGGCCTTGCCGGTGGTCATCACCGCCCAAGCGATGCGCACGAGTTTGTTGGCCATCGCAACCACGGCGACATTGGCATGACGGCGCTGCTTGAGATCCCGCGCCCAATGACTGAGGGCGTCGTCCTTCTTCTCAACCCAGCGCATCATTGCACGCGCCCCGTTAATCAAAGGGGCCTGTATACCAAACAGCCTGAGGCACGCAGCCAAAGCCCACCCCAGCAGCGTATCCGCTAGACTGTGGAGATGAGCCGCGACACCCGCATCCATCGGCATGAACTGCTCGGCAAAGCCCTCACCGACGCGCCCCATGGTGCCTGGGCGCTGGAAGAGCTCAACAGGTCATCCACGGCGGCGTTGGGGGTAGATGCTCTTGGGTGCTGAGGTTGCCACTGTTGATCAGGCCTTGGACAAGGGGAGAAACAGGGTGCGCGGTGAGTCGGACAATGCGATGAAGCCATGGTGGTTGTAGAAGGCCGCAGCCTGTTCGTCCTTTGCCTCGACGACCAGCGCAAAAGCGGCAATCTCGGCGCGGGCCGCTCGTTTTAGCGCGTCAGCGAGCAGGGCGCCGCCAAGGCCTTGCCCGTGGAACGTGCGATGCACCGCCAAGCGCCCCAGACGTACGGCTGGTATTGATGGGTAGCGGGGCAGTTTCTTGGCTGTTTCTGCGGGAAGCTCGGATAAGCAGAGGCTTGCCGATGCGAGCGTATAGTATCCGGCAATCCGCTGTCCCTGGGTGAGCGCGACAAAGCAAGCCGTGACTCGACGGCGGATATCCTGCGTGACTTGGCGTTGAAAATAGTGGTCGAGTGCTACGCAGCCACTGTCGAACGGGCGGCGGTCATGGTCGGCAGCGAGCGCGACGATGCGGAAGATCGCCCCGCTCACTCAGGCGTCACTAGCGCTTGGTGGCGCGCGAAGGCGCGCTCCATCGCCGGCGTTTTTTGCGGGGGTGACAACAGGGTTTCGGCAAAGCGTTGGGAATCGGCCTGAGACAGGCGGATGACCTCGGCCTGCTCAATGGCTTGTTGGGCGGCCTCGGTGACGGCGGTGACGACGAAGTCGGTCATCGTTCGACCTTGGATTTCGGCGGCGCGTTTGAGTAATGCATGCAGATCGGTGCTGATCCGTGCTTCAAGGCGAGCGGTTGACGAAGCGGATGGCATGATGGAGTCCCGTCACGATGAATGTACCCGACTCCCTAAGGGTACGGCAAATTGCCGTCCATTGCTACAGCGCTGGTGGGGGAATTCCGGGGACATTATACCTAATTCCTGGAAGAAAAACGCCAAATGGGGTTACAGTCTTACAAATGCGTTAGTGACGGGTGAGAAATTGACAGAACAATGGCAAGACTCCCGAGAGCAGGTAGTTCCGGGGTTGCCGCATCATGTAACGCAGCGCGGCAATCGACGGCAGCAGACGTTTTTTAGCGATGACGACTATGCGGAGTATCGTCGATTGCTCGCGCTTTTCTGTCGAGCTTGTGAAACGCAGGTGCTGGCCTACTGCTTTATGCCCAATCATGTGCATTTGATTCTGGTGCCCGCGACGGAGTTTGGCTTGCGCGATGCATTTGGTGAGGATCATCGGCGCTACACCCGCATGATCAATTTTCGCCAAGGCTGGCGCAGGCACCTATGGCAGGACCGGTTCCACTCGTTCGTCATGGATGAGCGGCATTTGATCGCCGCTGCCCGATATGTGGATCTGAATCCCGTGCGCGCTCGCCTGTGCCAACGGCCAACGGCATTGATTTCGACGAAGCAGTGACTGTATTTACCGATGCGCTTGCGATCACAATACCAGATATTTCCCATTCCGAAGGGGAGCCTCGTTTCATCGATGTTGGTTTGTCAGCGAGAGGGCGTCTTTTGGTTGTTGTCTATACTGAACGAAGTGACAATATACGCATGATCAGTTGTCGCAAAGCCACGCCTGCGGAGCGCAAGGAATATGAAAGAGCAGCATGATGAGATGATTAAAGAGGGTTATGAATTTAGCCGTGGAGTTTGGGGCAAGCATTACCGGAAGATGCGTGAGGGTTATCAGATAACGATTCATCAAAAAGATGGCGGCACGGTGGTCAAAGAATACCTGATGCCGCCAACTGCGGTCGTTCTGGAACCAGATGTATTTACGCGATTTCCAAATTCAGATGCTGTTAATGAGGCTTTGCGTCGCCTGATGTCAAGCCACTACAATTCCAATTCCAATTCCGATGACAGTATACTTAATCCCACGCACTGATCTCTCCTGAGCGCTGGCCCCTACCATCCAGCCCCGGGGTTCGCACCTCAATTAAAGGGGCCATATATGGTCTGCCCCGCGATGGAGAATAGAAAATCTCCCCTCGGCTGGATCACCATGCCCTGGAAAATGCATCGTGCTGTCCGGGAGTTTTGGGCGGAGCGGAATTAATCGATGAAAGCGCTTGATACCCTCATTCACCTCGGCGCCGGCCCTTGCCGTGAGTTCGAGGCCCATCTCGCATCCGGCACCAAGCGGCTGGTGCTCGTTGAGGCCGACCCGCAATTGACGGAGTCTCTGCGGTCACGCGCCCAGGGGCTCACCCAGGTCAGCGTCACCCAGGCCGCTTTAGCCCCCGCCGCAGGCGCTGTCACCTTCCACCGCTACAACCTGCCTGACGCGGGCAGTTTGCAGCCGGCCACCGGCCTCCACAACCTATTCCCCGGCCTAAAGCTGCAAGAGAAGCTACCGCTGCAAGCCCTCGGCCTTGGCGATTTTATCAACTCGCTTGCGCTCGCGGCCGAAGGGCACCACCGGCTCATCATCGACCTGCCCGGTCAGGAGATGGCCAGCCTGATGGCACTGGCCGATGCCAGTCAGCTGCAAGGTTTCCGGCAGCTCGATCTCCACTGCGGAAATCAGCCCCTCTACGAACAGGCGGTTGCTGCCGAGGAAATCCTCGGTTGGTTGGGTGAGCAAGGCTTCGACCTGATTGAGCGCGACGATGCGCACGATCCTGACCGACCGCGCTGGACATTCCAGCGCAACGCGCTTCTCATGGAGCTAAAAGCGGCCAGGGCAGAGATAAGCCGACAAACCCAGCTCGCCGCCGAGCGGGCGGAGGAACTCAAAAAAACGTCCCAAGCCGGGGATCAGGCCAGGGACCAAGCCCAGGCGCAACTCGCCGAGCTAACCAAAGCCCGGGACGCCGCGAAAGCCGAAGCGGAAAAACAAACCAAGTCAGCGGCCCAGCACAAAGCAGAAGCCGAAAAGCAAGCACAACTGGCCACCCAGCACGCCGGGCAACTCGCCGAACGCGACCAAGCCCAGGCCACGCTCGCGCGCGACAACGGCGTTATCCTGCGACTACAACAACTGCGCGATGCCGATCTCAAAGACCTGCAGCTGCGCTACGCGCAAGTCCTTGAGCAAAAAAACAAGCAAGACGCCCTACTCAAACAACTTACCGAACGCCTCACCGCCGCCTCCGGCTACCTGCACCAGCTAGAGCACAACCCCTCGGACGACACGCGAAAACTCACCAAGCATCACGGAAAGTCTAGCAAAAAGCGCAAGAAAAAATAAGCCGATGCATCGCCCCACAACCAACAGCGCCCCGCCCCGCTTCCGCGAGGCCATCGACAGCGCCCTCGACCTGCTGCACGACTATGCCGAGCATCCAGCCGCCAACGCCAACGCCAACGCCAACGCCAAGGCCAAGGAACTCGCGCATCCCCTGCCCAGCCTGCTTGAGCAATGCCAACAACTGCTCGCCGAAACCGATGTTCAAAACCCACCACCGGTGCGTACCGTTCACAGCCTCGCCTGCACCGGCGGCACGCTCATCAGTCGCTGCATCTCCGCCCAACCCAACACGCAGGTGCTCAGCGAAGTTGACCCCCTCAGTCCCTTCGTCCCCGGCGGCTTTCTGCCGACTGACCTCATCGGCCTGAGCCGCTTCAGCTCCCGCCCCGCTGACCGCGAAACCCAGATCCAGCTCTTCCTCGCCGGCCTGCAAGTGCTCTATGATCAAAGCCTGCGCGCAGGCCAGCATCTCATCCTGCGCGACCACAGCCACGGCCATTTTCATTTCAGCGACACCATCCCTGATCGGCCCACGCTACGCGACATCGTCCAGCGCGCCCACCCGGTGCGCTCCCTGGTCACCGTGCGCCACCCGCTCGACGCCTACCTCAGCCTGCTCGACACCGGCTGGGTGCAGCACTTCAGCCCACCCACGCTCAACGAATACGCCCAGCGCGTCCACGCCTTTCTCGATGCCTACCCGGACTGCCCGCTGATCCGTTACGAAGACTTCGTCGCCGAACCTACCACCGTCATGCCAAGCCTCTGCGAGGCCCTGGCACTCAGCTACAATCCAGATTTCACCGACACCTTCGCGGTCATCGAACTCTCTGGCAACACCGGCCGCAGCGGCGACCTGATCAGCCCCCGCCCGCGCCGCCCGCACCCGCCCCGCCTCGATCAGGAAGCGCAGGCCTCCGAAGCCTATCAAACCCTGCTCACCCGCCTGAGCTATCCGGCATGATGCACAACACACTCCTCGACCCCAACATTGAGCCCAGCGAACTCTCCGGCAGGATGTGCAATTTTGACCGCACCCTCTGCGAAGAAATGACGTTTCTGTTTATGGACGCGGTTTAATCGTTACCATGATAAATGTTTTAGAAAACCCAGCGATTCGCCAGCTCGCGCAGCCGCTGACAGTGGCCAGCTACCATCTGTTACGCGACTGTGGCGCGGTTGGTATTAAAACCGAACTCCTCCGTGGTGTCGTCACCAGCAAAATAACCAAAACCCCCTTGCATGAATACTTGGTCGAACGCCTCATGGCCGCCCTGCGCGATCATCTGCCCCCAGGCTATTTCCTGCGCAAAGAAGGCCCTTTAACATTCGCCGACTCGGAGCCTGAACCAGACATCTCCGTGGTCAAAGGCAAACCCAAGGATTTTCGCCAGGCGCATCCCACCACCGCTCTGTTGGTCGTGGAAGTGGCGGTCTCTTCGCTGAGCATTGATCGTGAAAAAGCCGCGCTCTGCGCCGCTGCCGGCATCCCCTGTTACTGGCTGGTCAATGCGCAAGAGCAGAGCGTCGAAGTCTCCACCGACCCCGAGCCCGAGGGTTATCGCCAATGCGACATCCTCACCGACACCCTCGTCTCGCCCTTCGGTCAAGCCATCCACCTGCATGACCTGTTCTAACCGTCGCGGCAGAAAGCCAACGGCGCGCCTCGGTCGGCCTGCACCTGCTCGACTTCGACTTGTTCACTGCCACCCAGGCCGAACGCCAGCAGGCCCTCTGGCGCTTCGAGATGCGCGACGAGACCCAGCCCCAGGTCTCGCTCGGAAACATCCTGCAGATGAACCTGGTCGAACTGAAAAAGGCTGATCGCCTCGGGCTACCACCCGGCCCACTACGCGCATGGATCACCTTCTTCAAACACTGGCAGGAGGATCTCACCATGGCTGCCGTGACCCACGAACCCGTCCAACACGCCATGAACCGAATCCGCCAACTCAGCGTCGACGAAGAGGCCCGCCGTCTCGCCTTCGTGCGCGAGCGGGCGCTGCATGATGAGGTCTTGTTTCTGAATGAAGCCAAGCGGGAAGGGCGCGAAGAAGTGGCACGCAACCTCCTGGCCATGGACCTCCTGACCGATGAGCAGATTGCAACCGCCGCCGGCTTGACCGAATCCGCCGTCAAAGCACTGCGGGATGCGAGCCAATGACCCCGCGAACTCAGTGGCAAGGCCAATCTCGGCCCGCTAGGCGGTTTCAGCAGGGCCTACGACTTTTCTCGCCAACCTTGTTCTGACTTCTGTTACCATTCGAGCACAGATGCAGGAATGATCATGCGCGAACTCCTCGACCCCACCAACGACTACGTCTTCAAGCGGCTGTTTGCGGAAGCCCCGGAGCTGCTGGTGGCCCTTATCAACGACCTGCGCCCCGACTTCCCCGACATCACCTCAGTTGAGATCCTCAACCCCAACATCGAGCCCAGCGATCTCACCGGCAAATACATCATCCTCGACGTGCTGGCACGGGATACCGAAGGCCACTGCTACAATGTCGAGATCCAGGTACGCCGCTACGGTGCCTGGCACAAGCGCGGGTTGTTTTACCTGGCGCGCACCCTCGGCGGTCAGCTCAGTGCAGGCGAAGACTATCAAGAGCTGCGCGCCTCAGTCGGCCTGCATCTGCTCGACTTCGATCTGTTCATCGCGAACGATGCCGAACGCCAGCAGGCGCTCTGGCGTTTTGAGATGCGCGATGAACGTCAGCCAAACGTATCGCTGGGGAACATCCTGCAGATGAACCTGATCGAACTGAAAAAGGCTGATCGCCTCGGACTGTCACCCGGTCCACTGCGCGCCTGGATCACTTTTTTCAAACACTGGCAGGAGGAACTCGTCATGGCCGCAGTCGCCCACGAACCCGTCAATCAAGCAATGAACCGAATCCGCCAACTCAGCGCCGATGAAGAAGCGCGCCGCCTCGCGTTTGTGCGCGAGCGAGCGCTGCGCGATGAAGTGTCGTTTCTGAACGAAGCCAAGCGGGAAGGGTTACAGGAAGGGTTACAGACAGGAATGCACAAAGGAATGCAAAAGGGATTGCAGGACGGCCGCGTAGAAGGCCGCGAAGAAGTCGCGCAAAATCTGATCGCAATGAACCTACTGACCGATGAGCAGATTGCTGCCGCTTCAGGCTTAACAGAGGCTGAGGTTCAAGCGCTTCGCGATGCAGTAAAAGTAAAGGACTGATTATCTCCATGCTCGCCACCGAGGCCGACCGCCGGCAGGCCATCTTGGGCTTTGAGATGCGCACAGCGCAACCCTTCCAGCCCCCGTGCTGGTGCATGCACGACAAACCGGCATCCCGCCCTCGCCCAAGCCCTTCGATTTAGATTCGATTCCCTTCCCCAACATCCCAAGATGGTCTAAACTCCAACCCAACGCGCAACACAAACACAACCGCGCCAGCCCCAGGTCCACCCAGGCCACCACCCCAAGCCAAACCGGCCAACCGCAAGGAACAACCAGGCAGAGCACACGCCCGACCGCGCCGCCGCCCCTGCTCATGCCCGCCCTTCATGAACCTTCGCCCCAACCCGCGCACGGGCCCCAACACCAAAGCCCCCTGCAACGCGGCAACGCTGCCCTGCGCGCGGGCCATCCGGCCGCCACCATGCCCTCGGCCTGCTGGACCAAGCCCAGCACCGCAGCGGCCCCATCGCCTCGCAACTGGCCGCCAACCTGGTGCGCACGCGCCACCGCCCGCCGCGATCACGGGGTAGCCACGACACCCCCTAGCGCCATCCCCCGGAGCCAAGCGCCACTTCGCCCGCGCTTTTTCACTGTCGCGTCGAAGTCGGCGGCCAAACCCACTGGTTGGGCTTTAATCCCGCCAGCGCCGAGCACTATCGCCTGGAGGGGGACCGGCTGCACTTCCGGTACCGTCCGACTCGTCGGCACTGACGAAGACAAGATCGTCGCCGAGGCCAACCGGCTGCTGGACGATCCCGATGCCTACCAATCCATGGCGCGTGCGCTCAACCCCTATGGGGATGGCCTAGCGGCGACGCGTATTCGTGACGCCCTTCAAGCATAAAGCCCATGCCAATCATCAGCCGCTTTTTTGGCATCATCATTCGGATGTTCTTCAACGAACATGCCCCGCCGCACTTTCACGCCGAATATGGCGAACACCGTGCCACCATCGACATTCGCTCGCTGACCATCATGGACGGCAAATTGCCTCGTCGAGCGACCGAGCTAGTGCTTGATTGGGCTGAGTTGCGCCAAAGTGAATTGTTGCGTGATTGGGAGCTGTGCCAACAGCATCAGCAACCGGATGAGATCGCACCGCTAAACTGAGGAGGTTTTCGAGAATGGATTGGGACGTGAAAGAAGCCCGTGTGGTCGAGCACGGGTGCATCTATGTCAAGTTTGCAGATGGTTTGGAAGGGAAGGTTCGCTTTCAGCCCACGGCCTTTCGTGGCGTCTTCGAGAAACTACGTGACCCAAATGAATTCAACAAGCTAGCGGTCAATCAATACTTTGTGACTTGGCCGGGTGAGCTGGATTTGGCTCCAGATGCCATGCATGCTCATATCAAAGAAACCGGAGAATGGGTCATCAACTAGGTCGACCCATAAGCATCGCGCAAACCTATCGAGGATCGTCATGATGGCAGTCACCGCACAGGCATCTATGGTCAAGGTCGTGGGCGCCAATGGCCAAATATCGCTGGGCAAGCAGTACGCAGGACGCCAGGTCTTGGTTGAAGAGCGTGAGCCAGGGGTTTGGATCGTGCGCACCGCCACGGTCATTCCCGACAATGAACACTGGCTGCACGAATCACCGGCAGCCACTGATCTGCAGGCAGCCATGAACTGGTCGCTCAGTCACCCGGCGTCGGACAGCGATATTGATGCCACGCTGACCCGGCTTGCTCATGACCAGTCCTGAGCCCAGCGTCAGGCTTGACCTGAATAATCCGGTCTTCCAAGACCAGCTGTTCGCATTGCAAAAGGCTGAGCGGCACGCAGGCTTCAAGACCGAGCCAAGACACCCGTCCAATCAGATCACCGCACAGGGCACCATCTTTTCTCTTCCTTCCCCTCCCTCCCAAGATAGTTTAAACTTCAACACATCGCGCAACACAAAACAAAACCGCGCCAGACCCAGGCCCCAGGCCCCAGGCCCCTCAGGCCCAAGCCGCCAACCCCAAGGCAAACCGCCAAAACCAGAAGAAACAACCAGGCAGAGCACACGCCCGCGCCGCCGCCCCTGCTCATGCCAGCCCCTCATGAACCTTCGCCCCAACCCGCGCAGGCACCCCAACACCAAAGCCCCCTGCAACGCGGCAACGCCGCCCTGCGCGCGGGCGATCCTGCCGCCGCCATCCGCCACTACGCCCTCGGCCTGCTCGATGAAGCCCAGCACCGCAACGGCCCCATCGCCGCGCAACTGGCCGCCAACCTGGTGCGCGCATCGAAGCCGCGCATGCCCAACATCCTCCTCGGGCTGCTCTACCGCCTGCTGTGGGATGCCCGCGTCCTGGTGGACATCGACGACGATGAACTCGCCTTCGTCGGTGGCCAGCCGCTGTTGCGCGACGGCGCCAGCGCGGGTGCTGGCGCCGGCTCGCCCGCCGAGCACGCCCTCGCGCACTGGCTGCAACGTTACAACGGCCTGCCACCCGGGGACGACCTGCCCGGGCGCCCTTGGACCGAACTCGGCATGAGCCTCGCCACCGCCTTCGACGGCCTCAGCGTCGTCAACCGCGCCCTGCAACAGCGCCACGGCGGCGTCATCATTCGCCACGCCCGCGACCCGCGCCAGTTCCAGCCCGCCGCCGCGCCCCGCGCCACTGCCCTCGCGCGCCTGCGGAGCGCTCACCCGATCAGCGCCGATGCAGCATGAATCAAGACGCCGACGACTTCGACAGCCCTTGGAAAGACGCGCTCATCCACGCCTTTCCTGACTTCATGGCCTTCTACTTCCCACGCGCCGCCGCACAGATCGACTGGAGCGCCGGCTACACCTTTCTCGACCAAGAACTGCGCCAGGTCGTGCGGGATGCCGAGTTGGGTCGCCGTCGGCTTGATGTCCTGGTGCGCGTCAGCGACCGCGATGGCAGCGAACATTGGCTCTACATTCACGTCGAAATCCAAAGCCAGCGCGATGACCAGCTGCCTGAGCGGCTCTATATCTACAACTATCGCCTCTATGATCGCTATCGCCGCCCAATTGCAACCCTGGTGGTTCTCGCCGATCCCAGCCCCACCTGGAAACCACGCAGCTTTCGCGCCCGCTCCCTGGGCTGTCAGATCGCCATGCGCTTTCCGGTCGCCAAGCTCATGGACGCTCGTGATCGCCTTGAGGCCTTGCTCGCCGACCCCAATCCCTTCGCCCTCATCACTGCGGCCCATCTGCTCACCCAGCAAACCCATGGCAATCACGCCGAGCGCTATACTGTCAAATGGCGACTCGCCCGACTGCTCTACCAACGCCGCTGGGAGCGGCAGCGCATCATCGATTTGTTTGCTATCATCGACTGGATGATGCAACTGCCCAAAGACCTGGAACATCAACTCTGGCAGCAGCTCGAAACCCTCGAGAGGAACACACAGATGCGATATGTCACCTCCGTTGAACGCATTGGAATCGAAAAGGGCCTGCAACAAGGCGCCGCCGACGTGCTCTTAAGGCAAATGGAGCGCCGTTTCGGCCCGCTGGATGATGGGACCCGCGCGCGCATCGCCGAAGCCGATTCCGAGCACTTACTAGAGTGGTCCGACCGCATCCTCGACGCCCAGACCCTCAATGACGTCCTACACTGACCGCGGCGCGCGAGCGTGCCCCAGACAGCCACCGCCCTGCAGCAAGGCAACGCCGCCCTGCGCGCCGGCCAGCACGCCCAAGCCATCCGCCACTACGCCCTCGGCCTACTAAATGACGCGCCCGCGCACCACCAGCCCCAGCCACCGACCCCCATCAGCCAGCTGCTGGCTCAAAACCTCCTGCTCGCGCGCAAACGCTACCGCCGCCAGCACCCCCTCACAGGCGCCGGCCGCCGCCCCTGGCGCGTCGCCGTCACCTGCTGGTCGCTGTCGGAAAACCCCCTCGGTCGCGCCCAGGTCCTCGCCAGCCTCTACCAAGCCCTGGCCGAGGCGCCCGCGTCCGGCATCAGTAGCGTCGCCGTCATCGGCAGCGTCTTCGCCCGCCGCGGTCGCGCGCTCTGGCCACCGCTGCGCGAGGCTTTCCATCAGGGGTCCGATCCCGCGCCCGGCCCCGGCGCCATCCCTCTGCACAGCTTCCTGGTCGAGGACGACCGCCACTTCATGGCCCAAGCCATCGACCTGGTCAGCGCCCACCCCTTCGACCTGGTCCACATATCGAAGCCGCGCATGCCCAACATACTCCTCGGGCTGCTCTACCGCCTGCTGTGGGATGCCCGCGTCCTGGTGGACATCGACGACGACGAGCTCGCCTTCGTCGGTGCTCAACCTCGCCCTGCAACAGCGCCACGGCGGCGTCATCATCCGCCACGCCCGCGACCCGCGCCACTTCCAGCCCGCCGCCGCGCTCCAGGGCCTGCGCCAAACCGAGGCCCCAACCGACCAGCCGCACCCCGTCTCCACCCGCGAGCTCAGCCTGGCGGTCAACCGCGAGCGCCTGCACGCCCTGGTGGACGCCACCGCCCGGCGCGCCGCCTCCCCCGCGCCGCTCGACCCCGCGCTCGCGCGCCTCGCCGCGCTGCCCGCGCTCGGCCCGCTGCCGCGCGCGCTGCTGGCCGCCGACCCCGCCGCCCGCGACGGCGTCAGCGTCATCATCCTCAGCCTGCGCGGCGCCGAGCTGCTGGAGCGCCTGCTGGGCCGCTTCCGTGCCACCAACAGCCACCAGCCGGTGGAGCTGATCATCATCGACCACGGCGACCCGCACGACCCCGACGACCCCACCGCCGCCGTCATCGCCCGCCACCGCGACGCGCTGGATCTCTGGCACCTGCCGCGCGGGCGCAATCACAGCTTTAGCGATTCTTGCAACCTCGGCGCCAGCCTGGCGCGCTACCCCTATCTGCTGTTTCTCAATAACGACATCCTCTACACCGCCGATGCCCTGCCGCCCGCGCTCGCCCAACTGCGTGACCCGCGCCATGGCATCGTTGGCATCCGCCTTGATGACGACCCGGCCAGCCTGCCGCCCGATCAAATAACCGGCCAGACCCCCGGCATTCAACACCTCGGCATCCACTTCCCCTGGAGCGCCGAGCGCGGCTACCACCACCCGCGCCAGATTCGCCTGCCCAGTGTGCAGGACTACCTCGCCCAATCCCCACCCGCAGTCAGCGAGCAACCCGCCGTCACCGGCGCCTTTCTGCTCTGTCGCAAGGCGGACTTCGAGTGCCTCGGCGGCTTCAGCGCTGAGTATGACTACGGGTTAGAGGACATTGACCTGTGCCTGCGCATGCGCCAGCAGCTCGGTAAAACCAGCCGCTGCCTCACCAGCATTGGCCTGCAGCATGCCGAAAGCACCACCAGGCGGCGCGATCCGCACGCGACCCGCGCGCGCATCGCCCGCAATCACCAACACTTCAAGCAGCGCTGGGCCGCCCGCACCCAAGCCCTCGCCAGCCAGCCCGCGCCCCAACCGCGCGCGCGGCCCACCGCTAGCCTCAATATCCTGTTCGTGCTGCCCGTGCCGCTCGACAGCAACAGCGGCTACCACGTCAAATACCACGCCGCCCAACTCCGCGCCCAGGGCGCCGACTGCCGTGTCGCCGTGCCCGACGGCAATCAGGCTCCCGGCACCGATGCCCTGCCCAGTTGCACCCACAGCCAGGCCCTCGCGCGCGTCCCCGCCGCCCAATTCCGCAACGGTCGCGGCCCCGACATTCTCCATGCCTGGACCCCGCGCGAGTGCGTGCGTCGGGTTGTCGAGCCCCTGCGCCGCGTCACCGGCGCCCGCCTGCTGGTGCATCTGGAAGACAACGAAGAATATCTCACCGCCATCGCCCTTGGCCGCCCCTATGCCGAGCTCGCCCGCCTGCCGCTGGCCGAACTCGACCGCTGCATCCCCAGCGACCGCTACCACCCCAGCCGCGGACAATGGCTGCTCGACCGTGCCGACGGCCTCACCCTCATCGCCAGCCCGCTCGCGCGTTTCAACCGCCGGCGCCTCCCTACCCAGCGTCTGCCCGCCCCGGTGGACGAGACCCTGTTCTCCCCGCGCCCGCTCAACCACAGCCTACGCCAAGCCCAGAGCCCCCCGCCGTGCACTGCGTGCTCGCCTACACCGGCAACGTCCACCGGGCCAACCACCAGGAGGTCGTCGAGCTCTATCACGCTGTCATCCGGCTCAACCAGCACGGCCTGCCCACGGTACTGCTGCGCACCGGCGTCAACCGCGCCGGCACCCCCCCCCATGCCTGCCACTCCGCCCGGCGCGGTACGTGAACTCGGCTGGGTCCCCCGCGCCCAGGTGCCAGACATCCTCGCCGCCGCCGACATCCTCATCCAACCCGGCGACCCCGGCCCCTTCAACAACCAGCGCCTGCCGAGCAAACTACCCGAATACTTCGCCATCGGCCGCCCGGTGATCATGGCGCGCGGCCATCCCGACCTCAACCCGCGCCATGGCGAACAAGCCTGGCTGCTCGACACCACCGCCGCCGTTCAACTCGCCGAAGCCGTGCGAACGCTTTGGCACGACCGCCCCCTCGCCGAGCGCCTCGCGCAGGGCGCCAGGGGTTATTATGAACAGCATCTGCGCGCCGAACCCTCCGCGTTGTTTCACTTCATGACCCAACACATCCAACACCGCGATCAATCGAGGGAATGCCGCGACGGTCGATACTGTCCCGCAGCGGGTGAATAATCATGCATGCGATCGCCTTTGAAGCAGAGATTCGACAAGGAATGGTCAAAATCCCCGAAGAGTACCAGTCGCTTGAAAATCAACACGCGCGGATCGTCATCTTGCTCGACGCTGCGCCAGAGGTATCAGAGGTATCAGAGGTATCGGAAGTGCGCGCGCTGTCCGACCATTCCGCCGGTCTGGTGGATGATTGGCGCGACCCAGCCGAGGATGCGGTTTTCCCCATCACGGAATTTGAGTCGCAGACCAAGCGATCCGTTTATCAAGGCCCGCCTCTGACGCTCCAACAAATGCGCGACGCCATCGACTGGGAGGCCGGGCAGCGGTCATGATCTCCCCACGGATCGCTTTGGATACGAACATCGTTCTGCGGTACCTGATGAAGGATGACGTGGAGCAAACGCAATGGGCGACGCAGTTCCTGCTGCAGCGCCAATGTCTGTTGTTGCCCAGCGTGATCTTGGAGACCGCTTGGGTGATGGGATCAAAGCGCGGTTACGCGCTTGAACCGGCCTGCGTTGCCGAGCGGCTCAGACACATCGCTGGGTTGCCGACAGTCGAGGTTGAACAGGCGCCCTTGGTTGCTCAAGCGATCGATTGGCATGAGGCTGGGATGGATTTTGCCGACGCGCTCCATCTTGCGCTGTCAGGCAAGGCCGGTTTAGCAACCTTGTCATCCCGGCGCTGCTGCGCCGCTTCCACGAGGCCACCCAAGCCCAGGCCCCCGAGGTCGTCATCTGGGGCAGTGGCACGCCCAAGCGGGAATTCCTGCACGTCGACGACATGGCCGCCGCCTGCCTGCATGTGCTCGATCTTGATGCCGAGACCTATCTGGCCAACACCCAGCCGATGTGCTCGCACATCAACGTCGGCAACGATGTCGATGTGACCATCCGCGAGCTGGCCGAGACCATCGCCCGCGTCACCGGCTACCACGGCCAGCTCCGCTTCGACTCAAGCAAGCCCGATGGGCCGCCGCGCAAGTTGTTGGTTGTCTCGCGGTTGACCGCGCTTGGCTGGCGGGCGGACTATGCACTGGAGGACGGCTTGCGGCAGGCGTATGCGTGGTTTCGCGAGCATCAGCGCGACTTCCGCGCCTGAATCCCGACCACAGGATCTGATCTCGGCAACCCCCTTCGCCATGCACACACTCCTCAACCCCACCAACGACTACGTCTTCAAGCGGCTGTTCGTCGAGGCCCCGGAACTGCTGGTGGCCCTGATCAACGACCTGCGCCCCGACCTGCCCGACATCACCGCGGTCGAGATCCTCAACCCCAACATCGAGCCCAGCGATCTTGCCGGCAAATACATCATCCTCGACGTGCTGGCCCGCGATGCCAACGGCCACTGCTACAATGTCGAAGTGCAAGTGCGCCGCTATGGTGCCTGGAACAAGCGCGGCTTGTTCTACCTGGCACGCACCCTGGGCGGACAGCTTCAAGCTGGCGAAGACTATCAGGAGCTGCGCGCCTCCATTGGCCTGCACCTGCTCGACTTCGACCTTTTCACCGCCACCAAGACCGAACGTCAGCAGGCCATCTGGCGCTTCGAAATGCGCGACGAGACGCAGCCCCAGGTCACCCTCGGCAACATCTTCCAGCTCAACCTGATCGAACTCAACAAGGCCGACCGCCTCGGACTGCCTCCAGGACCGCTGCGCACCTGGATTACCTTCTTCAAACACTGGCAGGAGGAACTGACCATGACCGCCATCACCCACGAACCCGTGATCCAAGCCATGAACCGCCTGCGCGCCCTCAGCGCCGATGAAGAAGCACGCCGTCAGGCGTTCGTGCGCGAGCGCGCGCTGCACGATGAAGTCTCGTTTCTCAATGAAGCGAAACGCGAAGGCCGCCAAGAAGGCCGCGACCAAGCGCGCGAAGAAGTGGCACGCAATCTTCTGACCATGAACCTCCTGACCGATGAGCAGATTGCAACCGCTGCCGGCTTGACCGAAGCCACGGTCAAAGCACTGCGTGATGCGAGCCGATGACCCCGACTAAGACCCCCAACCCCGTCATTTTCCTCGCCGGACACCGCGGCATGGTCGGCAGCGCCATCGACCGCCAGCTGCAAGCCAGAGGCCCAGATCAAGCCCCAGATCAAGCCCAGCCCGAGCTGCTCACCGCCAGCCGCAGCGAGTTGTGGCGATGGCCCGCAATCAGCAGGGGTTCGGCGGCACGCCCGAGGAAAACCGCGTCTGGGGCGATTGCCATAAGCACGATGTGCTGTCCTGGCTGCATGAGCAGCTTGGGACTGAGCTGTATTTGGAGATCGGTGTCGATGAGGGACTGAGCCTGGCGCGCCCGCCCCGCCGGGCACTGGGCATCGATCCGCGACCGACGGCGACACCTGGCTGACCCAGATCAAACGCGCAACTTGAATTTCCATGATCGGCCTCGGCGATCCAGCCCACGCCAGCATGCAAAACCCTTACGCCAGGGTCTATACTCACCCTCAGTCAGGGCAAGCACCCACCAATCGCGCCCCCTAACCACAAAAAGACCCGCTTTTTGAACCTTGCAACCCCCCTCGCCCAAGGCAACCGCGCCCAGCGCCACGGCCAGCACGCCCAAGCCATCCGCCACTATGCGGCAGGTCTGCGCGATGATGCCCAAGCCAGCGCGCACGGCCCCATTGCCGTTCAGCTCGCGCACAACCTGCGCCGCGCCCGTCAGGGCTACCGCCGCCATCGCCAGGCCGCCCTGCAAGCCCCCCTGCAAGCCCCTCAGCAGGCCGGCGGCAAGCTGCAAGTCGTGGTCTGTTGCTGGTCGCTGTCGGAAAACCCCGCCGGGCGCGCCTACACCCTCGCCAGCCTCTACCAAGACCTGGCCGCGCATCCCGAGCCGCCGCCCGCGCCCGGCATTGCGCGGCGGGGCGGTCGTGTCGTGGTGACATCGCCGGCCATGACCAAACAGCCCGACACGGAGCAGCGGCCGAGATGACCAAGCTAACCGACCTGCTCGACCCAAAGAACGATTACGTCTTCTTTCGCATCTTCTCCGAAGCGCCGGAGTTGCTGATCGACCTGATCAACGCGGTGCGCGCCGACCAGCCGCCGATTGTCGAGATCACGCTGCTCGATGCTCGCCTGACGCCCGAGCGCATCACCGGCAAACGCCTGGTGCTTGACCTCAAGGGCGTCGATGAGCGCGGACGGCGCTTCAATATCGAAATCCAGGTGCGCCACTTCCCGTTCTGGATCAAGCGCGCCATGATGTACCTCGCGCGTCTGTACAGCGAGCAACTCAACGCCGGCACGGATTATCAGCAAGCCCAGGCGGTCATCGGCATTCACTTGCTCGACTTCGATCTGTTCAAAGGCGAGCCGGGCGACGATGATAACGCCCTGTGGCGCTTCGTGATGGTCGACCCTCGGCGCGCCAAGTGCCTTGAGGACACCATTGAGGTCAATATTGTCGAACTGCGTAAAGCCGACCGCCTCGGCCAACTGCCCGAGCGCCTATCGGCCTGGATTGCTTACTTCGAGCACTGGAAAGAGGACGATGTGATGAACAATCTAGCCCATGCCCCCGTTCAGAAAGCCCATGCGAAGCTGCGCGCCATGAGCGCGGTCGAGGAGGAGTGCTATTGGGCCGAGGCGCGTGACCGGGCGCTCAGCGATGAGGTGACCATGCTGAATGCGGCGCGGCGGGAGGGCCTGGAGAAGGGTGAGCAGACTGCTCGCCACCAAACGGCACTGGCCATGCTGCAGGACGGGCAACTTGACATCCCCACCATCGCCCGCTACGCCGGCCTCAGCGAAAGCGAGGTGCAAGAACTCGCGGACGGTCGTGGGCAGCACTGAAACCCCTCAACCCAAGCAGCCGATCATCAAGGACGCCATGGGTGCCGAGCATGGCCACCATTTGGACGCCCAGCGCACACCAGCATGCAAAACCCCACGCCGGGGTCTATACTCACCCTCAGTCAGGGCAAGCACCCACCAAGCGCGCCCACTAACCACAAAACCACCCGCTTTTTGAACCTTGCCACACCCCTCACCCAAGGCAACCGCGCCCAGCGCGCCGGCCAGCACGCCCAAGCCATCCGCCACTATGCGGCAGGTCTGCGCGATGATGCCCAACCCGGCGCGCACGGCCCCATCGGCGCCCAGCTCGCGCACAACCTGCGGCGCGCCCGTCAGGGCTATCGCCGCCAGCGCCAGGCATCGAGCGCGTCAGCCTCAGCAGGACCGTGCCGGTTTAACGCCATGACATCACCGGCACCCACGACCCCGCGTCGGCGCGCGCCGACCCACGACAGCGGCTACAAGCTCCTCTATGCCCACGCCGCCATGGTGCGCGACCTGCTCACGGGCTTCGTCCCCGGCGACTGGGTCCGCAGCCTCGATCTCAGCACCCTCGAGCGCTGCAGCGGCAGCTACGTCACCGAAGACCTGCGCGACCGCGCCGATGATCTCATCTGGCGCCTACGCTGGGGCGAGGACTGGCTCTACGTCTATCTGCTGCTCGAATTCCAATCCACCATCGACGCCTGGCGAAGGCCGAACAGAGGCCAACCCGCAATCTCAGCGCCGCGCTCTTTCGCCTCGAAGCCAGCCGCAGCGCCGAGGACGCCCTGGCCATCGTGCGCGCCCTGGTCGACTGGCTCCAAGAGCCCGAGCAAAACAGCTTGTGTCGTGCCTTTGCCGTCTGGTTTGGGCGCGTGTTCCTCCCCAGGCGTTTACCCGGTGTTTCGGTCACCCCCATGAATGATCTGAGCGAGGTCTATCACATGCTAGCCGACAATGTCGAAACCTGGACTGATCAATGGAAGCGGCAGGGCCTGGAGCAGGGCCTGGAGCAGGGCCTGGAACAAGGCCTGGAACAAGGCCTGGAACAAGGCCTGGAGGAAGGTCGCGAAACCACCCGGCACATCCTTTCCCGCTTAGCCCGCCGTCGCTTTGGCTCGGAGGTTGCCGAGCAGAGCCGATCCCTGCTGGCCGGCATCAGCGATCCCGAGCAGCTCGAAGAACTCGCCGATCAGCTTCTGCTCAGCCCCGACGGCGACACCTGGCTGACCCAGATCAAACGCGCAACTTGAGTTGAATCTTGCAACACCCCTTGCCCAAGGCAACCCCGCCCAGCGCGCCGGCCAGCACGCCCAAGCCATCCGCCACTGCGCCGCAGGGCTGCGCGATGATGCTCAACCCAGCGCGCATGGTCCCATCGCCGCCCAGCTCGCGCACAACCTGCGGCGCGCCCGTCAGGGCTACCGCCGCCATCGCCAGGCCGCCCTGCAAGCCCCCCTGCAAGCCCCTCAGCAGGCCGGCGGCAAGCTGCAAGTCGTGGTCTGTTGCTGGTCGCTGTCGGAAAACCCCGCCGGGCGCGCCTATACCATCGCCAGCCTCTACCAAGACCTGGTCGAGCACCCCGATCCGCCCCCCGCGCCCGGCATCGGGCACGTCACCCTCATCGGCAGCCGCTTCGCCCGTCGCGGTTACCAACTCTGGGTGCCCCTGGACGGAACTCGGCATGAGTCTGTGCCACGCCTTCGCTGGCCCCTGCGGTGGACCCCTCAATGGTATCAGCGTCGCCAACCGCGCGCTCCAGCAGCGCCACGGTGGTGTCATCATCCGCCATGCCCGCGACCTGGCCCAATTCCAGCCCTCCGCCGCGCGGCGCTGGAGACCGAACAGGCGCGCGGTCGGCTCGCCCTGCGCCTGCTCGACGATCAACCCTTCGCCGCCATCCCTGAGCTGAAGAGAGTCGTTATGCTGACACTCCGCGCCACGCTCGAGCCCGACGGGCAGATCAAGCTCCCGCCCCATGTGCGTCATCAAGAACCGGTGAGCGTTCTGATCACGTTTCTCGAGGAGCCGATCAGCGCGCCGGGTGAAGCCAGCGCGGCGACAACCTTGGCGCTGTTGCGTTCTCCCGCGTTTCAATCGCTACCAACCTCTGATCCAAACGAGATCGAGCAGCGCATCGCCGATCTCAGGAACGACTGGAGCGACGACTAATGCGCCGCGCCTACGTCGACAGTTGCCTGTTCATCTACTGGGTGGAACGCGCCGCACCACAAACGCAGGCCGCACAGCGCTGGCTTGAAGGCAACGCTGACGCGAACCTCTGCATTTCTCCTCTGGTGCGAATGGAGATCTTGGTCAAGCCGATGCGGCTGCAACAACTGTCACTCATCCAGGCCTATGAAACTCTTTTGGAGGCGCAAACTTGGCTGACGATCAACGACCGGATCTTTGCGCGTGCGCTTGCTTTGCGCAGCCGTTTTGGTCTCAAGACACCGGACGCCTTGCACCTGGCAACGGCGCAGCAGTATGGCTGTGATGAATTGTGGACGAATGACAGCCGGTTGCAGTCCGCTGCCGGTTCAATGGCGGTCAACGTGTTTGAACATAAGATGTGATGGATCAACAAGATGCCAGCGCTCTCGCCCAAGGCAACCGCGCCCAGCGCGCCGCCCAGCGCGCCGGCCAGCTCGCGCGCAACCTGCGGCGCGCCCGCTAGGGCTATCGCCGCCAGCGCCAGGCATCGAGCGCGTCAGCCTCAGCAGGACCGTGCCGGTTTAACGCCATGACATCACCGGCACCCACGACCCCGCGTCGGCGCGAGCCGACCCACGACAGCGGCTACAAGCTCCTCTATGGCCACGCGGCCATGGTGCGCGACCTGCTCACGGGCTTCGTCCCCGGCGACTGGGTGAGCAGCCTCGATCTCAGCACCCTCGAGCGCTGCAGCGGCAGCTACGTCACCGAAGACCTGCGCGACCGCGCCGACGACCTCATCTGGCGCCTACGCTGGGGCAAGGACTGGCTCTACGTCTATCTGCTGCTCGAATTCCAATCCACCATCGACGCCTGGATGGCGGTGCGCATCCAGAGTTACATCGGCCTGCTCTACCAAGATCTCATCCGCGCCGAACAGCTCAGCGCCCACGGCCGTCTGCCCCCGGTGCTGCCGATCGTGCTCTACAATGGCACCCAAGTCTGGAACGCCGCCGAGACCATCGAGCCGCTGCTTGAGCCCGCGCCACCCGTCCTGGCCGACTATCGTCCCCAGCAAGCCTATCTGCTGCCCGAAGAGATCACACCACTAAAATAGCGAGTGAGCCACGATGGATTGGGATGTCAAAGAGGCCCATGTGCTGGAACATGGCTGCATTTATGTCAAGTTTGCCGATGGCCTCGAAGGCAAAGTGCGCTTTCAGCCCACCGCTTATCGCGGTGTTTTTGCCAAACTGCGCGATCCAGCGGAATTCAACAAGCTCATGGTCAACGGCTATTTTGTCACCTGGCCGGGAGAACTGGATTTAGCGCCTGATGCAATGCATGAGCAGATCGAGCAATCAGGCGAATGGATCATTCACTAGGCCACGGAAAACCCGCGAGCAGCCACCCATGTTCAACCGCATCTCCATGATCGGCCCCGGCGACACCCGAGCTGGCCGAGGCCTTCCTCATCGCCGTGCCCAAACCCAACCCCAACCGTGCTAGAATTGCCAACTTTAACTGCCCCGCAACACTCGGCTGAGTCGATGCAAGGGGGCACAACAGTCAACCCCAAAGCTAATGCTTGTGAACGACAGGGAAGGGCGATAACATGTCAACATCGCCGACCGCCCTTCAACAAGCTAACGCCGCGCTGCGGTCCCACCATTATGCTGAAGCGATTCGTTGGTATGCGCTTGGGATGCGAGATGGAGACAAGGATGCACACCATGGCCCACTCACTCACCAACTCGCCCACAACCTCCTGCTCGCCCGCAAACGCCATCGCCGCCAGCGCCAAGCCAATCTTCAAGCCGGCGGCAAGCTCCAGGTCGTGGTCACCTGCTGGTCGCTGTCGGAAAACCCCGCCGGGCGCGCCTACACCCTCGCCGGCCTCTACCAAGACCTGGCCGAGCACCCCGAGCCGCCGCCCGCGCCCGGCATTGAGTGCGTCAGCCTCATCGGCAGCCGCTTCGCCCGTCGCGGTCGCCAGCTCTGGGCGCCGCTGCGCGAGCTCGCCCAGCACGGCCCGATTCCCATCCACAGCATCCTCATCGAGGACGAGCGCGCCTTCATGGCCCAGGCCATCGACCTGGTCAGCGCCCATCCCGCCGATCTGGTGCATCTGTCCAAACCGCGCTGGCCGAACATCCTCTTTGGCCTGCTCTACCAATTGCTGTGGGACGCCCGCGTGCTGGTCGATCTCGACGACGACGAACTCGCCTTCGTCCAGGGCGAGCCGCTGCCCGATCTCGCCAGCCACAGCGCCGAGCAGGTGCTGGAGCACTGGCTGCAACGTTATGACGGCCTGCCGGCGTGGAGCAACCTCCCTGGGCGCCCCTGGACGGAACTCGGCATGAGTCTGTGCCACGCCTTCGCTGGCCCCTGCGGTGGCCCCCTCGGTGGTCTCAGCGTCGCCAACCGCGCGCTCCAGCAGCGCCACGGCGGCGTCATCATCCGCCACGCCCGCGACCCGGCCCAGTTCCAGCCCTCTGCCGCGCGCGGCCAACGCGCCCGCGCACGCTGGCAGATCGCGCCCGAGCAACAGGTGGTGCTGTTCCTCGGCACCCCGCGCCGGCACAAGGGCCTGCTTGAGACCGCCCAAGCGCTGTCCAGTCTCGGGGCCAGTCTCAGGCCCAGTCTCACATCCAGCCTCGGCGAGGCCGCGCCCGAGCTGCTGTTTCTCATCGTCGGGCGCTTCGGGGATGCCGAGCAACCGTTGCGCGCGGCGCTGGAGGCCGAACAGGCGCGCGGTGGGTTCGCCCTGCGCCTGCTCGACGACCAACCCTTCGCCGCGATCCCGGACCTGCTCGCCGCCGCCGACATCGCCATCTTTCTGCAAGACCCGGACTCCGCCGCCGCCCGCGCGCAGACGCCGGCCAAGTTGAGCGATGCGCTGGCCATGGGGCTGACGGTGTTTGCCGAGCCGACGCCCGGCCTGGCCGACCTGCAAGAGCAGGGCGCCTTTATCCCGGTCAGTCGCGCGACCCTGGCCGAGCGCCTGCGCGCGCATCTGGCCAGCCGCGCCGCGTCGCCGTCATCAACCCAGCCAGCGCCCCAGTCATCCCCCCAGCCACACCCGGTCTTCCAGCGCGAACTCAGCCTCCAGGCCAACCGCCCGCGCCTGCAACGTCTGCTCGCCGGCGCGCGGCGCGAACCTGCCGCTGACAATGCCGCCCGGCTGCTGGAGCGCGTCAGTGCGCTGCCCGTGCTCGGGCCGCTGCCGCGCGCGTTGCAGCAGGCGTCGCCAACCCAGCGCCAGGGCGTCTCGGTGATCATTCTCAGCCTTAAGGGCGCCGCGCTGCTTGACCGCCTGCTCACCAGCTTTCTGGCCACCAACCGCCATCAGCCGGTGGAGCTGATCATCGTCGACCACGGCGCCCTCGACGACCCCGAGGACCAGACCGCCGCCGTCATCGCCCGCCACCAGTCGCCCCAAGCGACCAGCCCAACGCCGATCTGGCACCTACGCCGCGGGCGCAATCACAGCTTCTCCGCCTCCTGCAACCTCGCCGCCGCGCTCGCGCGCTACCCGCACCTGCTGTTCCTCAACAACGACATCCGCTACACCGCCGATGCGCTGCCCGCCGCCCTGCAACGGCTGCAAGACCCCAGCATTGGCGCCGTCGGCATCCGTCTCGACGACGACCCCGAGCGCCTGCCACCCGGCCAGACCCCGAGCGTGCAGCACCTCGGCATCCACTTCCCATGGAGCCACCAGCGCGGATATCACCATCCGCGTCAGATTCGGCATCCCAGCCTAGCCGATTATCTGGCTCAACGTCCGCCGGTGGGGCAGGCGCAACCGGCAGTAACCGGAGCGTTTTTGTTATGCCGTGCGCGTGATTTTTTTCAGCTGGGTGGGTTTGCAACTGAATATGACTATGGACTTGAGGATATTGATTTCTGCTTACGACTGAGGCGGGATCTCGGGCTCGGATGTTGGTGTATGACGGATATTGGATTGCAGCATGCAGAAAGTAGTACGCGGCGGCGGGATAAAAAATTGACTTCTACTCGTATTACTCAGAACCATGAACACTTTAAAGCGACATGGCATTCTAATGCTCTAATCGCGTGCTAATCAGGAAGGATCGTGGCTGCAAATCTGAAAAAAGTTGGCATTCTTACATCTCCAAAAGTTCGTAGTGCAATATTTACACGTATATTTAAAGAAATTTGCTATACAAATAAACCTTTGGTGGATTGCTTTACGATAGAAATGGACGAGGCATCAGCGGTAGATTTAGTTCATATAAATCGCCCTTATGCTGCTATCCCTGAGTTTATAACCAAGCGCTCTATAATTACCTTTCACGATGACTTGACCAATCCACAAATAACGCCTGAAGCAAAACAAAACCTCATCAGCAATCTCTCAAACTGCAGAGGTGTGATAGTCCACAACTCGATGCAGTATAAACAACTTAAAACACTAGGTTTCACACCAAAGTTTACGATACCGCACGGTTACGATGAGTTACTGAGTGCAGAGGTTCGAGAAAAAAAGACCCAGAGAAACGCCGATAAGCTCAGACCCTTGACCCTAGGAATGATATCTCGCTCGTATACAAACTATGTCAAAGGCGAACATTACTTAACTAAATTGGCAATCAGGCTTGGTCGCCCCAATTTTAATTTAATCCTAGTTGGTCGTGATCGGAGCTTCATGGCTCAATACCTCAAATCAAACGGATTCAACGTTATCACGTTGCCTGTACTCTCCTATCCAGCGTTAATGAATGTTTATTCCAACATTGATATGTTACTCATGATCTCAGGTCACGAGGGAGTGGGCGCGCAAATTAACGAATCTCTTGCGGCGGGTGTACCCGTAGCAGCTACGCAAAAAGGGTCTGCGGCTGACTTAATCAAAAACCAAGAGGACGGCGTGATTTTGAAAGGAGATCCTGAGGAGGATGCAATAAGCATTCGTGATTGGTTCAGCAATTCAAAAACCTTAGCCATGCCAAACATAGACAGACTATCGTCATGGTCTCAGGTAGGCCATTTATATCACAGAGCGTACGCTGAAGTCTTCAATTGAAGGAAACCTTCATGGGCGATCACAATTTTTCACAACTTCTCCAGCCTTGGGGGATCTCGATAGAATCCAATGAAGCGATAAACAAGAGTTTAGAGCCTGAAATTCCTTTTTTGGCAAATGCCGTAGCGCTTCATTTCCTGAAAGCGAGTAACGGTCGCAGGTTAATGGTCAATCTAATCGATAACGCTTTAATGCAACATACACTCGCTTTTTTAGCTGAAAAAAAAGAAATTTCGACATGTAATCGCCTTATTGTGTTGATTGCTATGTTGACAAGTGTTAATAACGTTGGTGTGTTGGGGCGACAGCAGTTCAACTCTTTGCATGTTTTTGCGCTTGCAGCAGACTTGATATTAAGAACATCAAGTGTCGGACTATTGACAGCCATTGATGGTAAATACGGCCGCGGTGAAAATAAGGCTTTTCGTTTGATTCTTGCCTCAAGAGTCCAAAAAATTCTAGAGCTAGGCATTGTGCCACCTCGACTTTCAGGAAATCCTCTATCTAAAGCAGAGCTATCCTTAAAAGTTGTGGATACTGTTTGAATATGAAGCACAAAGTTGCAATCCTTGATGGGTTTAATGTAAACCCCCGTAACTTCCCTACCTTATTTAGTGCATTTAAAGACATGCATTATCTATTGGATTTGGAACTTACAGAATGGAAGCCGTTGCGGCTACCGCGCTTGCCTCCGAGTGCAGTTGAACTCCACGAGAAATATCGCTCTGCGTTAGGCATCGAGAGCGATATTGAAACCGAATATCAAAAACTGACAGAAGAAGAAGTTGTTTATATTGAAAACAGATTTCTTTCGGTTTTCAGGGAAGAGCTTTTGCTGAATTTGAGAGAAGAAATTCACCATTCTGAATTGCCGATCACGAGCGAAAACATAAGGACCTGGTTTGAGGTGGCAAATGCAAAAAAAGCTTATCAACAGGTTATTGTTCACTGCAATGCTTGGTTAAAATACTGGAAAACAAGGTACGGCGAGATCAGCAAAACGAATGAACTGATTTTTGTATTCTCAGGGAAAAAGCCGTATCAGATGGCCTTTCACTTGGTTTTTCAATACTCGCCAACGACTGTTTATTGCATTGAATCCCTTTTTAATAAAGAGTTTTTCTTGTGCGCTGAACTCTATGAGCCAATTGGCAATAGCCCTTATCTGTTGCCATTTGCGCAGGAGAAATCGTTAGAAGCCATTGCCGAAGACTACTTTTATTCTGTTGATCTCCATAAACTTACGGCCGGCAAGTCCCTGAATGCGACACATCCTGTAGAAAATTCGAGCCTTCACCATAACCAGCGTTATGGGGTTATTATTTGCCAAGTCATGAACGATGTGACGATAACCAAATACTTATCATGTAGCCCGGTACAGTTCTATATGGCTGCAGCTAAACGATTTCTCCAAGATGATCTTCACGTTATTTTCCGCCTTCATCCTTGGGAAATTGTTTGCAACGGTTTTTCACCCACTGAAGTCGTCTTGCGTAACATGCTCGCGAAAGAAGGGATGGGCGAGGATCGCGTCAGTTTTGATTCTAAGGGAAATGTTTTTTCAATACTGTCACGTGCAGATGCAATTTACGCAATCAGTTCACAAACGCTGATTCAAGCATCCGCAATGGGCGTAAAAGTCATCCACACTAACGAAAATTATGTACTTAATGATCAATCGTCCTTGAAAATTACCATGCCAAGAGTGAGGTGGACCCCATGTCAAGGACAGTTTTTCCCCGAATTTAAGTTAGCGCACCCACCTCGGTCGCAGCGGTAAGGCGCTGCCCCAGGTCTTCGCCAGCGGACTCGTCGGCGGAGCGTAGCGGAGCCGACGAGTCCGCTGGCGGGCGGTCGCCAAAGTGATCGGCGACCACGACACCACCGCCTTCGCCGCTCACATGGACATGGTCCGGCGTTCGGTAGCCAAGCCCCTGGTGGGGGCGTTCGCCGTTGTAGAAGGGGAAATACTCCGAGAGGCCCATGAACAGCTCTGAGAGCGTCTCATAGCCCTTGGGGTAGATGTCCTCCCATTTGACGCTGCGCCACAGACGCTCGACGAAGACGTTGTCCAAAGCCCTTCCGCGCCCATCCATGCTGATGGCCACCTCGGCGTCATGTAACACCTTGGTGAAGGCGAGGCTGGTGAACTGCGCGCCCTGATCGGTGTTGAAGATCTCCGGCCGGCCATGGTGGCGCAGCGCATCCTCCAGGCAGTCGATGCAAAAACCGGTTTCCATTGTGTTCGATAGGCGCCAGGCAAGCACCCGTCGAGAGTACCAGTCGATAATGGCCACCAGGTAGGCGAATCCGTGCGCGAGTCGCACATAGGTGATGTCACTGCTCCAGACTTGGTTGGGACGCACAATGGCCAGCCCACGCAACAAGTAGGGATAGATCTTGTGCTCGGGATGCGGCTTGCTGGTATGAGGCCCAGGCAACATGCCGGCTAATCCCAGAACGCCCATGAGACGCTGAACGCGCTTGCGACTGACCACATGGCCTTGTGCGCGCAGCATCACAACCATGCGTCGACTCCCATAAAATGGTCTTTTGGTGTATTCCGCATCAATCAGGCGCAAGAGCTTTTGATCCAGTTCGCTGGGCTCAGCCCGGCGATCAGGCTTGTGCGCATACACTCCAGAGCGGTGAACGCCGAGAAGCGCGCATTGGCGGCTGACCGCTAACCCAACCGCGTCAAGGCCGCCCATGTCGATCCACCCGCGACGCACGCTCACAGGCTCACACCGGACTTTTTTTTCAACCAGTCCAGCTCCATTTTCAGCCGCCCAATCTCGCTGTAGAGACGCTCTTCGTCGCCATGACCGCCCGCTTTCTTGCGACCACGCCGACCTTCGAATAGCCTGCTGGCATCCTCGATAATGGCTTTCTTCCACTGGCCCACTTGGACCGGATGAACCCCGTGGTCCTGCGCAATCTCGTTAGTCGTCTTCATTCCGCGTACGGCTTCTAAGCCAACCTTGGCTTTGAAGGCAGCACTGAAGGTCTTGCGTTGCCTCTCACTCATCTGCTCTCTCCAGGTCTGTTCAAGTCTCTCCAGATGAGGCAGGACTAACTTAAATGACTGTCCTAAAATCGGGGTCCACTATAGTCCATCCAGGTTTTCGCAAGCATGTCGGGGTCTACGCTTACCGCCGCTCTGTGCTGGAGCGCTATCCGAGTCTGCCGCCAAGCGCATTGGAGCAGACCGAGCAACTGGAACAGTTGCGCTTGCTCGCTGCCGGCATCCGTATCCGTGTCTTTGAGGTGGCACCCACCGGGCCGGGGGTGGATACGCCAGCGTGTCTGGACAGGGTGCGCGCCTTGCTGGCCGGTGAAACGGACACGGCGATCTCCCCACTAGCGCGGGTGAGACTGCTGATCACCGATGTCGATGGGTGCGGCTCTTTTGGAACGACGCCAAGCGCCGCAGAATCCAGCGGTTGCGGGCGACGTTTCCGGTCGATGGTGATGGCGCAAGTGAGACATCATGCCGCCACGGGCAAGTCCAGCGGGATCGGTGGTCCTGGATAGTGGCGTCGGTGCTCAGCGTCGAAGTGAAACGCAAGATAGGCCGGCAAGTCCCCACTGATCTTTAGTGAGCGCAGTTTCAGGATCGCCTCGGCGCGGGCCAGCCCCCAACGCGCCCCGGTGAGATCCATGCGATCTTTGACGAGATGGCGACAGGCGCCTTCGATCACACCAGTGGCGATTGGCAGCCCCAGCGCAAGCGCTTGGTCGTATTCGAGGCGCTCGCGGTTGTTGTCGATATAGTCGGCCGCCTTATCGATGGGTTTGCGCGCCGTCTCGCCGAGTTGCTTGCGCGTTGCCGCGCGGCGCAGTCCCACGGCCACGTCGTGGGCGCGACCTTCGAGGATGGCCATGGCGCGCTCCATCACCCACTGCTCGCGCTCCGCGGGGGTCTCGGGAAAGAGCGCATGCGCGGCTTTCCACAGATATTCCAGCACATGGATGAAGTCCTGGATCACCACCACCTCGACCTTGTAGCGCTCGGCCGCGGCTGTGACTTGGCGCAGCAGATCTTCCTGACCGTCACAGAGCACCACCCAGCGGCGGTGCTGATCCGGGTCGCGGCGCATGGCCTCCTCAAACGCCTGCTCGATGACGGTGCGCTGATCGGCCTCCACGCGTGCCCAGGTGCGTTTGTTCTGGACTTCGGGACGTTTGCCCGCGGGGGCTTGTTTGGGATCAAGGATCTGCTCTGGGGTGCGTGGGTAGGGCTCGACCTCATAGACCGAGGCGACGGTGGCCATGCGTTTGCGCTGCTTTTTCTCCCCAGGACTCAGCCGGGTCTGTTGCTTGTGCGCTTGGCGCTCGCGCGCCTTGCGGGTGGCCTCGCGCAAATCGCTGGGGCGCATCACGATGCCCTTGCCGTCAGCACTGATGATCAGGAGGCGTTCGCTCGCTTCATTCGGCTCCTGGGGGACAAAGGGTTGGGCGTAGAAGGCGTCGAAGTCCTGGCTCAGATGCACGGCCACCTCCTCGGCTTGGCGCTTGGCCAGCGTCCCGCCGCCGGCTTGTTCGAGTGCCGCAAGCGCGGCGTCGAAGGAGTTGTTCACGACCTCACCGGCCAGCACCTCGCACAGGCCATGGGAATACCTGCCCGGGGGCAGATTCAGCTCAGCATCCAAGGGGAAGACGCTCTGGAGTCCCCGCGCACCGTAGCCCCGGCGCGTGACGGTCACTTCCCCAAAGCGGGTCTCCAGAAGTCGGGTACAGCCGGCGCGATGATGGGTCCGGGGATAACCATCGGCGCCAATCACGGACGCATACCGCGGTTCCTCTCGCGCTCTTTGTTCCAGGTGCGACTGGACCATCTCACACAGCAGCTTCATGCCGCCCTGTTGCACCAGCGCTTCGATTTCCCCGTGCGTGGCATGTTGGGCTTGCTCCCCGCTCAGCGTCTCAAGCAGTTGGACGAACTGCGCGATCGCCCCCTCGTAGCAATCGAGGCTTGGCAAAGAAATCGTGTAGCATGGCATCGACAGGGTCTCCTCAGGGTCCGTGACAAAAGTTTCGTCCCTTCAGTTTCGCACCCGAGTGGAGGCCCTGTCTTCCCTGTCCTCAGGTTTCTAGCTGGTTAAGCTGTTGTTTTCTAGTCGCTGAGCGTCGTTCTAAAGGAGCCGCACCCGATGTCGATGGAGTCTTGACCGATGGTGGTCTGTATTACGACGCTAGCGGCGAATGCCTGAAGCGCTTCCACGTCCGCGATGGGCTGGGTATTCGGCTGCTGGAGGAAAGCGGCATCCGCGTGGCGGTGCTCTCTGGGCGGGATTCGGCCACCCTTCGCAAGCGCGTGGCGGACTTGGGCTTGAGTCTCATGGCCTTTGGGGTGAAGGATAAAGCCCAGGCTTGTCGGGCGCTGATGGAACAGGCCGGTGTGACGCCGGAGCAGACCGCGTGCATTGGCGATGATTCGATCGATTTGCCTGCCTTTGCCGTCTGTGGATTAACCTACGCGGTCGCTGACGCGCCGGCCTATGTGCGTGAGGCCGCCACGGGGGTGCTGCGGTTACCCGGCGGCCAAGGCGCCTTGCGCGAACTGGCGGATCGCATTCTTGCCGCCCAGGGTAAGGCTGCTGTCTATGCGACGGCGGACGGCTTCGCGGGTGTTGCCACCGGGCAGCCGTTGCAACGCTAATCAACTGCCATCAAACCCACTCGGACCAATCGTTTTATGAACCAACAAGGATTCCTACTGCTTGGCGGCATTAACGTGCTGGAGTCGCGTGATCTGGCGCTGCGTGCCTGCGAGCACTATGTGGCGGTGACCACTAAGCTGGGTATTCCTTACGTCTTCAAGGCCAGCTTCGACAAGGCCAATCGCTCGTCGATCCACTCTTATCGCGGGCCAGGGCTGGAGGAAGGGTTGCGCATTTTTGAAGCGGTTAAACAGGCCTTTGGCGTGCGGGTGCTCACCGATGTGCATGAACCTTGGCAGGCGACGCCGGTGGCCGAGGTTGTGGACATCTTGCAGTTGCCGGCGTTTCTGGCGCGACAAACCGATCTGGTCATCGCTTTGGCCAAGACAGGCAAACCGATCAATATCAAAAAGCCGCAATTTCTGAGCCCTGGGCAGATGGCTAACATTGTCGAGAAGTTCCGCGAGGCGGGTAACGACCAACTCATGCTATGTGATCGCGGTACCTGCTTCGGTTACGACAATCTGGTGGTGGATATGCTGGGTTTTCGGGTGATGAAAGCCGCCTGCGGCGGTCTGCCGGTAATCTTCGACGTGACTCATGCCTTGCAGCAGCGTGACCCGCTGGGCGCGGCTTCCGGTGGACGGCGCGGTCAAGCGTTGGAGTTGGCACGCGCCGCCATGGCCGTTGGCTTGGACGGGCTTTTTCTTGAGGCGCATCCGAACCCAGATCAGGCCAAGTGCGATGGACCCAGTGCCTTGCCGTTGGATTTGCTCGAACCTTTCTTGGCGCAGGTGAAGGCGGTCGATGACCTGGTGAAGGCTATGCCGGCATTTGAGATCCCGTAGGGTAAGAGCTGCCTATGTTCATGTGCCGCGCGTTCGCAGCGATAACGATAACTTTTCGACAGAGCAGACAGTGACAGTCATGGATTCTAAGCAAACTTTGCAAACTTTAACCATTGGTCGCGCGGTGACCAAGCTTGAGATTGAAGCGCTACAACGGATGCGTGAGCGACTGGACGATGCGTTTGAGCGCGCGGTGTCGCTGATGTTGCATACAGATGACCGTGTAATGGTGCTGGGGATGGGGAAATCCGGCCTGATTGGTCGCAAGATTGCCGCAACCCTCGCCTCCACTGGTACGCCGGCCTATTTCGTGCATCCGGCCGAGGCCTTGCATGGCGATCTGGGCATGATTCATCGGGGCGATACCATTCTGATGATTTCCAACAGTGGTGAGACCGAAGAGTTAATCCGGCTGTTACCTTTTTTCGAGAGCCAGGGGAATCCCGTGATTGCCATGACTGGCCGACCGGACTCGACCCTAGCGGCCTTTGCCAACGTGTAATTAGACACCTCAGTACTGCGCGAGGCCTGTAATAACAACTTGGCGCCCACTTGCTCAACCACTGCCACGCTGGTGATGGGAGATGCGCTGGCGGTGGCGCTCTCAACGGGGCGCGGCTTTGAGCCGGTGGACTTCGCGCGCTTTCACCCTGGTGGCAGCCTGGGCCGACGCCTGGTGACGCGGGTGGCTGATGTGATGCACAAGACAGCGTTACCGATCTGCCGCCCGGACGCGCCCTTTCGCGATCTGGTGCGCATCATGACGGCAGGACGTTTGGGCCTGGCGCTGGTGATGGATGGCGAGCTCCTGTGCGGCATCGTCACCGATGGTGACCTGCGTCGGGTGTTAGATCGTGAAGACAATCCTATGATGCTCTTCGCGCAGGAGATGATGACCAAGGACCCGAAAACCATTACTCCAACCCTGCGGTTCGCCGAGGCTGAAGAGTTGATGCAAACCGAAAAGATCACCGCCTTGGTGGTGGTGGATGAGGGTGAAAAGGTGCTTGGGGTCTTGCAGCTTTACGATATGGGTGTTGGACGAAAGTAAAGCTATACTCAGCTTCTGGAGCAAGAGGTCTTCGTGTGAGTGTCAAGGGTGTTCAAGATCACAATTCCAATTCAATTCCAATTCTGCCAATTCTGCCAATTCTGGGGACATATATGGTCCGCCCCGCGATGCAAGAGGAAAATCGCTGTTTGGTAGAAGGAAACGTTGCGGCCATATATCCGGCATCGTTAAGAGGGATCATCATCGAAGTCGATCCCCGTGCCCTAATGGAATTCGCGTACCTCGCCGTCCTCAATCAGTATATCAGTCTCAGCTTAAGCTGGCTGCTGTCCCCGTCAGGTTTTCAGCGAGGCGGTCGTACCTTTCATGCCATCACAGTGGATTTCACTCTTCGCAACTCGTGGTGTGGAACTCGGTTGATGCCCGATCAGGGCGGGTTAATCGGAATGGTTCGTGGCCGGTATGGCGTTACGCGGTAACGGCCGCAGGCTTTGCTAACGCCCCGCGCGCCGTATCGAAAGCCTTGCCGGTGGTCATCACCGCCCAAGCGATGCGCACGAGCTTGTTGGCCATCGCAACCACGGCGACATTGGCATGACGGCGCTGCTTGAGATCCCGCGCCCAATGACTGAGAGCGTCGTCTTTCTTCTCAACCCAGCGCATCATTGCACGCGCCCCGTTGATTAAGAGTTTGCGCATGTACACATCGCCCCGTTTACTGATTCCGAGCAAGCGCGGTTTCCCGCCGGTGGAGTGCTGTCGCGGCACCAGCCCCAGCCAGGCGGCCAGCGCGCGGCCATTGTTGAACAGCCCCCAATTGTCGCCCAATGTGGCAATCAAGGCGGTAGCGACCAGCGGGCCGATGCCGGGAATGCTCCTTAACAGCTGGACCGACTCATTGGTGTCGGCGACGGCCTGAATCTGAGTATCATAATGCTTGACCCGCGTATCCATGTGACGCAGCTCCTCAAGGAGCCCGTTCAATTCGGCGCGAAACCGCTCGCTGAGTCCATTCTCGGCGTCTTCAAGGATTTCCGGCAGGCGGCGCATGAGCTCAGCACGCCCTTGAGCAATGACAATGCCGTATTCGGCCAACAAACCCCGGATCTGATTGACCAGTGCCGTGCGCTGATCAATGACCATTGAGCGCATGCGGTGGGTACCCTGGATATCCTGCTGTTCAACGTTCTTGATGGGCACGAACAACTGGCGTGGGCGTCGCGCGGCTTCGCAGATCGCCTCGGCATCGACGGCGTCGTTCTTGTTGGTCTTCACAAAGGGCTTCACATGCTGCGGGGCGATCAACACCACCTCATGGCCGAACCCCTGGAAGGTGCGTGCCCAATGGTGGGCGCCACTACAGGCTTCCATGGCGATGCGACAGGTCGGCTGTTGGGCGATGAACTGACTCAAAGCTTTACGGGCGACCTTGCGGCTAAATACCATCTCGCCTTGGGCGTCGACACCAAACACGTGCACGCTGTTCTTGGCCAGATCAATGCCAATGGTGGCAACCGGTTCTTTGCTGAACGTCTTCATGGATTTTTTCTTTGCTTTTTTCATGACTCTTCTCCGCAGTCTTCGGTTAACGATTAGGTGGTTGTCGATAGCCTATTTTGCTTGATTCAGAGGGTTTTTAGGAGCGGGGCAGACCATCCCATTAGTATACTTAATTCCTAGACGCAGCCCGCCAAATAGGGCTATATTCTTGCTAAGTCTCTGTGACTAAGGTCAGACATTGGCGAAACAATGGCAAGACTCCCGAGAGTGGTGGTTCCGGGGTTGCCGGTAAGCGCTCAGTTAAGTACATCTAGCCCAGCCCATGGCGATCAGCCACGATGCCCACCACATGAACAGCGACAGAGGGCATCAGCATGGCACAGAGGCGGCGCACTCGCCAGCAGTGGCAAGCGTTGGTTGATGGGTGGGCGAGCAGCGGCCTGACCCAGGGCGAGTACTGCCGGCGCCAGGGCATCTCGGTGGCGAGTTTTGCGCGCTGGCGCGCCATCTTCCGCCGCGCGCGGCAACGCCAGCCGGCGGAGCCAACGCCCAGCGCCGGCCCCACTCATAGCCTGGTCCCGGTGCACTGGCTCAGCGACGACGCACCCACCGCCACCACCGCCACCACCGCGCTGAGTCTGCATTGTCCCGGTGGTCTGCGCCTGGATATCGGTGTCGGCGTTGATGTCTCGACATTGCAACAGGTCATCCGACTCCTACGCGCAGCCGCCTCATGATCGGCATCGGTACCCACACCCAAGTCTATCTGGTCGTCGGCGCCACCGACATGCGCAAGCAGATCGATGGTCTGGCCGGGATCGTCAGCGACACCCTTGCCGCCGACCCCTTCTCCAGTCATCTGTTTGTCTTCTGCAATCGCGCGCGCGACAAACTCAAGATTCTCTATTGGTACAACAACGGCTTCTGGCTGTGGTATCGGCGCTTGGAGCAACAGCGCTTCTGGTGGCCAGAAGCGAGCGTCAGGCAACCCGTGACATTATCGCTACGCGAATTGCATTGGTTACTCGAAGGACTCGATCCGCAACGGATTGAAGGCCATCAGCAAGCACGTTTCAATCTCATTTGATTAGCAAAAACCGCTTGTATTGAAACAGGGGTTTTCGCTATCATTCGTGGCATGGTATCCAAGGTTCAATCATTACCCAATGATCCCGAGCAATTGCACGGGATCATCCACCAATTGCACGATCAATTGGCGGGTTTGAACCGTGCCCTGACAGAAAAGCAAGAACGCATCGAGAGCGATACCAAACGCATTGACCAATTGCTTGAATACATCGAGTTATTGCGGCGCAAACGCTTTGGCCCGAGTGCCGATCGGGTGCCCGACAGCCAGCTCAAGCTGTTTGACGAGACCGAGCTCGAGGCGCTGATCGGAGAGCTTGAAGCCGAGGCCACCGCGCAGAGCAAGCCGCCGAAGGACGAGGCCAACGCGGGCAACAAGCCCAAGGGCCAGCCCAAACGTTCTCCGCTGCCAGCGCATCTGCCGCGCCTGGAGCGCATTCTCGATGTTGGCGAAGACGAAAAAGCCGCCATGGGCGATGACTGGCGCTTCATTGGCTATGACGTCTCCGAGCAGCTCGCTGACCTGCCGCGTCAGACCTATGTCATCACCTACAAGCGGGCCAAATATGCCCCGGTCAACGACAGCGTCGAGGACGGCGAGGCGGGTATCAAAATCGCCCCGCGCGCCCCACAGATCATCCCCAAGGCCATCGCGCATGCCTCGCTGCTTGCCTCCATTGTGACGGGGAAGTTCGTCGATGCCTTGCCGCTGTATCGCCAGGAGAAGATCTTCGCCCGCGAGGGAATCGACATCCCGCGCCAGACCATGGCCGGGTGGTTGATGCAGTTGCAAAAGCCCCTTGCTCCAATTGCCGCTGCGATCAAGGCGCAACTGCTGCGCGGACCGACGACGAAGATTGATGAGACCCGGCTGCAAGTGCTCAACGAACCGGGCCGAGACAATACCCAGGACTCCTTCATGTGGGTGTTCTGCGGCGGTCCGCCCGAGCAGCCGGTGCGCTGGTTTGAATACGCCCCCTCGCGCGCGGCATCGGTCCCGCAAGAGGTGTTGTTCGGCGCGCTTGCCTCTGGCAGCGGCAGTGATCCACCGGTAGCGCTGATTTTGCAGTCCGATGGCTACAGTGCCTATCATGTCTTGGCCAACGCACCCGAGATCATCGCCCACGCCGGTTGCTGGACCCATGCGCGGCGCAAGTTCGTCGAGGCCGCCGGCGGGCGCCATGCCTCGGTCGCGGCGGAGATGGTCGCGCTGATTGGCGAGCTCTATGGGATTGAGAAGCGCTTGCGTCTGGAGCAGGCCGATGCCGACACCCGGGTGCGTGAGCGCCAGGCCTTCAGCCGCCCGGTCGTGGAGCGCATCAAGACCTGGCTGGATCGCCATGTCCAGCGTGTGGCGCCGAAGAGCTTGCTCGGCAAGGCCATTGGCTACGCCTTGAATCAGTGGCCGACCTTGCTGGTCTTCCTCGATCATGGCGCGGTGGAGATCGACAACAATGAGGCGGAGAATGCGATCCGTCCCTTTGTGGTAGGCCGCAAGAATTGGCTGTTCTCCGGCTGTCCGGAAGGCGCGCAGACCAGCGCGCTGCTTTACAGCCTCATTGAAACGGCCAAGGCCAATGGACTGGAACCGTGGGCGTACCTCAATCACCTCTTTGAGCAGTTGCCGCTGGCACGCACACCTGAAGCCATTGAGGCGCTGCTGCCGTTCAATGTCCGCCCCGACGCGCTTTGCACTCCACCTGTTCTGACCTCGATCAGGGATACCGACGCCGCCTGACTGCAACGGGGCGGCACGCGCAAACGCGCCCCCATGGCGCGGGCGCAGTCGCTGGGCTGACACTCGGTTCCGCTTCATCCCGCCATTGTCTGGCGCCCGTCGCCGACGGGCTAGACGTATTTCACTGAGCGCTTACTGATTTGCAGCCCGGCCCGGGCGTCGAGTTGGTGCTACAAGATCCGCATCATCTGCCGCTCGATGAGGCCAGTGTCGATGTGGTGGTCTCCACCTCCTGCCTGGAGCATGACCCCTTGTTCTGGCTGACCTTTGGCGAGATGTTGCGGGTGTTGAAGCCAGGCGGTTTTCTCTACATCAACGCGCCCTCCAATGGCAGCTATCACGGCTATCCTTACGATCATTGGCGCTTCTATCCTGACGCCGGGCGCGCGTTGGCGCAGTGGGCCGAGCGCCTGAGTCGGCCCGCGACCTTGATCGAGTCCTTCATCGGGGAGCGCGATGGTGAAACTTGGGCCAACAATGTGATGGTCTTGGCGCATGACCCGCTTGAGCATGCCTTGCCAGCTAGGTTGATTTGTGATCAGTGGCCAGGCGCGATCAATATCCGGCGGCAGGGCTCCGACGAGCTTGAGCGATTTACCAAAGCACCGGAGGACTCGCGTAAGCTCAAAAAGGTAAGGACGCGGGTTAAGCAATTGCAAGGGCAGCTCCAGCAGAGCGAAGCCCCGAAGCCCGAGCCCGCGTGAGCGAACTAACCTCCGAGCTATTAGCCGTGCAGCAGGACGATATCGTGCCAGAGGCTGCCGGGGGGAGTTCAAAGCCGCTTTTCCGCTAGGATGGAACTACAATCCCAATGGGTGAGGGGCGACCCAATTCCCACGAGAGGCGTTTAAACCACCGTGCTCTGTAGCGAACCTGCTTGCATACTCCAAAAAATTGTGTATTATTCCAAAGACCTAGGCGTAGTTCCCTCCTCCGCGCGTTCTAAATTGCCGAGAAGTCCTGATGCCTTGCATTGATTCTTGTCAGCCCGAACCCGAAGCTGACTTGTTTAGCTGGCGCACCGCGCTGACCCTTCAAGCCGGACAAGGTCTCCGCGCACGCGCGATGACCCGCCATGCCTTGCGCAATGGCATGGATCGCTCGCGCATCGCTCGCACCCTGATCGGCGAGCTGTGCATACCAGTGGCCGCTGGTACCCGCACCAGAAGGCACGGCAGTCCAGACACGCACGACTTCCCGTTGGGGCTTGAGCTCGGCTTCGCGCCCGAACGGGTGCCGGACACCCCGGCGCTGACCGTCGAGGCCGAGCAGCACCACCAAGCAGGGCGCTATCGCGAAGCGGCCCAGTGCTGGCAGGATGTTGCGGAGGTGCTACAGGACTCCACCCCAGCGAGTATCTACAAGCGCTTGGGCGAAGCCATGGCGCGCAATCACGAGTAAATTAAAGGGGTCGGGTTCGATTTAATTTCTGATGTCAACCCCAAAAACCTGGCTCAAGCACGAAGGCGCGGTATTCGCTACTGGCCCACGGACTAGGTTGTTCAATTTCCCATCGTCACGCCGCGAAACGCTCATGCAGTTTTGATGACAGGCCGCAGGGCTCTGCGGCGGCGTGCGAGCATGGAATCGCCGAGATGCTTGTCGACCCACTGCTGCACATCGAGGGTCCGCACCGATGCCATCGCCTCGCGGATGACCGGGGCGTTTAACTCCGAGAGGAAGGCCGGAATCAGTAGTACCAGTCGGCCGACTTCCTTGAGTGGGCCACGGGCGGTAAAGGTCTTGTAATGACCAAAGAGCGATTCGATGATATCGGCCTTGATCATCGGTTAGTCCAAAACGGGGTGTTTCGGTAGGCGATCAAGCACCCTGAAGAAGCGGCAGGAGCGCCGGGTAGGCGTACCCTTGGAAGTGCAAACTGACCGAGGGAAATGCCGTTGTCCGATGCCCCTGCCTGCGTTGACTCTAGTGCAGATCGACGCCCCACGCCAATCCATGATCGCTTGGACCGCGCCAAGCATCTGCATGCGGTGGCGCAAACGCAGCAGGATGGGCACAGTCAGCGCGCGGCGGTCACCGGCGCTGGGGTGGCGCGCAGCACCCTGCGTCATTGGAACGCGCGCCCTGCGCCATTGGCGCCGGCGGCGCTGTCGGCCTTCGTCCAGACGCCCGAGGGCGTGGTGTGGCTGCGCCGGATCCTGGTCGCTGCACACTGGAGCATCAGCGAGCAGGGCGGTGCGGGCGTGCGCGTGGTCTGCGACTTTCTTGAGCGCAGTGGACTGTCGGCGTTCATCGGCGCCTCCTACGGCACGCAGCAGGCCTTCCAGAGCGAACTGGAAGAGCAGATCGTCACCGCTGCCACCGAACTGCGCGAGACCCTGGCCCAAGCCATGCCCCATCGCACACTGAGCATCGCTGAAGATGAGACGTGGAAAGACGGTATGCGTTTGGTGAGCATCGATGCCGCCTCGAACTTCATCCTGCTCGAGCACAGGAGCGATGAGCGCTCGGCGGCGGCCTGGACACAGGCGCTCGAGGGTGGTCTTGAGGGGCTGAACGTCACAGTGGTGCAAGGCACCAGCGATGAGGCCAAGGGGCTGTTGGCTCATATCCAACGCGATCTGGGCGCACACCATTCCACGGACCTGTTTCATCTGCAGCATGAGGTGAGCCAGGCGATGAGCCTGTCGCTGAAGCGCGCCGAGCAACAGGCCGAGACGGCGGAGGTCGAGGCGAAGGCGCGCTGGCAAGCCGAATGCGCCGCCGAGCAGGCCTATCATCGGCGCCGCCATGGCCCTGGGCGCCCGCCGGCGTTCGCCGCGCGCATCGACGACGCGCTAAATGACTTCGTCCAAGCCAGCCTCGCGCGCGAGCAGGCCCACGCGCGCCGCGCCGAGGCCAAAGCCCTGATCGGCGCCTTCGGGGAGGTCGATCATCCCTACGAGATCCAACAGGGACAGGCGCAAAGCCCCGAGCAGTTGCAGGCGCGTCTGGGAACGCTGTTTGCGCGCCTGGAGGCGATCGCCGAGGAGGCGGATCTTTCCGAGCGCCTGTGTGCGCATCTGGCCAAGGCGAAGCTCTCGAGCAGGTCGCCGGGGAGTGTGCCGATCTGTTCCAGCGCAGCAGCTCGTGTGTCGAGGGGCGCAACGGCTTCCTCGCGCTCTATCAGCACGGGCATCACCGACTCAGCCCGCGCAAGCAGGAGGTCTTAACCGCCCTGCACAACTTTGCGATCAAGCGGCCCGACGCCACCACGGCTGCCGAGCGCTTCTTCGCTCAGCCCCACCCATCTTTGTTCGAGCAGGTGCTTGAACGCATGCCCTGGCCCGCTCGACCGGCGCAACGACGGCCCCGCCCGGCGAGGCAGCCGTACCTCGCCCCTGTGGCGGCTTAGCAACAGTGGACCAATCGATGATCAAGGCCATGATATCGGAGGACGCCAGCCAGATGGCAGCGGCGGGAAGCTTGGCGGCTTCGTGTTCGACGTGCTGGAGTATCCGCGCCTGGAAGTCGGCCACTGGGGCCGCAAGCGCTCCGAGCGCGGACAGCTCCGCCTGCACAACGGCCGGTGTTGCGTGCGACAGCCCGCGGGTTTTGAGGACCGTTTGGACGGTCTTGGACACGGCGATCGTCTGCGTCCACGCGGACAAGACCTCGCGATACGCCAAGACCCAGGCAAACGCCTCAAGAAAGCGCGCATAGCCGCGATCGGCCAAGCGCCAGAAGGCGTCATCGAGCCCATCGACCATCGTGGCACCCTGAGCGCGAAGCGCCTCGCACAAGGCGGCGCGCGTGTCATAGCGCTGTCCGATCAGGGCGCGCAACGGTTCGACACGACGCTTGCCCAACTTGGCGCGCAGGTGTGCCCAGGCATTGGCGCTGAAGACGCACGGGCGCCCAATGGCGCTGAAATCGCCCTGATCGTGATAGCCGATCAATCGCTGTGCCCATTGGAGATGGGCATCGACATGCATGTAGCGTGCTTTCGTGCGCTGGCGTGGCGGGAGCAGGAAGAGCAGTTCGGTTTGCTGAAAGTGGCTCAAGGTGGCGGCGGCCTGCTTCAAGAACCCCTGCCAGTGCACGTCATCGCGCCAGTGCGCCTTCAGGTACGTCGCGATGGCATGGGAGATGTCGTAGGTCTCCACGCAACCCGGCGCCTGTTGGCGAAACAGCGCGATGCCCTTGCGCACGTCGCTGCCATGGTCGGAGACGATCTGCACTGGCACACCCGCGCGCGTGCTCACCTGTTCCAACACCGCCGCCACCCCAATGCCGGTACTCTTCGCCGTCACCTCCACCGCCAGCACCGTCATGTCACAGTGACGGGGCGAATAACCGGTCTCGGCCAACCGACTGGCCGGAATGCCAAGTACCACCAGGCATTTCTGCGCGCCCAGGGCCACCGTGTGATCGATGACGAAAATCCAATCGTCGCGCCGTGGCAGCGGACGCAGCAAGACGGCCAAGCCCAACCGATAGCACCAGTTCAGCACGGTGGTCGAGGCGGGAACGCCCAGCGGCAGATAGCCCGTCAACAGACGCAGGACCCAACTGACCCCACGACAACCGAAACTGGCGTGCAGATACAGTTGCAGGCTGAGCGCGATCACCTCCAGGCAATGATGATGGTTGGCGACCCGGGTCGGTACCATCGCCATGGGCGGCTCGTCGCCGCTTGCCGCTTCGGTTTCACCGCCGGATGTGCCGTTCGCCGGCGTTTGGTCCCCAGCCGCCAACGCCCGCGCCTTCCAGTAGGCGCGACTGCGCTCCAAGTCGCGAATGCGTACCTGCGCCGCACGCAAGCGCCTCTGCCGCTCCAGGGCCTTGGATTTCCACCGGTCGCGCGCGTCGCGAAACAGACGCGCCAGCCGGGCGACGGGAGTCTTCAGATCGTTCATGCGCGTCGAACCTCAGATCGAGTGCCCGCCACGTTCAGCTTGGCGGTTTACTCAGAAATCTAGGGGTTATCGATAGTTCAGCGCACCGCTTCAAGCCTCTTGTCGGCTCTATGGCCTAAGCACCTTTCCTGCATGAATGGCTGAGGGCGGATTTGGCACAAATTGAACTACCTACCCACGGACTACCCCTGAAGCATCGCTTCGACAAGCACGGCCATTGGTCGGAATTTCCGGATCTGGCCTCGACGGAGGAGAGAGGATGATGACCGGCAACACCCTGCAGCCCTGGCGCGCGGCTCGACTCGCGCGCCAGGGCCAGATGGAAAACGCCATCGGCCTGCTCCGGCATACCCTGCGGCAGAGCAAGGATCGATCCCTGCTCGCACGCACCCTGTTGAGCGAGCTGTGCTGCCCAGCCACCTCTGACCCATCCAAGCACCCAAGACCGGCACCGCCAGCCCCTCACGGCCTACGCCTCGGGCTCGAATTGGGCTTTGCACCCGACCGCATCCCCGAGACCCCCAAGCTCACCGCCGACGCCGAACTGCATCACCAAGCCGGTCGCTACCGCGAAGCGGCGCAGTGCTGGCAGGATGTCGCCGACCTGCTCCAAGAAGACACGCCGGAATCCGTCTACCGCCAGCTCAGCGAAGCCATGGCGCGCAACACCCAAGGCTTCGGCGGCACCCGGGCGGAGAACCACACCTGGGGCGACTGCCACAAGCATGATCTGCTTTCCTGGCTGCATGCCGAGTTGGACACCCAGCGGTATTTGGAGATTGGCGTCGATGCCGGGCTGAGCCTGGCGCGGGCGCCCTGTGCGGTCCTCGGTATCGATCCACGTCCCGAGCTGAAACTGGCGGTCGCGCTCAGCGAACAGGCCCAGATCAACACCCAAAGCAGCGATGCCTTCTTTCGCGAGCAGGCCGCCTCGCGCTTGCAGCCGGCGCCCGATCTGGTCTTCATCGACGGCATGCACCTGTTCGAGTTCGCGCTGCGCGACTTCATCAACGTCGAGCGCCATGCCGCCCCGCACACCCTGGTGGTGATCGATGACATCTACCCCTGTCATCCCACCCAGGCCGCTCGCCATCGGCGCAGTGACGCCTGGACCGGCGATATCTGGAAGCTGCACCGCATCCTGCAAGACTGTCGGCCTGATCTGACCCTGGTCGCGCTCAATGCCTACACCACCGGTCTGCTGCTGATCGCCGGGCTCGATCCGCAGGACCGCGTCTTGCCAGCGGTCTATGCCGCGCAGGCGCGCCGCTATCTGGAGACCGACACAGCCCCCGCCGAGGTGCTCGCGCGCGAGGGCGCGATCCCCTCGGATCATGCCCTGGTGAAGGCGCTGGTGGCGGTGCTCAAGCAAGCGCGGCTGGAGGCTTGGTCGGTGGCGCAGGTGCGCGCCGGCTTGGCCGCGCTACAGCCGGCGCTGAGCGCCGCACAGCAGGCCTATCAGGGCCGCGCCGAAGCGGGCATCGGCCAGTGCCAGCTGCTGGCGGATCAGCGCCACTGGCCGGTCGCCGTGCAACTGTTCCTGCCGCAGGCCGAGGCGCCGCACCATCGGGAGCAGGCCTCGCTGTGGTATTGGATCAAGCCCGGGCGCTGGGAGCGGCTGCGCTTTGCCTTGCCCACCGAGGCGCTCAGCCTGCCACAGCCCTTGCGCCTCGATCCCGCTGAGCGTCCCTGTCGGCTGCACATCCGCGCCTTGCGGGTGCTGTGCGGCGAGCAGGCACAGCCCTGGTGGAGCGCCGAACACGACACCGACAGCGCCCAAGCCTTCGCCGCGCTGCGTGTGCAGGGCGATGCGGTGCGGGAGGCCAGCGAGCGGGAGCTGGTGATCACCAGCACGGGCACTGATCCGCAACTGCTGTTGCCGGTGCTTGCGCCTGCGAATGGTGCAGAGTTGCCTACCGGGCCTTGTTGGTTGGAGGTGGAGCTGTTGGTGGAGGTCGAGCCGGATGATCCGCCGATGATCCCGACGGATGGCGTGTGAGACGGCGCTGCTTGTCGCTGATCAGCGTGCAACTGTTTGAAGAGATGACGCATGCATAAGGGATTCTGGGGACATATACTTAATTCCTAGGTGCATCTGATTCAATAGATAGCCAACAGAAAAACTAAACTCAAGTAGACGATTTCAGGGGGCTTGACACCTACGAAATCGACCAAGAGCCGCTGACTTGACACCAATGAAAATCGCCATTGCCGGCACAAAGATTGGGGTCAGGTCTTCCTTTTTTCTTCGATTCAGCCGGGTAGCCAGGTAGGGTGGGTAGGGTGGGCACGGTATGGCGCTGATGGTTGGCACGGATGCGGATTGGTCACGAAACCCACCGAACCACTGATCTGGTTGTCAGACTGAAACACTCTCGGGAAACCGGGGGCGTTTTTTGTTGGGAGGTGGAGCGGGTCTGCTAAAATTACCGGATATCAGCAACGCGCGGAGCACCACGCATGCCCACGATCAGCATGTTTTATGGAATTCTGGTCAATATTCTGTTCGAGGATAACGACCGCCATCATTTGCCTCATATTCATGTTCGCTATCAGGGGCAAAAAGCGTCGATTGCCATTGAGGATGGACGGATGCTTGCTGGTGATTTTCCACGAAAACAGCTGCGCTTGGTCCAGGCTTGGGTGGAAATCCACCGCGATGAGTTGCTGGCGGATTGGGAGCTTGCCGTCCAGGGCGAGCCGCCCTTTAAAATTGCCCCCCTTCAGTGAGCGAATGCCATGGACCAGTTGCTTGATGTCACGGCGGTGCGAGTCAAGCCCAATTATCGACTCGAACTAGAATTCGAAAATGGCGAGCGCCGCCTGTTCGATATGTCGTCCTACATGAATAAAAAACCGTTTGTTTGCCTGAAAGACTCGCCGCTTTTTGCATGTGCTTTTATCGATTACGGGACGGTGGTTTGGCCGGGCGAAATCGATATTGCGCCCGAGACGCTGTATGATCGTTCAGTTCCGTTCTGAGCCCAGCGAATTCGAATTCGAATTGAATTCTGGAATTCTGGGGACAGTGCGGCCTGGCAAGGCCGCGTGCTCTAGCGGGTTAGAGTCCCGCCTGGGTAATCGTGAGCCGCGAGCCCGGTATCAAGCCTTACGGCGCGAAGGGTAACTGACGCGTCGGTGCGTAGGCATGAAAACAGGCGAGGTGCAAAGGTAGCGGGTGAAGCCGCCCCTGAAGGTGTAGAGCCCCGAAAAGAATTTGTCGGAGAGTGCCGACGGGTTTGTCCCCCCGGCAGGCAACACTCCATGTCGCGTCAAGGTCAGTGGCATGGAGACTCCCCGGGGTCCGAGGCCGTATCGAGCCTTACATTGAGAGCACGTGGTAACCAGGGAGATCCAACAGCCGGTCTGCGGGAGGTGGGCACCGATGAACAAGTCTAATCAACGAGGACATCGGCGGTGGTTGCTGGAAGTCGGAGCCACTCGTATGAGCGATGACGCCCGGTAATGCGGGTCGAGCAAAGGAGTGGCGGTTTGGGAGATTGCATTGGTCTAACACGCCCCTACACCGAGAGGACTCTGCGCGTGAAAACGAGAGCCGATGCGATTCACACCAATGGAGCCAAGCGCGAGAAACATGGGTGGTCTGATGGAAGGAGGGCTTTCTGTGTTGATGGGTTGAGACAGCCCATTCCTTGGTGAATGACCTGAACTGGGAGCCGGATGGTGTAACACTCCAAGTCCGGTTCTGCGAGGAGCCGGGTAACGAAGCTGCGCACGGTCATAATATTGTGGCACCGCCGGGAAACCAGGCGGAAACAGAGAAAACAAACCTTGACCTAAACGCGGACAAGTTCCCGGCTTACTCTCCGTATACTTAATTCCTAGACGAAGAACGCCAAATGGGGTTAAAGTCTTGCCAAGCCTTTCGCGACGTGGTGAGAAATTGACGGAGATCAAGCTCATGCTGACCCTTGAAATTCCCGAACAGTTGCAGAGAAAAATCGCTGTCATGGCGAGCTTGGCGGAACAGACGCCCGAACAACTGGCGCTGGAAATGCTCGAAGAGCATCTGGACCATCACAGCGCCTACATTGAAAGCGCCTATCTCCAGCGATCCGCGCGTAACAGAGCGCGTCTCGACCGCGCCATTCAGGAGATTAAAGAAATTAAAGGGTCCAGGCTCGATTAGATTTTTCTGGCTAAGAATGATTGACGTCAAATGTCCAGACTCGGGTAACACTGCCAAGCAAACAGGTCAATAGGCAAATAGTCGCAGGGTTTTCTACGAATTGATAGTGGTACCCCTTACCAATCCAAGCGAAGCCCCCGATGAGGCGCCTGCCGATGATCCCGTCTGATTCCCCACCGCCACTAGACAGCCTCTTTCTGTGGCGCACCGCGCGGACCATTCAATCCGGCGACCTGCCGCGCGCCCGGGCGATGGCGCGCCACGCCCTGCGCACCGGCGTTGATCGCGCTCGCATAGCTCGCGCCCTGATCGGGGAGCTGTGCCAATCCGGTCGCGCAATGACTCGAAACCACTCCGACCGCGCCCCCGCCACGTCCCACTGGTCCCTGGGATTGGAACTCGGTTTCCCGCCCATGCGCGTTCCCGCCACGCCCCGCCTGACCGACGAGGCCGAGCAGCACCACCAAGCCGGGCGCTATCGGGAGGCCGCTCAGTGCTGGCAGGATGTCGCGGACCTGTTACAAGAGAACACCCCAGCGCATATCTACCAGCGCCTGGGCGAGGCCATGGCCAGCAATCCACACGGCTTCGGCGGCACAGCCGAAGAAAACCACCTATGGGGCGACTGCCACAAGCACGATGTCCTCGCCTGGCTGCACGCCCAACTGGGCACCGAGACCTATCTGGAAATCGGCGTCGACGAGGGCATCAGCCTCGCCCGCGCGCCCGGTCGCGCCATCGGCATCGACCCACGCCCGGATCTGCACCTGCAAGCGGCGCTGAGCGCGCAAGCGCAAATCCTAACCGCCAGCAGCGATGCCTTCTTCCGCGACCAGGCCCGTGCGTGCTTGCAACCGCCGCCGGATCTGGTGTTCATCGACGGCATGCACCTGTTCGAGTTCGCCCTGCGCGACCTGATCAACGTCGAGCGCCATGCCGCGCCCCATACCCTGGTCGCCATTGATGACATCTACCCCTGCCATCCCACCCAGGCCGAGCGCCACCGGCGCAGCGGCACCTGGACCGGCGACATCTGGAAGCTGCACGCCATTCTGCGCACCAGCCGCCCCGAGCTAACCCTGGTCGCGCTCAATGCCCACACCACCGGCCTGCTGCTGATCGCCGGACTCGATCCCGAGGATCGGGTGCTGGCGGCCAGCTACCCCGCCGAGGTGCGCCGCCATCTGCACAGCGGCCCGCCACCCCCGGCGGTGCTGACCCGTCAGGGCGCCATCCCGTCGGATCATCCCTTGGTCGGCGAGCTAGTCGCGGTGCTCAAGCACGCCAAGGCCGAGGGTTGGTCGGTGGCGCAGATGCGCGAGGGGCTAGCGTCGCTCCAGCCTGCGCTGGCGGCCGCTGAGTTCGAGTATAAAGGGCTGGCGGAAGCAGGAGTTGGCCGCTGTGGACTCAACCTGCTGATGCCGGGCGGCCCGGTAAAGGTGCAGGTCTACTGGCCCCAACCGCAGCATCCCACCCACCACGAAGCCGCTTCCACCCTTTACTGGGTGCGCCCTGGGGACTGGGTACAGATCCGCTTCCAGATCCCCGATGGGCTGGATCTCAGCCAACAACCTTTGCGCCTGGACCCCGCCGACCGCCCTGGGCGGGTGCGCATCGCCGCGCTGCGGGTGCGCGCGGCCGAGTCCGAAGCGCTGCTGTTCAGCGCCGAGACGCCCGAAGCCTTCGCCGCGCTGACGCTGCAAGGCGATGCTCGTCAACTGGCCACCGCGCCTGAGCTGCTGATCGCCTGCGAGGGCGAGGACCCGATCATCGTCTTGCCCCGGCTCGCCAACCTCGCGCCCAGCACGGCGGGAGCGCGCCCTGGTTGGTTGGAGGTGCGGATGATGATTGAGGTGGACGCGGATGCCGAGATGCCTTCGCACCCCGGCGCCACACCCACCGCCGAGCATTCTGACAACATTTGAGGCTCTGCCCGATGCATCCAAGCGCCTTGGAAACCGGTCGGCAGTTCTTTGAGACCTATTGGAGGGAGGACTGCCATAACATTCTCGATATCGGCTCGCGGGATGTGAATGGCACGCTGCGCGCTGTGAAACCTGAGGGGGCGGCCTATCTGGGGGTGGATCTGACCCCTGGTCCCGGGGTGGAATTGGTCCTGCAAGACCCGCATCGCCTGCCGTTCGATGACGCGAGTTTCGATGTGGTGGTCTCCACCTCCTGCCTGGAGCATGACCCGCTGTTCTGGCTGACTTTCGCCGAGATGGCGCGGGTGGTGAAGCCTGGAGGCTTGATCTACATCAATGCACCATCCAATGGCAACTACCACGGCTACCCGTTCGACCACTGGCGCTTTTATCCCGATGCCGGGCTGGCCCTGGCGCGGTGGTCGGAGCGGGTGGGCACGCCGGTGGCCTTGATCGAATCCTTTATCGGCAAGCGCGTTGGTGCGGATCCCTGGGCCGACAACGTGATGGTGTTCGCCCGCCAGCCGTTCGCGCATCCCTTGCCGGAGCCCCTGCTCTGCGACCGGCTCCCCGGCGCGACCAACCTGCGCCGTGGCGAGGCCGAGGCTCTTGATCGGTTTCAGGCGCTACCGGAAGATCTGCGCGATCTCAAGCAGGCGCAAGCGCGGTCAAAGGCTTTGCAGGAGCAGCTCGAGGCGAGTCAGGCGCGGGAGGCGGCGCTGAGCGCTGAGCTGGCCGCATTGCAAGCTGAACAGACGGCTTCGGAGGCTGATGGAGGCGCCGCATCCCTGGCTGGTGACGGAGGATAGCGCGCATACCTACTAAAGGTGCAGTGCAGTGCCGTGCTGCGGCAGCTCGCCGACTGGATGCAGCCCGGCGATCTGTTGGTGATGGAGGATGGCGTCCTCGATGACCTGGGCCTTTCCGAGCGCGACGGCGGCGGCCCCAACCGCGCCCTGCGCGAGTTCTTTAGTGAGCATCCGGATTGCTTCCGCGTGGATCGCGATCTCTGCGACCTTTTCGACCGGAATGCGAACTATGCGCCAAATGGCTGATTGTGGAAGACTGAATCAGCGCATCATGATCAGCAAGAATGAACGGGCTGGATGTATGTTCTTTCGGCCCAGACGCGCTCGTATCCTCGCTGACGGATAGACGGTTGCCAAGACAGCCTGAAGTCGGCAGACTCACTGTCAAGCCCCTGATCCGAGATCGCCATGACTGAACTTACTCTCCAGCTCCCAGAACACCTGTTTTCTGCCCTTCGCCTGGGGCCGCGCGAATTTGCCGCCGAGATGCGCATTGCCGCGGCGGTGCAGTGGTACAGCGAGCGACGCGTCTCCCAGGGCAAGGCTGCCGAGATCGCGGGGCTTAGCCGAGCGGCCTTCCTGGATGAACTGCGACAGCGGCGCGTTGCTGCCATCCAGATCGACGTTGATGAACTGGATGCTGAACTTGGCCTGGACTGAGCGCCATTGCGTGATCAACGCCTCGCCCCTGATCTTGCTGGGTAAGCTGGGCTATTTGCGCATGCTGGAACAGATGATCGCTGGCGTTCAGGTGCCTGATGCGGTCATCGCTGAAGTCAGTGTCGGGAAGGGTGAGGCCAACCTTGGCGAAACCCTGCATTGGGCAGCACAACGACGCCTGGCGGATCAACCGATCCCCACCGAAGTAGCCGCTTGGGATCTGGGTCAGGGAGAAACGCACGTGCTCAACCACTGCCTGCTAAAAAACCGCTTTGCGATATTGGATGATGCCGAAGCTCGGGCTGCGGCAAAGGTTTTCGGTATACCGGTATTCGGCACCTTGGGCGTGGTGCTCCAAGCACGGCTGCAGGGGCTAATCCCGGCGGCTCGACCGGTCGTTGCCCAGTTGGTGGCATCCGGCTCGTACCTCGCCCCCGAGCTGGTGGAACGGGCATTGGCAAAGGTGGGGGAATAAGTCCAAATTAAAGGTTTAAATTAAGGTTCAAATCACCAATTGTGGATAGAATTAAACGGGTAATTAAAGGGGGTAGGTTCGATTTAATTTTTGGACTCAACATCAACTGACACCCCTGCCACAAGCACGATGTCCTCGCCTGGCTAAACGCCCAACTGGGCACCGAGACCGATCTGGAGATCCGCGTTGACGCCGGCCTGAACCTCGCCCGGTCGCGCCATCGGCATCGACCCACGTCCCGATCTGGACCAGCAAAGTGCTGACCCGGCAGCGCGCGATTCCGTGCGATCATCCCTTGGTCGGCGAGCTAGTCGCGGTGCTCGATGGCCGGTCGACCGATCGGACGAGGGTCGATTTCGATACAATCAATCGAAAATTTGTAACCTCTGTGGAGCCATTGCCTTGGATTGTAGCTCCCGTTCACAATCGGAGTGGATATTCCAATGAGCCGCTTGCCTATCATCCCGTCCGAACCCTTACCACCGCCAGACAGCCTCTTGCTATGGCGCACTGCCCAAGCTATGCGGGCCGGGGATCTTCCGGGCGCGCGGGTGTTGGCTCGCTATAATTAAAGGGTCCAGGCTCGAATTAATTTAAGTCAAGGATTGGCAGGCCTGGTGCGTGCAAGAAGCCATCAGCACCGTGGTGGAGCTTGCTGATTTGCTGGTATCGAGACTGGATTCAGAATGAATGTCAAATAACGAGACAGCGGTGAAATCACAGAACATCTGTCGGCGTTGCCATCGTGAAATTTGAATGGAATCAAGAAAAAGCCGAAGTGAACGCGCGCAAGCACGCGGTGAGCTTCGAGGAAGCCACGACAGTTTTTGGTGATCCTTTCGCTGGAACTTTTCGCGATGAGCGCCATTCTATTGGGGAACAGCGATATATCACGGTTGGACTGGCTTCATCGGGTCGATTGCTGGTCGTTTCTCACACCGAGGATCGTGGAACCTTTCGGATCATTAGTGCCCGATCAGCCACACCGCACGAGCGCAAACTCTATGAATCCTGACGATCTTGAAGATGACTTGCTTCCCGAATACGACTTTGACTTTTCCAAAGCTGTCCGCGGAAAATACTATAAAGAATACACTCAAAGCAGCAACATCGTTGTCCTCGATCCTGATGTCGCGGCAGCCTTCGAGAATGCTGAGGCGGTCAACAGCGCACTGCGATCCATGTTGGCGTTTGCAAAACAAACAGAACGGCTAACACATTTCAAGTGCTCAACAAATTAACAGATCCGGGGAATTCCGGGGACATACTTAATTCCTTTTAATTCCGGGATAAAGGAATTATAGGGTTCAGGCTCGATTTGATTTTTCTGGCTAAGAGTGATTAACGGCAAATTTGCGGACTCGAATAACTCGGCCAAGCACAAAGCTCAATAGGCAAATAATCGCCGGGTCTTCTAGGAATTGATAATGGCACCATTTCCCAATCCAAGCGAGTCCCCAATGAGCCGCCTGCCGAAGATCCATCCTGATTCCCCACCGCCACCAGACAACCTCTTTCTCTGGCGCACCGCGCGGACCATTCAATCCGGCAACCTGCCGCGCGCCCGGGCGATGGCGCGCCACGCCCTGCGCACCGGCGTTGATCGCGCTCACATGGCTCGCGCCCTAATCGGGGAAGTGTGCCAATCCGGTCGCGCAACGACCCGAATCCACTCCGACCGCGCCCCCGCCACGTCCGAATTCCGGGGACATATATGGTCCGCCCCGCGATGCAAGAGGAAAATCGCTGTTTGGTAGAAGGAAACGTTGCGGCCATATATCCGGCATCGTTAAGAGGGATCATTTCCGAAGTCGATCCCCGTGCCCTAATGGAATTCGCGTACCTCGCCGTCCTCAATCAGTATATCAGTCTCAGCTTAAGCTGGCTGCTGTCCCCGTCAGGTTTTCAGCGAGGCGGTCGTGCCTTTCATGCCATCACAGTGGATTTCACTCTTCGCAACTCGTGGTGTGGAACTCGGTTGATGCCCGATCAGGGCGGGTTAATCGGAATGGTTCGTGGCCGGTATGGCGTTACGCGGTAACGGCCGCAGGCTTTGCTAACGCCCCGCGCGCCGTATCGAAAGCCTTGCCGGTGGTCATCACCGCCCAAGCGATGCGCACGAGCTTGTTGGCCATCGCAACCACGGCGACATTGGCATGACGGCGCTGCTTGAGATCCCGCGCCCAATGACTGAGAGCGTCGTCTTTCTTCTCAACCCAGCGCATCATTGCACGCGCCCCGTTGATTAAGAGTTTGCGCATGTACACATCGCCCCGTTTACTGATTCCGAGCAAGCGCGGTTTCCCGCCGGTGGAGTGCTGTCGCGGCACCAGCCCCAGCCAGGCGGCCAGCGCGCGGCCATTGTTGAACAGCCCCCAATTGTCGCCCAATGTGGCAATCAAGGCGGTAGCGACCAGCGGGCCGATGCCGGGAATGCTCCTTAACAGCTGGACCGACTCATTGGTGTCGGCGACGGCCTGAATCTGAGTATCATAATGCTTGACCCGCGTATCCATGTGACGCAGCTCCTCAAGGAGCCCGTTCAATTCGGCGCGAAACCGCTCGCTGAGTCCATTCTCGGCGTCTTCAAGGATTTCCGGCAGGCGGCGCATGAGCTCAGCACGCCCTTGAGCAATGACAATGCCGTATTCGGCCAACAAACCCCGGATCTGATTGACCAGTGCCGTGCGCTGATCAATGACCATTGAGCGCATGCGGTGGGTACCCTGGATATCCTGCTGTTCAACGTTCTTGATGGGCACGAACAACTGGCGTGGGCGTCGCGCGGCTTCGCAGATCGCCTCGGCATCGACGGCGTCGTTCTTGTTGGTCTTCACAAAGGGCTTCACATGCTGCGGGGCGATCAACACCACCTCATGGCCGAACCCCTGGAAGGTGCGCGCCCAGTGGTGGGCGCCACTACAGGCTTCCATGGCGATGCGACAGGTCGGCTGTTGGGCGATGAACTGACTCAAAGCTTTACGGGCGACCTTGCGGCTAAATACCATCTCGCCTTGGGCGTCGACACCAAACACGTGCACGCTGTTCTTGGCCAGATCAATGCCAATGGTGGCAACCGGTTCTTTGCTGAACGTCTTCATGGATTTTTTCTTTGCTTTTTTCATGACTCTTCTCCGCAGTCTTCGGTTAACGATTAGGTGGTTGTCGATAGCCTATTTTGCTTGATTCAGAGGGTTTTTAGGAGCGGGGCAGACCATCCCATTAGTATACTTAATTCCTAGACGCAGCCCGCCAAATAGGGCTATATTCTTGCTAAGTCTCTGTGACTAAGGTCAGACATTGGCGAAACAATGGCAAGACTCCCGAGAGTGGTGGTTCCGGGGTTGCCGCATCATGTAACGCAGCGCGGCAATCGACGGCAGCAGACATTTTTTAGCGATGACGACTATGCGGAGTATCGTCGATTGCTATCGCTCTCCTGTCGAGCCTGCGAAACGCGGGTGTTGGCCTACTGCTTCATGCCCAATCATGTGCATCTGATTCTGGTGCCGGCGACGGAGTTTGGTTTGCGGGATGCGTTGGGTGAAGCCCATCGGCGCTACACCCGGATGATCAATTTTCGCCAAGGCTGGCGGGGGCACCTGTGGCAGGAGCGGTTCCACTCGTTTGTTATGGATGAGCGTCATTTGATCGCTGCTGCCCGATATGTGGAGCTCAATCCTGTGCGTGCGCGTCTGTGCCAACGCCCGGAGGATTGGGAGTGGTCGAGTGCGCAGGCGCATTTGGCGGGAGCGGATGATGCGCTTGTCCAAGTTGGGCCGCTATTGGAGCTGATTTCGGACTGGTGCCGTTTCCTTGGCGAACCGGAGGACAGGGACACCGTCGAAGCATTGCACTCACATGCCCGCACCGGGCGCCCGCTCGGTGGGGATGATTTTGTCGAAGCCCTGGAGCAGCGCCTCGGACGTGCGCTCAAGCGACAAAAGCCGGGACCAAAGCCACGCCAACGGGAGACTGACACGCGGGATTTGTTCGACAATGACGCTTAAACCGGCCCGAACCCCGTGGCGCGATTTTCCGCCGGTGGTGATTCACAGCCCTGAAATCGCGGTCAAGCGGCATCCCGACTATCGAGCGGCAAAGTCCGGGGATGTGCAAGCGGCGTTTTCGCTGGTCAAAGCAACCATCGGCGGCGTCGTCATCGGGGCAACGGTCCTCACCGGCAAACCCTTTTCTGCCGTTTTATCGCCAACACAAGAGCAACTCACTGCGCTGAGAGCGAAACATGGACAAACACTTGAAATCTGGTGGCACGAGCGATTCGGTTATGGGTTCGATTGCCTTACTCAATCAGAAGCTCGTTACCTCGAACGTTCCCCGGATGCTGACACCATCCGAAGTCGCCTTATTGAGGAAGAGTAAGCAGGAAATCGCTGAGCATTATCGGAATTCGAGTTCCGGGGACAGTGCGGCCTGGCAAGGCCGCGTGCTCTAGCGGGTTAGAGTCCCGCCCGGGTAATCGTGAGCCGCGAGCCCGGTATCAAGCCTTACGGCGCGAAGGGTAACTGACGCGTCGGTGCGTAGGCATGAAAACAGGCGAGGTGCAAAGGTAGCGGGTGAAGCCGCCCCTGAAGGTGTAGAGCCCCGAAAAGAATTTGTCGGAGAGTGCCGACGGGTTTGTCCCCCCGGCAGGCAACACTCCATGTCGCGTCAAGGTCAGTGGCATGGAGACTCCCCGGGGTCCGAGGCCGTATCGAGCCTTACATTGAGAGCACGTGGTAACCAGGGAGATCCAACAGCCGGTCTGCGGGAGGTGGGCACCGATGAACAAGTCTAATCAACGAGGACATCGGCGGTGGTTGCTGGAAGTCGGAGCCACTCGTATGAGCGATGACGCCCGGTAATGCGGGTCGAGCAAAGGAGTGGCGGTTTGGGAGATTGCATTGGTCTAACACGCCCCTACACCGAGAGGACTCTGCGCGTGAAAACGAGAGCCGATGCGATTCACACCAATGGAGCCAAGCGCGAGAAACATGGGTGGTCTGATGGAAGGAGGGCTTTCTGTGTTGATGGGTTGAGACAGCCCATTCCTTGGTGAATGACCTGAACTGGGAGCCGGATGGTGTAACACTCCAAGTCCGGTTCTGCGAGGAGCCGGGTAACGAAGCTGCGCACGGTCATAATATTGTGGCACCGCCGGGAAACCAGGCGGAAACAGAGAAAACAAACCTTGACCTAAACGCGGACAAGTTCCCGGCTTACTCTCCGGACACGTCATGCAGCTCCCGGGATCGCGCCCACGATCTAAACCATGCCCCAAGCCCTCATCTTAGTCGGCGGCCAAGGCACCCGCCTCGGCCCGCTGACCGCCGCCCTGCCCAAACCGATGCTCAACATCGGCGGTCGCCCATTCATCGAGCGTTTGATTGAAGAGGTCGCCCGCCACGGCATCGACGACATTATTCTCCTCTGCGGTTATCTCGCCGAGCGCATCGCCAAGGCCTTCGATGGCACCCGCATTCGCGGCGCCCATATCAGCTGCGTCACCGAGCCAGCGCCCCTGGGCACCGGCGGCGCCCTGCGTCAAGCCGCCGAGCGGCTCGATGACCGCTTCCTGCTGCTCAAAATCAAAGGGGCTCGAATTAATTTCCAATGTCAAGCCGTAAAACGCATAAAGATGGACATGAGTGGCATTGACGCAGAGTGTGAGCGGATTTTGCCAGCATGGCCGAGTGAATCAAATCCGGCTTAGCGCCAAGTCTCCACAAGCCTCGGCGCATCGGCTAGACTGCGGGCATGAGCAAGCCCCAACGCATCCCGTGGCATAAACTCCTCGGCAGCGCCCTAGCCGATGCCCTGATCGGACTCCCGTACAGCGTCAGCACCGAGGAAGAACTCGCCTTGCGCAGCCAGCGCTTGGATGTGCTCATCATCGAGCAGGCCGGCGCGCTCGCGGCCAACGCCCAACCGGCTGCGGAACGCCCGGACGGGCTTGAGGACCTGGCCCAGCACAACCTGCTGAGCTTCAAAGCCGCCGACGAGCCTTTCAACGCTTTTGCCGCCGAGGAGCTGCTCAGTCATGCCGTCACCTACCGCAAGGTCGCCTCCCTGCGTGCGCTGCGCGTCCCCGCGCCCGACGAGGACGACACGCTGGCCGAACCCAAGGAACGCTACCGCCTGCTCCCGGCCGCGGACTTCCGCTGCTTTGCCGTCACCACGCGCTTTCCGCGCCAACTGGTCAAACAACTGCTGCCCGGGAGTTGTCAAAAGACCGAGAAGCCGGGTATCTATCACCTGCGCTTTGGCACGCAAACCTTCCGTCTGGTGGTGATCAATCAGCTCGATCCTCACCCACGCAACGCCCCTTGGGGCTTGTTCGCCACCGAGGAAACGCGCTGGCGCGCCGCCTTCGCGGCCTATCACGCCCACACGGACATTGGTCTGCATCTGCGCAACCTTATCGCACATTTTCGCCTGGGAGATGGACACATGGCCTATACGCAAGACGACATGCATCGCGAAGCCCGCGAATGGCTCAAGGGCTTTCTGCCCGAACTGCTGCCCGAGCTCGATCCCGAGGAGCGGCTCAAGGGGCTGACGCCCGAGCAACGGCTCAAGGGGCTGGATCCCGATGTAGTGCTCAACCGCTACGATCCCGAGGATCGGCTCAAGGGGCTGGATCCTGAGTTCATTGAAGCCTGGCTGGCCAAATGGAGCACGCGCCACTGAGCAAGAAACTGCGACAGCACCGCCATCGAATTCCGAATTCCGAATTCCCGAATTGAATTCCGAATTCCGGGGACATATACTTAATTCCATTCCATAGAACGCCAAATGGAGTTAAAGTCTTTCTAAAGCGTTTATGTTGGTGAGACATTAACGGAACAATCGCCATCAACATTCGCGCCGTCTACCATTAATTAAAGGGGCCAGGCTCGAATTAGTTTCCAAAGCTAAGCCGTAAAGCGCATAAGGAAGGACAAAAAAGAATTAAAGGGGTCAGGTTCGATTTTATTCTAACCACATTTGACTCCATCTTTGTTAACCAATGAATCGTAAACATCAACGCACGCTTGAAAAGATCTTCACTCGTCCAGTCTCTGCGAACATTCGTTGGTCGAGTATTGAGGAGTTGTTCGCCGTGCTTGGCGGTCAAATCACCGAGCGCGAAGGCTCGCGCGTGCTGGTGCGGTTGTTTGGCGAACGGCGGGTTTTTCATCGTCCGCATCCTGAGCCTACGACCGACAAAGGGGCGGTGGAATCCATCCGCAAATGGCTTGACGAGCACGGAGTCCGACCATGAAATTGATGACAATCCAAGGCTATCCAGCGGTGATTGCATACGATCCCGAGATCAAGCTGTTTCGTGGGGAATTTTTGGGACTCAACGGTGGAGCTGATTTCTACGCCAAGGATCTCGATGCTTTGCGCGAGGAAGGGGAGCTATCACTGAAGGTGTTTCTCGACGCCTGTGCCGAAGATGGAGTGAAACCACGCAAATCCACGTCCAGTGAGTTGTCGTTGCACCTCGATCCGGCTGTGCATGAGGCGGCGGTCATGGCTGCGGCTGCGCAAGGTCAGAATCTCGATCAGTGGGCGGCGGATGCCATCCGCCAAGCGGTCATGACAGTAAGCTAGAAAGAAACAACCCAGCCCCAAGGGGCGGGGTCCGGTGTTGTCGCGGGTCGATTCCAGCGACCGTTGTTCATCAAAGCAGCCTGAACAATTCGTCCAAACCCAAAGTGGAATGCCTCATGCCCATTGCCCTGATTACCGGCATCACCGGCCAGGACGGCAGCTATCTCGCCGAGTGCTTGCTGGAAAAAGGCTATCAGGTGCATGGCATCAAGCGCCGCAGCTCGCTGTTCAACACCGATCGCATTGACCATCTCTACCAAGATCCGCACGAAGCCGAACGGCGCTTCATCCTCCATCATGGTGATTTGACCGATTCCTCCAGCCTCATCCGCATCATGCAGCAGGTGCAGCCCGACGAGGTCTATAACCTGGCTGCCCAAAGCCACGTGGCGGTGTCCTTCGAGGAGCCGGAATACACCGCCAACTCCGATGCCCTGGGCGCGCTGCGTTTGCTGGAGGCCATCCGCATCCTCGGGCGCGAACGCCAGACGCGCTTTTATCAGGCATCCACCTCCGAGCTCTATGGGCTGGTGCAGGAAACCCCGCAGACCGAGCGCACGCCTTTCTACCCACGCAGTTCCGGTGACAGTTTACCGAATACCCTATTTCATCGAGCAAGTCCCCAGCGAGCGCTTGGTCACCATCCAGGCCACCTCGCCGCAATGGATCGCCGCCGATCTCGACGCCGTCCTGGTGCGCTTCGAGCGCGACCGGCTGGACTCCCTGCTCAGCGCGGTGCGCACCAAGCGCTTTTTCTGGCAGGATAACGCCACCCCGATCAACGATAACCCGCTCCAGCGCCCGCGCCGCCAAGACTTTGCCGGCAGCCTGATGGAGAACCACCATGCAGATTACCGTCTCGATTCCCTCGCAGTGGCCTGATGCCGTTCAGTGCAGTCAGGATGAGTTTGCTCAACAGGCAAAAATGGCCATGGTCTGCAAACTCTATGAAATGGGAAAACTGTCATCTGGCATCGCGGCACAGATTGTTGGACTCGAACGGGTCGCTTTTTTGCTGCAACTCAGCCACTATGGCGTGGCGATGATTGATCTGGAGCACGACGAACTGCTCGCGGATATCGCCAATGCTTGAGCGTCCGCACAGCATCGTGATCAACACGACGCCCTTGATTGCCATTGCGGTGGCGACGGGCCGCTTGGATGTGCTGCAATTTCTGTATCGGCTGACGGTCACGGGTTCCGTTGGTGTCATGGCCAAAGCGAAACAATTGGGCTACGCGCTCGACGGTGAGCAGGCGATTCAGCGGCTCCGCGCCCATGGCATTTGGCTGGGCCGGGATGTCATGCGCCTGTTGCAGTCGGAGTGCCAACCATGACGGTGCGATCAAAGGCCCCATGATTCGCGAGCTACTTTGGCCGGAGGATCGCGTTGATCACATTGCTCGCCATGATGTGAGTCCGGAGGAATTCGAGGAGGTTTGTTTCGGGTGTTCCCTGGTGCTGCGAACCAAATCCACCGGTGTCAATCCGGTCTATCATGGTGGAGAAAACGATGATGCATTTACCACAGACAGATTCTGGTGTGTTAAAAGGGGCCAGGCTCGGTTTGTTTTTTCTGCTAGACTTAGGGTATGCCAAGACGCCCCCGCCTGCACATCGCCGACTACCCGCATCACATCATCCAGCGCGGTCACAACCGCGCGGCTTGCTTCTTTGCCGATGAAGACTACCAGGCTTACCTGCATTGGCTCGGGGACGGCGTGCAGAAAACCGGAATCCAGCTTCACGCTTATGTGCTGATGACCAACCATGTTCATCTGCTGCTGACGCCGAAGGCCGCAGAAGACATTCCGCGCTTGATCATCCGAGTTCCGGTGACAGTATACCGAATACCCTACGCTGATCCGCACGGCTGGCCGGTACGCCGGAGCTCAGCTGCGCGAACGTGCCAGGGTTTCGGGCCGGTGCCACCGCCAGAGGCTGAATCCGCGCTACACTCAGCCAATGCCAGCCGACCACCACAGCGCCGAGACCGCGTCGCCCAAGCGCGACGATGACAGCCCCTGGAAGGAGGCCCTGGAGCGCTTCTTCCCAGAGTTCCTAGCGCTGCTGTTCCCCGCCGTGCATGCCGAGATCGACTGGTCCAAAGGGGTGCAGTTTCTCGACAAGGAATTCCAGCAACTGGTGCGCGAGGCCAAGACGACAAGGCGTTATGCCGACAAGCTGGTCGGTGTCACCCTGCGCGATGGCACGGCGGTCTGGGTGCTGATCCATGTCGAGGTGCAAGGCGAAGCAGAAACCGCCTTTGCCGAACGGATGTACACCTATCACTGCAAGATCCGCGATCGCTACCAGGTGCCGGTCGCAAGTCTCGCGGTCTTGGCCGACACAGACCAAGGCTTTCGCCCACAGCAGTTCAGCGCCGCACTCTGGGACTGCCGCGTTGACTTCCGCTTTCCGATGGTCAAACTGCTTGACTACGCCGGGCCCGAGCGCTGGGCTGAGCTGGAAGCCAGCGACAACGTCTTCGCCTTGGTGGTGATGGCACAGATCCGCGCCAAGGTCACCGATGATGCCGAGACGCTCAAGGGCTGGAAGTTCCGCCTGATCCGGCTCATGTACGAGCGCGGCTATGCGCAGGCACGGATTCTGGAACTGTTCCGGCTCATCGATTGGATGATCCGCCTGCCTGCGGGACTGGAAGCCGACTTTCGCCAAACACTCTATGCCTATGAGGAGCAACAGCGTATGCCGTATGTGACGACCGTCGAACAAGCGGGGATCGATAAGGGCCTGCAGCAGGGCGAAGCCCTCATCCTGCTGGCTCAGCTACAAGAGAAATTCGGTCCAGACAGCGTCGATGCCTACCGCGAACGCATCACCGCCGCCGAGCCTGAGCAACTGCTGCAGTGGTCCAAACGCATCCTCAGCGCCGAGACGCCGGAGACGATTTTCCACTGAGGCACGGCGACCGGGACGCTCTGCCCAGCACGCCGATGAAGGAAAGGGATGACACAACCGCTGCTTGAGAGGAGGACGCCAACCGCACAGCCACCGGGCGCCCCGATCGGCCACCAAGGCAACATCCTGCACTTCGATCGCGATTGGCAGTACCCGGCGCAGACCGAACGCCATGCCTTTCGCCAGCTCGCGCGCCTCGGGCAGGTGCCTGATGGCATCACCTACATCGCCTATCCCTGGGCCAACCTGATCGACAAGGTCGATACCAAGGCTGCCGATGCCGATGCGCATCTGCACGACTTCCAGGCCTTTCGGCAGCAGATCGGCAGCGACCTGAGCGCTGGACGCCTGCGCGATCTGCTCCAAGGGCTCAGGGCGCGAATGCAGGCCTCGGCGTTGCCTAAGCGGTCAGAATCCGAAACTCGGTGGCTTTGGCAATGGGACGCACATGGCGCTTCTCCCGCTGCATGTCGACAATGCCGTAATTCGACAAGGTCTTGAGAGTACGCGACAGGTTGCTGGGTTTGCGCCCAGTGGCCTCGGCCAGTTATGTAATCGACTCGGGTTGGGTCTCGCTGATGACCTTCAGTAGCGCTCGGTTGTCATCGCTCAACACTTCGGCCAGCGACTTCATCGAGGTGAACCAGACCTTGGGCTCACCGGGCTTGGGCCGGTACTCACCCCGGGCGATGGCCAGCATCCGAGCACGGATCTTCTCCTGCGGCATGATCCCAGTTCCGGTGACAGTTTACCGAATACCCTATTTCATCGAGCAAGTCCCCAGCGAGCGCCTGGTCACTATCCAGGCCACCTCGCCGCAATGGATCGCCGCCGATCTCGACGCCGCCCTGGTGCGCTTCGAGCGCGACCGGCTGGACTCCCTGCTCAGCGCGGTGCGCACCAAGTCCGGTGCCGCTGCCGTTGCCCCATGATTCGCGAGCTACTTTGGCCGGAGGATCGCGTTGATCACATTGCTCGCCATGATGTGAGTCCGGAGGAATTCGAGGAGGTTTGTTTCGGGTGTTCCCTGGTGCTGCGAACCAAATCCACCGGTGTCAATCCGGTCTATCATGGTGGAGAAAACGATGATGCATTTACCACAGACAGATTCAGTGTCCGAACTGGCCGCTTTTTGGCAAACTCATGAAGTGGTTGACTTTGAAAATGACCTGACCGAAGTCGTGGAACCCGTTTTTCAACGCACGGAACAGATCACGATCCCTTTCAGTCAGCAGCAGCTTCGCGCTTTGCGCACCAGAGCGCGGCGTGACCACCTCTCCGCAGCAGCACTGATTGAAAAGTGGGTTCGGGAGCGCCTGGACAGTGAAACGCAGGAACCAGGCTGGCGCTAAATCCCCTGTTGGCTTTAACAGCCGGTTTTGTGCTTCATTTCAACCTGTCGTCACTGATGAAATCTGTTGTGCTATCCACCACCCTCATCCCCCTGCGCGGCGGCTCCAAGAGCATCCCCCAAAGACTGTCATTTGGCAAAACATCAAGCCCCTGGCCGGCCAACCCCTGTGCGCCTGGGTGCTGCAAGCCGCCCGCGCCGCCACCGGCATCGATGCCGTCTATGTCTCCACCGACTGCCCCGAGATCGCCGCCGTGGTGCGCACCAAGCGCTTTTTCTGGCAGGATTACGCCACCCTGATCAACGACGACCCGCTCCAACGCCCGCGCCGCCAGGACTTTGCCGGCACACTGATTGAACATGGGATGGAAAACGGCGCCTTCACCATCACCCGCCGCGCCATTCTCGAACAGGACCGCTGCCGCCTCGGCGGGCGCATCGGCCTCCACGAGATGCCCGAGCACAGCGCCCTGGAGATCGACGAGCCGGAGGATTGGGCGCGGGTCGAAGCCCTGTTACACCGCGAGGAACCGCACTGATGCGCATCGAAAACAAAATCTAGGACGATCTGGTCTTCTCCGGCGAGTCCATCCTGGAGGCGCTGCGGCGCATCAACACCAACCAGGCGCGCATCATCTTCGTGGTCGAAGACAACGGTGCCCTGATCGGCGCGGTCAGCGATGGCGACGTGCGCCGCTGGATCACCGACACCGCCGAGCTGGACCTGAACCGGCCTATCGATTGGGTGATGAACCGCCAGTTCGTCGCCCTGCCGGTCACCACCAAGCCGGCGGTGATCGCCGAGCACTTCGACCACAAACGCGACATCCTGCCGCTGACCGATGCCGCCGGGCGCTTCGTCGCCCTGGCGCGGCGCAGTGCCGAGGGCTTTCAGCTCGGCGAACGGCTGATCCGCGAGGACGGGCCAGCCTTCGTCATCGCCGAGGTCGGCAACAACCACAATGGCGACCTCGCCCTGGCCAAGCGCTTGGTCGATCTGGCGCAGGAGGCCGGCGCCGATTGCGTCAAGTTCCAGATGCGCGACCTCGGCAGCCTCTATTCCAACCAGGGCAGGAATGCCGAAGCCGGCTATGGCCTCGGCTCCCAATACACCCTGGATCTGCTCAACCGCTTCCAGCTCCGTAATGCGCAACTGCTGGAGGTGTTCGAGCATTGCCGCGCGCGCGGCATCCTGCCGCTGTGCACGCCCTGGGATCTGGCCAGCCTGCGGGTGCTGGAAGGCGATGGGCTGCCCGGCTACAAGATCGCCTCCGCCGACCTGACCAACCACGAGCTGCTCGACGCCGCGGCGGCCACCGGCAAGCCGCTGATCCTCTCCACCGGCATGAGCACCGAGGCCGACATCAACAGCGCCGTGGCGCTGCTGCGCCGCCTGGGCGCGCCCTTCGCGCTGCTGCACTGCAACTCCACCTATCCCGCCCCCTACAAGGACGTGAACCTGAGCTACCTGCCGCGCCTGAAGCAACTGGCCGGCACCCTGGTCGGCTACTCCGGGCATGAGCGCGGCATTGCCATCCCGGTGGCGGCGGTGGCGCTGGGGGCCAGGATCATCGAAAAGCATTTCACCGTCGATCGCGGCATGGAAGGCAACGACCACAAGGTCAGCCTGCTGCCGGAGGAATTCGCCGAGATGGTGCGCCAGATCCGCGCGGTGGAAGAGGCCATGGGCCAGAGCGGCGCGCGTGCGCTCAGCCAGGGCGAGCTGATCAACCGCGAGAATCTGGCCAAGAGCCTGGTGATCACCCAGGCGCTGCCCAAGGGCGCGACCATCCGCCGCGAGCTGATCGCGATCAAAAGCCCCGGCCAGGGCTTGCAGCCCAACCGCATCGAGGAGCTGGTCGGGCGCCTCGCCCAGCGCGATTTTCAGCCCGGGGATCTGTTCTTTGAATCCGACCTCAGCCAAGCCTCGGCGCGCCCGTCGCGCTATCGCTTCAGCCGCCCCTATGGCATCCCGGTGCGCTATCACGACTACCAGCGCCTGACCGAGGGGCTAGAGCTGGATTTCGTCGAGTTCCATCTGAGCTAACACGACCTGGAGGTGACTCTGGCCGAGGCGCTGCCCAGCGAGCCGCAGCCGATCGGCTTTGCGGTGCACAGCCCGGAGCTGTTCGCCGGCGACCATATCCTCGACCTGGCCAGCGCCGACGCGGCCTATCGGCGCCACTCCACCGACGAACTGCGCCGGGTGGTGGCCATCGCCGCCGAGCTGCGCCAGTATTTCCCCAAGACCCAGCGCCCGGTGCTGGTGCTCAACGCCGGCGGCTGGACCCCGCACGGCTTCCTGCCGGTCGCCGAGCGTGCCGCGCTCTATGACCGCGTGGCCGAGTCCCTGGCCGAGATCGACCTCAGCCCGGTCGAGCTGGGCATCCAGACCATGCCGCCGTTCCCCTGGCACTTCGGCGGCCAGAGCCACCATAACCTGTTCGTCGATGCCGAGGAGATCCGCGCCTTCTGTGAGCGCACTGGGCACAAGATCTGTCTCGACATCTCGCACTCGATGATGGCCTGCAACTATTATCACTGGGACTTCGGCGAGTTCCTGAAGACCGTGCTGCCCTATAGCGTGCATCTGCATGTGGTGGATGCCAAGGGCGTCGATGGCGAAGGTGTGCAGATCGGCGAAGGCGATGTGGATTTCTGCCAACTCAAGGCGGCCTTAGACCAATACGCGCCGGGGGTGCAGTTCATCCCTGAGGTCTGGCAGGGGCATAAGAACCGGGGCGAGGGGTTTTGGCAGGCGTTGGCGTTTTTGGAGGGGGTGGGGGTTTGACGACGACGATGAAGATCATCACGCATCCCGGAGCGTACCCGTCGAACGGACTGCCGCTTAAATGAGCCTGACCCAAGGGGCGAGGGGGTTTGGCAGAGACCACCTCAGCGCTTAGGATTTCGCGCGGCACTCGGCCAGAAATGAAATCGTAGAAATCCATCGTGGCCAAGCAAATAACTTGAACAGCAAGATTATAGGATGCTGCCGATTTTCCGTGATTACACCGGATGGAAGATCCTGGCAGGTCGGTAGGCGGCAGGGTGCGGATGCGTATAAGAACGCCGTCTTGGATGCGCGTCGGCTAGATTGCCGATTGTCGTTGTTTCGCCAGATCACCTTACCCTCAATCGTTGGACAGACGATTGCTCCCGACAAGGAGTGGTTTCGTTTTTTTCTCTTTGTCTCCGATCTGTTGCCAGCCGATCATTACGCACAACTGGCGGCGATCGTTGCTCAGCATCACTGGTGCCAATTCGTATCAGTTGGTGTCGAGGAGGGGGCACTGGGGAAGGCTTGAGCAAGGTCAGTTGCCGATTTTGTCGATCGAGATACCTGTTACGTGACGTTTCGTCTTGATGACGATGATGCGTTAGCGCGAGGTTACCTTGCCCGGTTGCTGCAGTATGCGCATTCGCGATACCGCGGTCATGTATTGACCTTTCCAGCAGGGTATAAGGCTTGGTTCGATCATGCTGCGCAAACATACACCCAAGTCGCAGAGCATTGGGAACCCAAGATCGCGTTAGGGCTTGCCTACGTCGGACATGGGCAAGATAAGGTCAAGCAGGTGTTCCAAGTCGGCAACCACACGCAGGTCGACCGGCATTTTCCGCTCGTGTCCTTGCCGGATAGGCCCATGTACTTGCGTAGCTTCCATGATGATAATGATGTGCTATTAGCAGAAGACTTGTCGATGAGGCGTACCAAGATCAAGCGGATCTTTGAGCAAGCGCCGCCTGTCGAGACGATGACACTGCATCAGCATTTCGCCTTGGGCTTTTCGGAGCGCTAAAGAGTGCGGCTGGCGATGGTGCGATCTGCTCGAGCGCCTGGCGCGGGTGCCGGCGCGGGTCGAGATCGCCAGTGAGTTCCGCTATCGCGAGCCGATCCTCGACCCGAGCGGGTTGTTCGTGGTGATCTCCCAATCCGGCGAGACCGCCGACACCCTGGAGGCGATCAAGCTGGCCAAGGCGCAAGGCCTAGCGAACTGGCGCTTGCGGATGGAGCTGTCTCTGCTGGCACCCAATCGGCTAGACTCGCCCCATGACCACCGAAATCCTCGACCAACCAGACAGAGTCCCGCTGCGCCAATGGCACCGCGCCTTCGGCATCGCGATTCCGGACAGCAGCAGTCTCACCTTCAGGGCGGCCAGTTGCCGTTACATCGTGACCCACAATCTTCGGGATTTCAGAGGGTCCGAACGGTGGAGCGTCGAGGCTATCGCCCCACGCGTCTTGTTGAAACACCTGGAGGCATTGCTGTGAGCACTCTGACCATCAACATCCCGGACAGCCTCGTCGGTCGGCTGCAGCAGTTTGCTGTGGATCAAGGCATCACCCTGGATCAACTGCTTTCCTCGGCTGCTGCCGAAAAACTCAGTACACTCATGACCGTTGAGGATCTGCGCGAGCGCAGCGCCCATGGCGACCACGCTGCCTATCTGCGCTTTCTGGAATCCTCTGCCGACGTTCCACCGATGCACGGCGACGAACTGTAAGTGATCCCGCCTAACCGCAGGCTCCCACAATATCGATGAGGGTCTGAAAGCGCGCTTCTACGCCGCGCTGGAGTGGGCGGTGGCGGATCGCTTGTACGCGCCGTTCGCGGATCGCGCGGCGCTGCTCGCGACGGGTGTCACCGCAACCCCCGAGCGGGGATGCACCGAGCCTGCTGAACGCCGCACTGGTGCTACGCAGCGGACATGCGCCCGAGGATCTGGCCCTGGCCATGGGCCTGAGTCGCTCGCCGATGGGCCATGTGCAGTGCGATAACGGCAGCCTGGTGCTCGGCACGGTCTGGTTGATCGGCCGCGCGCATCTGTTGGTCTGCGATCAGCTGCAGGGCGCGGCCCCCTTGCCAGTCGCCGACCACTGGCACGGACATCCGGAGCTGTATTGGTGTATTCAGCAAGGTGAGGCGCTGCTGGCCAGTGCGGAGCCGCCCGAGCGGCTGTTACGGATCAGCTCGCCACAGTGTGCGCTGGAGCCGGCGGATCTGGACCGATTGCCCGGCTCGCGCGGGCCGTTGACGCTGTCGGTCAGCCTCAGCCCGGCACCTGGCGAGCCGATCCCGCGCGCACGGGCGTCGGCACCGCTGTTGGTCACGGCCAAGCGCGAGGGGGCGATGGTGCACGCACGTTGCGAGGCCAGCCCGGAGCATTTCCAGGGTGCCTTGGAGTCTGCCTTTTACCTCATGGTCGGGGGCAAGAAGGCCGTGGTGCACTGGTACACGCCGAGCCCAGAGGTAGCGCTTCAGATTCCGGAGGGGGCAGGCCGTGAGCCCCTGGAAGTCCGAGGCTTCGTGCGCGAGCAAGCGCATCCGGACAAGAAGCGGATGCTGGCCGCTGCGGTGAGGTAGAGGTCGAGGGGCCGCCCAAGCCCTGGTGCGTGCCGGCTATCGCGATCCCCTCGGCACCTGGGCGACCAACACCCTGGGCACCGCTCATCTGCTCGACGCCCTGCGCCCAGTGTCGGCGCTGCGGGTGGTGGTGGCCATCACCACCGACAAGGTCTATCAGAACCTGGAACAACCGCTGCCCTATCGCGAGACCGACGCCCTTGGCGGCCATGACCCCTACAGCGCTAGCAAGGCGGCGGCGGAGCTGGTCATCGCCAGCTATCGCGATGCCTTTCTGGCCGAGCAGGGCGTGGCGGTCGCCTCGGCACGTGCCGGCAATGTCATCGGCGGCGGTGACTGGGCGGACGATCGGCTCCTGCCCGACGCCGTGCGCGCCTGGCACCACGGCCAGCCGCTGCCGGTGCGCCGCCCCGAGGCCATCCGCCCCTGGCAGCATGTGCTGGAACCGCTCAACGCCTATCTGCAACTGGCCGAGCAGCTCTGGGCACACCCCGAACGCGCCGGTGGCTACAACTTTGGCCCTCACACCCACGAGGCCGCCAGTGTGCGCCAGGTCATCGAACACGCCCAAGTCCTCTACGGCTGTGGCGAGGTGCTCTGGGGCGATGGCCAGGACGGCCCGCACGAAGCCGGCTGGCTGGCCCTGGAGATCGCCAAGGCGCGCCATCAACTCGGCCTCGCACCGCGCTGGCCCTGGCCACCGGCCTGGCCCGCACCCTGGACTGGTATCGCCGCCAGACCGCTGGCGAAGCAGCGCGCGCCCTGTGCGAGGCCGACATCGCCGCCTTTGAAGCCACCACGGCCGCTGCCTGAGGTGTTCCCTCTGAGCCCCATGAGCCGATTCACCCCGCACGCGACCCCCATTGCGGATCTCATCCTGCTCGAACGCCATTCGCTCGGCGACGCGCGCGGCTTTCTCGAACGCCTCTACTGTCAGGAGGAGCTGCGCCCCCTGCTCGGTGAGCGGCGCATCGTCCAGATCAACCGCACCCTGACCGCCCAGGCCGGCACGGTGCGCGGCCTGCATTTTCAACATCCGCCGCACGCCGAGCTGAAAGCCGTCACCTGCCTGCGCGGCGCGATCTTCGATGTCGCCGTCGATCTGCGCCAGGGCTCGTCGACCTTCCTGCACTGGCATGCCGAGCGCCTGAGCGGCGATCAGCCACGCACCCTGGTGATCCCGGAAGGCTTCGCCCACGGCTTCCAGACCCTGACCGACAATTCCGGGGACAGTGCGGCCTGGCAAGGCCGCGTGCTCTAGCGGGTTAGAGTCCCGCCCGGGTAATCGTGAGCCGCGAGCCCGGTATCAAGCCTTACGGCGCGAAGGGTAACTGACGCGTCGGTGCGTAGGCATGAAAACAGGCGAGGTGCAAAGGTAGCGGGTGAAGCCGCCCCTGAAGGTGTAGAGCCCCGAAAAGAATTTGTCGGAGAGTGCCGACGGGTTTGTCCCCCCGGCAGGCAACACTCCATGTCGCGTCAAGGTCAGTGGCATGGAGACTCCCCGGGGTCCGAGGCCGTATCGAGCCTTACATTGAGAGCACGTGGTAACCAGGGAGATCCAACAGCCGGTCTGCGGGAGGTGGGCACCGATGAACAAGTCTAATCAACGAGGACATCGGCGGTGGTTGCTGGAAGTCGGAGCCACTCGTATGAGCGATGACGCCCGGTAATGCGGGTCGAGCAAAGGAGTGGCGGTTTGGGAGATTGCATTGGTCTAACACGCCCCTACACCGAGAGGACTCTGCGCGTGAAAACGAGAGCCGATGCGATTCACACCAATGGAGCCAAGCGCGAGAAACATGGGTGGTCTGATGGAAGGAGGGCTTTCTGTGTTGATGGGTTGAGACAGCCCATTCCTTGGTGAATGACCTGAACTGGGAGCCGGATGGTGTAACACTCCAAGTCCGGTTCTGCGAGGAGCCGGGTAACGAAGCTGCGCACGGTCATAATATTGTGGCACCGCCGGGAAACCAGGCGGAAACAGAGAAAACAAACCTTGACCTAAACGCGGACAAGTTCCCGGCTTACTCTCCGTATACTTAATTCCTAGACGAAGAACGCGCAATGGCGTAAAGTCTTGCCAAGGCGTTTGTGACGGGTGAGACATTGACGGAGCGATGGCAAGACTTCCGCGCGTGGTGGTTCCGGGTTTGCCGCATCATGTGACGCAGCGCGGCAACAGGCGCCAACAAACCTTCTTTAGCGACGATGATTACGCCGAGTATCGTCGTTTGCTATCGCTGTCCTGTCGTGCCTGCGAAACGCGGGTGTTGGCCTACTGCTTGATGCCCAATCATGTGCATCTGATTCTGGTGCCGGCGACGGAGTTTGGTTTGCGCGATGCCTTGGGTGAAGCCCATCGGCGCTACACCCGGATGATCAATTTTCGCCAAGGCTGGCGCGGTCACCTGTGGCAGGAACGGTTCCACTCGTTCGTCATGGATGAGCGGCATTTGATTGCTGCCGCTCGGTATGTGGAGTTAAATCCCGTGCACGCTCGTCTTTGCCAACGACCAGAGGATTGGGAGTGGTCGAGTGCGCGGGCACATTTGGCGGGAGCGGATGATGCGCTTGTCCAAGTCGGGCCGCTGTTGGAGTTGATTTCAGACTGGCGCCGTTTCCTTGGCGAGTCGGAGGACAATGACACCGTTGAAGCCCTGCACGCCCATGCCCGCACCGGGCGCCCGCTTGGCGGGGATGACTTTGTCGAAGCACTGGAGCAGCGCCTCGGTCGTGCGCTCAAGCGCCAAAAGCCTGGGGCAAAGCCTCGCCAACGGGACACTGAAACCCGCGATCTGTTCGACCATGACGCTTAAACCGGCCCGAACCCCGTGGCGCGATTTTCCGCCCGTGGTGATTCACAGCCCTGAAATCGCGGTCAAGTGGATTTGCCCGCCTGGCCAGACCGGCCGCATTTGATGGCGAAGTCATTTCCGGAGCCACTTACTTGCTGGTGGATGACTTTGTCGGACAAGGTGGAACACTTGCAAACCTGAAGGGGCATATCGAGTCGAATGGCGGCGTCGTCATCGGTGCAACGGTACTCACCGGCAAACCCTTTTCTGCCGTTCTGTCGCCAACACGAGAGCAGCTCACTGCGCTGAGGGAGAAACATGGACAAACACTTGAAACCTGGTGGCACGAGCGATTCGGTTATGGGTTCGATTGCCTTACTCAATCAGAAGCTCGTTACCTCGAACGTTCCCCGGATGCTGACACCATTCGAAGTCGCGTTATTGAGGAAGAGTAAGCAGGAAATTGCTGAGCGTTATCGGATGTCAAGCACCTTTCCCGATTGACCCGTTGCGTTGAGACGATGTCATGGAAAGTGTTACCGGCTTTTAGCGAAAGGGGGCTCGCGAAAATTGCCGAGCAACCCGCCTGGTTCCCGACCCCAGCGGTGGTGCGCGAGCGCCTCGGGTTGCGAGCAGGAAACGCTGAGCTTCAACCGGGAGCAGCCGTGACCGTCCTGCCATTGAATAAACGCAAATATGTGATAGGCTAGGTGGCGAACTCAACGTGGCAAATCCGGTGTTACTGCTCCCCCAGCGGGCGCAACCCCGTGCAGACGCACTACGACAACGCCAGTGACGCACTCCAAGCCGCGCTGGAAGTCGAGCTTGACTACCTGCGCTGTCGCCCCCGCGAGCACTGGCGTCGCCCGCGCGCGGCCAAGCTGAACAAATGCACGGCTGATCGCGACCTGTTTGAGATTCGCTTCCAGGCCGAGCGGGTGCAACAGCGCCCGATTGGCTGTTTTGGCCCCGCACCACAGTGCTTCACCCTGCTGCTGTGGGCCATTGAGAAAGGCGGCGCCCTGCAGCCGCGCGACTGGTGCCAGCGCGCCGCGCGCCGGCGCCAGGCGTTGCTCGACGGCCAGGCGCGGGCCCTGGCCTTACAGTTCGACCACACGCCGACCTGAACGGAGATCATCATGGACCCCTCACGCCTGAAACGCCTCGACCGCCCTGGCTTTCGCCGCGGCTTTGTCAAAGCCCACCTCGCCTCCGGGGTGGCACACCAGGTGCGCGCCTTGCGCGAGGCGCGCGGCTGGTCGCAAGGCCGGCTCGCCACGGCGCTTGGGCTCAAAGGGCAGTCTGCGGTGGCGCGGTTGGAAGACCCCGCCTATGGGCGCCACTCCCTTGCCACCCTGCTGCGCCTGGGCGAGGCCTTCGACATCGCGCTGCTGGTGAAATTCGTCCCCTTCAGCCGCTTCCTGCGTGAGGTCGAGCATCTCACGCCGGCGGCTCTGAACGCGCCGAGCTACACCCAGGAGCGCGCGCAACTGCACGCCCTGGCCACCGCGCCCAAACGCTACGATGGCCTGTCGATCAATGCCACCACGCATGCCGGGGGCTATGCCCCGGTTGCGCTGCACGCCTCCCCCCGTCGCGCCTTCAGTGTCAGCCCGCCGTCCCGCGGCGGCGGCTATCGGGCGGCGCAGCTTGACGGGAGGCCATGATGGCGAGCTTGACCCAGGTGCGCGAGGGCGAAGTGCAGTTCGACCTGCACACCCCGGATGGTGTGCCGGAGATCTTTGTCGATGGCATCAGCCAGGCGATGATTGGCTTCCCCTGCACCAAGATTCTGTTCCACTCAGTGCAGGCTCCACCGGCCGCCGGGACCGCTGGTGGCGTGGTCGAACAACGCCAGGCCGTGCTGCGCTTGACCATCGGCTCCGACACGCTCGCGGAGATGTGCCGAAAACTGCTGGCGGTGCTGGAGCGAGACGACAGCGGCATGGAGACCGCCGCCGGGCAGTATCTGACGCGCCTGCGTGGCCAGGAGCCTCCGGCATGACCCATGTCCCAATTCGTCCGCCTCGGCCGCAGCGCCAAGCCCAGACCAGCGCCGGCCCCCATTCAACCCCGACCCCAACCGGAGACAACCATGCATCTGTACGCCGACGGCATCAACCAAGTCACCCTGAGCAACAACAACCTGCGCATTCAGCTGGTGCAGAGTGGTCCCAACGAGACCGTCATCGAGTCCGGTACCCTCATCCTGCCCGCCAGCCAGGCGGCCGCCATCGTCAATGGCTTGACGCAGACGCTCAACCAGCTCGACGAACAATTAAAGGCCCAGCAGGCGGCGACGACCCACTAACAAATGCCGACCTTCCTCCACATCGGCTGCGGCCCCAAGCGCAAGGCCCAGACCACCGCCGCTTTCAACACCCCCGAGTGGCAGGAGACCCGCCTCGACATCGACCCGGCGGTCAAGCCCGACATCATCGGCACCATGACCGACATGGCGGCGGTCGAGACCGAAAGCATGGACGCGCTTTTCTCCAGCCACAACATCGAGCACCTGTACTGCACCGAAGTCGAAGGAGCGCTGAAGGAATTCCTGCGCGTGCTCAAACCCGAGGGCTTCGCCGTCATCACCTGCCCCGACATCCAGAGCGTCTGCGCGCTGGTGGCCGAGGGCAAGCTGCTCGAACCCGCCTACACCAGCCCCGCCGGGCCGATTGCGCCCATCGACATCCTCTACGGCCACCGCCCATCACTGGCGCGCGGCAATCTCTACATGGCGCACAAATGCGGCTTTACCGCGCGGGTGCTGATCGGCGTCCTGCAACAAACCGGCTTTGCCAGCATCGCCAGCCGCCGGCGCGGCGCGCCCTATTTTGATCTGTGGGCGGTGGCGAGCAAGACCGCGCTGGAGGAGGCTGCGCTGCGCACCCTGGCCGCCGCTCACATCCCGGCATGAACATCCTCTTCATTCACCAAAACTTCCCCGGCCAGTTCAAGCACCTAGCCCCCGCCCTGGTGCAACGCGGCCATCGAGTCAGCGCCATGCCCCTGCGCACCATCCCCCCGCAGCGCTGGCAGGGCGTGCACCTGCATCCCTACCAAGTCAGCCGCGGCACCACCCCCGGGGTACATCCCTGGGTCAGCGACTTCGAGACCAAGACCATCCGAGCTGAGGTTTGCTTCCGCGCCGCCCTGGCGCTCAAAGCCGAAGGCTATGCGCCGGAGGTGATCATCGCCCACCACGGCTGGGGCGAGAGCCTGTTTCTCAAAGACCTCTGGCCCCAGGCCAGGCTCGGGCTGTGCTGCGAGTTCTTCTATCAGCCGCAAGGCGCCGACGTCGGTTTCGACCCCGAGTTTCCGCCCAAAGACCAAAGCGATGTCTGCCGCTTGCGCCTGAAAAACCTCAACAACCTCGCCCACTTCGAGAGCGCCGATGGCGGCATCAGCCCCACCCAGTTCCAGGCCAGCACCTTCCCGCAGCGCTTTCGCCAGCACATCCAGGTCATCCACGACGGCATCGACACCGACACCCTGATCCCCGACCCCAGTGTCACGCTCACCCTCACCACCACCCAGGGGGAACAGATCCGCCTGAGCAAGGCCACGGAAGTCATCACCTTCGTCAACCGCAACCTCGAGCCCTACCGCGGTTACCACCGCTTCATGCGCGCCCTGCCGGAATTGCTCAAGCGCCGCCCTCAAGCCCGGGTGCTGCTGGTCGGTGGTGAGGACGTCAGCTACGGCGCCCGGCCCGATCCGGCTGTGCATGGACAAAAGACCTGGAAGCAGATTTTCATCGACGAAGTCCGCCCGCACATCCCCGATGCCGACTGGGCGCGGGTACATTTTCTCGGCCACCTCGACTACGCCCAGTTTATCGCCGTGCTGCGCCTCTCGCGCGTCCACGTCTACCTGACCTACCCCTTTGTACTCTCCTGGAGCCTGCTCGAAGCCATGAGCCTGGGCTGCGCCATCGTCGCCAGCGACATCGCCCCGGTCAGAGAGGCCATCGCGCACAATGAAACCGGCCGGCTGGTTGACTTCTTCGACACCGCCGGCTTGGTCGAGGCCATCGACCAGCTGCTGGAAGACCCCAGCACAAGACAGCGCCTGGGCCACCAAGCCCGCGCCTTTGCCCAAGCGACCTATGACCTCAAGCGCGTGTGCCTGCCACGGCAGTTGGCCTGGGTCGAGGGGCTGGGTAAGCTGCCACCCAAGACCGCCTGACATCACACCACACTCTAAGGACCATCCCATGACCGACTGGACCGCCGGCTACGTCGCCGACATCGGCTACACCCACGGCTACTACACCGAACTGAACCCCGCCCGCCAGGCGCTGCCCTTCCTCAACGCCGGCCTCGCTCCACCCCAGATCACCCACGCCTGCGAGCTCGGCTTCGGCCAGGGCCTGAGCGTCAACCTCCATGCCGCCGCCACGGGCGTGCACTGGAGCGGCACCGACTTCAACCCCAGCCAAGCCGCCTTTGCCCAAACACTGGCCAGCGCCGCCGGCAGCGACGCCCAGCTGTTCGACGATAGCTTCGCCGAGCTCGCCGCCCGCGACGACCTGCCCGACTTCGACTTCATCGGCGTGCATGGCATCTGGAGCTGGATCAGCGACGACAACCGCCGGGTCATGGTCGACTTCATCCGCCGCAAGCTCAAAGTCGGCGGCGTGCTCTATCTCAGCTACAACACCCTACCCGGTTGGGCCGCCTTTGCCCCCATGCGCCACCTGATGACCGAGCATGCCGACGCCCTGGGCGCCGAAGGCCAAGGCATCGTCAAGCGCATCTACGGCGCCATCGCCTTCGCCGAGCAACTGCTCGCCACCAACCCCCTCTACAGCCGCGCCAACCCCCAGATCCGCGAGCGGCTGGAGACAATGAAAGCCCACAACCGCCACTACCTCGCGCACGAATACTTCAACCGCGACTGGCACCCCATGCACTTTGCCACCCTGGCCGAGTGGCTTGCGCCGGCCAAACTGCGCCATGCCGGCTCCGCCCATCTGCTCGATGCCATCGACGCCATCAACCTCACGCAAGAGCAACAGACCCTGCTCAACCAGCTCCCCGACCCCGACTTCCGGCAAAGCGTGCGGGACTTCATGGTCAACCAACAATTCCGTCGTGACTACTGGATCAAAGGCCCGCGCCGGCTCAATGCCCTCGAGCAAGCCGAGGCCCTGCGCGCTCAGCGCCTGGTGCTCATCGCCCATCGCCCCGATGTCCCGCTCAAGGTCACCGGCAGCCTCGGCGAGGCCAATCTGTCTGAGGCCATTTACACCCCCATCCTCGACCAGCTCGCCGACCACCAACCCAAGACCATCGGTCAACTGGAAACTAGCCTCAAAGACCAAGGCATCAGCTTCCCACAACTGCTGCAAGCCACCCTGATCCTCACCGGCGCCGGCCACCTCGCCCCCGTCCAGACCGACGCCGCCATTGCCCAGGCCAAAGCGCGCAGCGACGCCCTCAACCGCCACCTGATGCAGCAAGCCCGCGGCAGCAGCGACGTGCAATTCCTCGCCAGCCCCGTCACCGGCGGCGGCATTCAGGTTAACCGCTTCGAGCAACTGTTCCTGCTCAGCCGCAGCCAGGGCCAACAACATCCCAGCGACTGGGCCGAAGCCACCTGGCAACTGCTCCACAGCCAAGGCCAGCGCCTGCTCAAAGAGGGCAAGGCCATCGAGTCGGAGGAAGAGAACCGCGCCGAGCTAAACAAACAGGCCGAGGCGTTCGCGGCCAAGCGGTTGCCGATGTTGAAGGCCTTGCAGGTGGTGTAAGTACAACCGCATCGCCAGCCGCCGGCGCGGCGCGCCCTATTTTGATCTGTGGGCAGTGGCGAGCAAGACAGCGCTGGAGGAGGCTGCGCTGCGGGCGCTGGCGGTGGGGCATGTTCCGGGGTAGGGTTTTTCGCTACCGCCGCCGCTACCCGAAGCCGGCGGGGTTGGCGGCTATCCCTGCTTGCGCCCAATCGGCTACACTCGCCCGATGAGCGCCGAGACCCAAACACCCGACACCGGCGCGCAGTCAGGGAGCCCCTGATGAGCCACGACCAGAACTTCAAAAACCTCATCCTCGACTATCCACGCCAGGCCATCGAGTTTGCCGCCGCCAGCGAAGCGGCACGGCTTGATGATCAGGTGCGCATTCTGCCGCTGCGCGAGGAGCAGCTCAAAGAGCGCCTCGGCGAGCGCTTTCGGGAGTTAGACGTGCCGCTGTTGCTCGAATGGCCCGATGGCCGCCGCCAGGCACTGCTGTTTGTCTTCGAGGAGGAAACCGAGCCTGGGCGCTTCTCCATCCATCGCCTGGCCCATTACTGCCTGGACCTGTCCGAGCTCTACCAGACCGAGCGCGTGGTGCCGGTGGTCATCTTCCTGCACCCCGGTGGCTTCCGCGAAACGCTCAGCCTCGGCAGCGACACGCGCGCCTATTTACAGTTCAGCTATCTGGCCTGTGCGCTGTTCGGGCTCAAGGCGCGCGATTACTTCGACAGCCCCAACCTGGTCGCGCGCCTGAACCTGCCCAACATGCAGTATGCGCCCGAGGAGAAGGTTGAAGTCTACGCCCAAGCCGTGCGCGGCCTGCGCACGCTGGAACCCGACCGCGAGCGGCAGATCAAATACCTCGACTTCGTCGACATCTATGCCGCTCTTGATGAGAATGAACGCCAGCGCTACCAGCAACAGTATGCAGAGGAGATCGAGACCATGACCGCGTTTGCTGATCGTTTTATTGAACAGGGAGTGCAGCAGGGAGTGCAGCAGGGTTTGCAGCAGGGCGAGGCCACCATCTTGATGCGCCAGTTCGCGCGGAAATTCGGCACTGATTCGGCCGAGACCTACCGCCCGCGTATCGAATCCGCCGAGCCCGAGCAGCTGGAGGCTTGGTCCGAGCGCATCCTCAGCGCCGACAGCCCCGAGACCATCTTCCACTGAGGCACCGGCAGCGCAGGCAACATCAATTCCGGGGACAGTGCGGCCTGGCAAGGCCGCGTGCTCTAGCGGGTTAGAGTCCCGCCTGGGTAATCGTGAGCCGCGAGCCCGGTATCAAGCCTTACGGCGCGAAGGGTAACTGACGCGTCGGTGCGTAGGCATGAAAACAGGCGAGGTGCAAAGGTAGCGGGTGAAGCCGCCCCTGAAGGTGTAGAGCCCCGAAAAGAATTTGTCGGAGAGTGCCGACGGGTTTGTCCCCCCGGCAGGCAACACTCCATGTCGCGTCAAGGTCAGTGGCATGGAGACTCCCCGGGGTCCGAGGCCGTATCGAGCCTTACATTGAGAGCACGTGGTAACCAGGGAGATCCAACAGCCGGTCTGCGGGAGGTGGGCACCGATGAACAAGTCTAATCAACGAGGACATCGGCGGTGGTTGCTGGAAGTCGGAGCCACTCGTATGAGCGATGACGCCCGGTAATGCGGGTCGAGCAAAGGAGTGGCGGTTTGGGAGATTGCATTGGTCTAACACGCCCCTACACCGAGAGGACTCTGCGCGTGAAAACGAGAGCCGATGCGATTCACACCAATGGAGCCAAGCGCGAGAAACATGGGTGGTCTGATGGAAGGAGGGCTTTCTGTGTTGATGGGTTGAGACAGCCCATTCCTTGGTGAATGACCTGAACTGGGAGCCGGATGGTGTAACACTCCAAGTCCGGTTCTGCGAGGAGCCGGGTAACGAAGCTGCGCACGGTCATAATATTGTGGCACCGCCGGGAAACCAGGCGGAAACAGAGAAAACAAACCTTGACCTAAACGCGGACAAGTTCCCGGCTTACTCTCCGTATACTTAATTCCTTTCGGGCTGCGCCTAGGTAGTTCAATTTGAGCTGTTACACGCACATTTTAAGCAGGCAACTACCGTGCGGGCCTATGTTCTCAAGTTTCTGTTTTAGAAGATTTAATTATGTCTTCTAGGTGAAGGGAAGTTGCGTGAGCCAGAACATGGGAAATCTGGCCAAATTGAACTACCTAGGCTGCGCCCCAACCCTCCCAACCACGGCACCGAATCGGCTAAACTCAGCCCATGACAGCCGACACCCAAGCCGCTGACATCAGCGACAAACCCGACTACGACAGCCCCTGGAAAGAAGCGCTGGAGCGGTTCTTGCCAACATCTGCGGCGCGTCTCAGCTAAACTTGTTAAAAATGCTGCGCAGCTCTCACAGGCAGGACAGGTCATGCAACACGCGGTTCAAATAGACACTGTTATCAGCGCCGAGGCGATTCACACATTTCCTGCGCTTCGACCCTTGCTTGGGCATCGCGTGAGAGTCACCGTTGATCAACTTGACCAAGATAGTGAGTCAGAAGATAGCTACCAGCCAATCAGCCAAATCGGGCAGCTCGCACTCCAAGCGCGCAAAGCCCACCTCGACGCTGGAGGCAAGCTCATGAACGCAGACGAAATTACCGAGGAGGTGCGCCAGCGTCGAGGCGGTTGTTCGGATGTCTGAGATTCGCACGGCAATTGACTGTAATGGTCAAAAAATCCGATGACCATTGAAGTGTGGATTTTCGCGTTGTCGTCAAGCGTAATTTCGGCCATCGCGACGGGCTGAACAGCGGTTCATCACCCGAAATCGACCCTCGAAGCGCGCTTCGGGCTCGGCACCAGGCCACATTCCCAAATTCCAGGCGCAAGTCACTCTCGGCTGTCGGTGCCGAAATCCGCGACACGAGACTCGCGAGCTTCAGATCAGGGTGTTAAGCCGCCCAGCGATAGCTGCTATGCAGCCCGCCAAGCCACTGCTTGCGGACCAGTTTTCGCGGGATTTTGAAAAACTCAGGATCGTTCGCTGCCGGATTATCGGTGAGGTCCGGCAAGATCGGCGGCTCGACACCATTGACCATGTGCGGGCGGGCGGTGTTGTAGTACGCTTGGAACTCGACCAGCAGCCGGTTCAAATGGCGGTCATTGAGCGGCTGGACATAGCGCAGCACATACTCATCGAGCGTGCGGTGAAAGCGCTCAACCACGCCGTTGTGCCACGGGCACTTGAAGCCGATGCGAATGGGCTTGATGCCCATGGCGGGCAGGGTTTGCTTGACGATGGGCAGAAAGGAGGTGTCGCGATCCATCACAATGGCCTCGGGCAGCACATCCAAGTCCATGAAGGCGTTGCGCAGTTGTTGCGCGACCCAGGCTGCGGTCGGGTGATAGGTGCAACGTGACCAGTGCAAGACCCGGCGCCCATGGTCGATCAGCTTGAAGATGTAAAGCGTGTTTCCGGTCAGGTCGTAGCAGGCCTTAAAATCGATGGCCATGACATGCTGGTTGTAGAGGATGGTCAACCATCCCGGCTCTGACTCGCGCGGTGGTTGCTTGCCTTTGGTGCGTGGCTCAAAGCCGTGGGCTTTGAGAATCTTGACCACCGTATTCTTGGTGATCTTGCATTTCAACTCACCACCGGTGAGCATCCGTGCAATCCGGCCAGCACTGTAATAGGGATGGGCGTTCTTGATGGCCAGGATCGCATCAGCAACGAACTGTGGTGTTGGCGGTCGTCCCCGGCGCTTGCCCTCGGCACTCTTCAGCGCATGCCGCCGCCGGCCCCTGGCTTGCAGCCAGCGGATGTAGGTCATGGGGCTAAAACGCAGGAAGCGCGTGAGCCAAGGAAAAGACCAGCGCAGCCAGGCGATCAGCCATTTCTGCCAGGCTTCAAGCCTGGGCAATTTTCTCACCAGCCGTCGCTTGGCTGGCGGTGTTCCGCGCCCATCGGCCGAGACCACCTTCTGGCGAAGGCTTTTGAGTTCCAGCGACAGCACCAGCAACTGCAAGCGCCGCTTGGCCCAGGTGATGCGGTCGCGCCGGTAGCGCCGAACGCTGAACAACCCCACAATCACTCCGCTGGCAAAGGCGAGCAGGAGTATCCACCACGGCATCGTGATTCCTCCGATCGGCAAAAAGCGGCGGAGGGTACGCGAGGTGGGGTGTCTTGATCCACCACAAAGAGCTAACGGTTAGCCAGACAGCATCGGTTGATTTCCGCCTCTAGACCTTGAAGTCGTTCGACGATACTGTCGAACGCCAAGATGTCACCATGGAACATCTGTGCGCTTAGCATCGCTTGGTAGTCCTTGTGTAACGCGTCCAAAAGAGGTGCATCAGGAATCAAACGTAGCTCGCCCATGTTGCAGCGGTCGTAGTGGCTGGATTGACTGCGAAAAAAGGTCTCTTTGATGCGCAGGACGTCGCGCAGCAGAGCGGTGTCTTGCAAAGCCTGTTGCCCTGCCTCGTGGTCGGCCAGTCGCGCCAAGTCATACCAGTGGCGCGAGAGCCGTTGCGCACTGGGGCGCAAGGTCGGCCGGTGGCATTCCACATGAATGAGTGTGGCCTTCTCCCAAAAGGTCCTTGCTGGTGATAGCACCGCCACTTGGGCCACGGGCAAGGCCAAGCCGGGTACGTGCTCCGCGATGTCGGGCGTGATGGCCAGCGTGTTTTGAGGCAGCGTCGAGTTACGGCCGCCAAACTCGATTAGGAGGCTCGGGCGCAGGTAGACATCGGTGTTCTCGACGGCGCTAGGGTAGAACAGCCAGAGCTTTTCTGCGTCATTGTTGACCTCAATGCGGACGGGCTGATTCGGCAGCGCGGTAGCCAGGTTATCGCGCAGGGCAGGGATGAGTTCGTCGATGACATGCCGGGCGAGCGCCGCCTTGAGTGCATCGGATAACTTCTTGCGTTGGCTGTTGCTGATGATTGCATTCAAGTCAGGCGCATCGGCCACCAGGCTGTGATAGTCGAGGGTGACGTCGATGTCTTCCGAAAAGCGCTCAATCGCCCGATAGACCTTGGACAGCGAGGTGCCGCCTTTGAACGCCATGGGTTTACGGCACGGCAGCCGGAACAGGTGATCGAGCACCTGACATAGCCAGATATCTTTTTCCAGGATCTCGGCGCGGCGCCCCATCACGGGCGCGAGGCTCTGCAGCAGTTCGCGTTGGTCGCCGACGGGGAGATCAAAATAGTGTTCGCGGCTGCCCTCAGGCATGTATCCCTGCGTCCTGCTCATACCGGCGCAACGCATCCAGCATCCAAGCCGGCATGGACGCCTTCGCGTGACGCAACGCCTCGAACTCCACCTGGGGCAGTTTGGCCGCGATATGCTCGAAGGTTGCCGGCGTGACCTGTTGACGACCGAGATACCACAACGCGGACAAGGCCTGGCCAGCCGGGCGACCGGCGAGTGCGAGTTTGCGTGCCGCGACATGCCGCAGGCGAATCTGCAGCTTGCCGAGCCGAACGGTGCGCGAGGCGCCCGTGGTGTAGAAGATTGGTTGCGCAGGTACCTGGGTGCTCAAGCCAAATCGGCGCGCGGCCTCGGCCCCGTGGATCTCAATCGTTGCGCCTTCGCTGGCGGCCAGTGTCTGCGCCACAGTTTCCGGGGAGGGCTGCGTTTTCAGACCAAAGCGACTGGTTCTTGGTGTGTTGTAGAGGCCACGACCGAGCCGCTCAATGCGGCCCTCTTTGGTGAGGCGCATCAGAGTCTGATCAATGGCCGCACGCGAACCCATCCCAGCAAACAGGGTTGGCGTAAAGGGCGTTCCAGCGGGGTGAGCGGCGATACGCTCGCGGACCGCTTGCGCTGTTGTCGCGGCTGCTTTCATGTTAGAGAAATTACGCGAATATCTAACAAAAGGCAAGGACAGCAATCGCCAAGCGCCACATCAACCCGCTCCCCTCAACCCCGCCGTATCCAACACCACATCCGCCAGCGCCCAGGCCTCCGGGTTGTGGCTGATGAAGAACTTGCGGTGGTAGCTGCCTTGCTGCAGCCGTTGGTGGGGGTGCCGGGGCAGGGTAGGAATTCCGAATTCCGGGGACAGTGCGGCCTGGCAAGGCCGCGTGCTCTAGCGGGTTAGAGTCCCGCCTGGGTAATCGTGAGCCGCGAGCCCGGTATCAAGCCTTACGGCGCGAAGGGTAACTGACGCGTCGGTGCGTAGGTGTTAGCTCTCAATTTAGTCCACCGGCAATTTTCCAAACTGTATCGAGACGAAAAGACAGACATTTGCCGCTTTGATCCACCCGGTGAAAAAAAGGGAGCAGATGGAAGAGCCCGAGACGCTCACCAGGGCACGGACGGACCCTGATCGACGAAGAGCGGACAACAAAAAAGGCCGGGGTGCGACGCACGCCCGGCCCGGGTTGATGGAGCGGTGGGCCGTATCACCCGCCGCCGGTTGAGGGTTCAGAACGGCATCGGATCATCAAAGCCGAACAGATCCAACTGCTCGCCCGGTTCCTCCCCAACAAACCACGTCTGTAACTGATGGTGGTAACGCGCCTCGACGAGGTGGGTCAGCTCGCACAGCAAGGTATAGACCGCTGCCGCCTGCTCCCCAGTCCAATGGCTTGGCAAGGTCACGGACAAGGATTCCGATTCGTGCCGCGCACTCATGGCCCCACCTCCTCACGTGCCAGCTGCACGTGATCAATGCTCACCGTGCGCGCCTTCTCGCTCGCCGCGCTGATCAACGCATAATGCGCCAGCCGATTGAGCTTGCGTGGCATCCCCTGAGTCGCCTGAAACAAAGCCTCCACCGCCGCCGGCTCGAACACCTCAAGCTCACATCCCGCCAAGCGCAGGCGATGGGTCAAATACCCAGGCACCTCCTCGCGCGTCAGGCCGCTCAAGTGATGACGCACCACAACGCGCTGCGCCAACGACTCATGCACCGCCATCGCCAAGCGCCGGCGCAACTCCGTCAGTCCCACCAGCAGTAGACACAAGCGATTCTCCGCATCCATGCGGTAATTGGTCAGCAAGCGCAAATCCTCCAAGACATCATTGCGCAAGTGATGCGCCTCATCGACGATCAGCACCGGGCACTGCCTCGCCTCCAGGGTCAAACGCGAAATCTCCGTGCGAATCACCCGAAAGGCCGCCGCGCGATTGCGCTCCGTCGGCAGTCCCAACTCCCAGGCCACCGACTTGTACATATCCATCACATTACCCGTCGAGAGCGGCACATAGAACACCCGATACAAGCCCGGATGCAGCTCCGCCGCCACCTTGCGGCACACCGTGGTTTTCCCCGATCCCGCCTCGCCGGTGACCAGGCCAATGCCGCGCAACTCGAGCAAGTGCTTCAACCGCGCCTCGGCCTCGGCCAGGGAACTGGAGGCAAAGAGCGCATCCGGCTCCGGCGTGACATCAAAGGGAAAAGCCGTGAGTGCGAAATGCTTCTGATACATCAGCGCACCTCCCCGTCATCGGGTAGCTCACGCAGGCGCAGCGCCGAGGGCGCTGGCTCCGCCGCCGGGGTGTCGCTGTGCAGGGTCGAGGACGGACGCTCACGACGGACAAAACAATTGGCATAGGTCTGCACCGGACGCGCCACTTCGATGCGTTTGCCGTGATGGCACACCTGCACCCCACGCTCCGGCGGCGCCTCGGGATCGAAGCGCAAGGTCACCGTCTCTCCCACCAAGAGCGCATCGACCTCATAGACCACCCCGTTGAGACTCACGGTACGATCCTTCTGCACCTTGCGCTGGGCCTCGAACAAAAACACATCGGCCAGATCCAAGGACGGCTCGGGATAACGCAGCGCCTCGGCGCTTTGCGCCCACCGCTCCAGCGGTGTGAGCCCCTCCAGGGCGCGATGGGGACTGAGGTGATACTCCCCCTCGACCCAGGTCGCCAGCCGGCGATTGAGCGCCTCCAGGCTGGCGGTATCCTCCGAGGTCAGCCGGGTGAGCAACTGCGCCCGTACCGTCTTGAACCAACGCTCGATCTTGCCCTTGCCCTGAGGGCGATAGGGACGGGCGTGAATCAAGGCGATCCCCAGCTTGGCGCACACCAGCGCCAACTGCTGGGAGCGGTAATTGGCGCCATTGTCGACATACAGCCGAGCCGGCAGCCCGCGCTTGGCCACCGCCGTTTTCAGCACCGGCAAGAACGCCCGCGTATTCTCCGAAAGCGCGAAGGCCGCATGCGGGATCACCCGGGTGGCGTCATCGATGAAGGCGATCAAATAGGTCTTGCGCTTCACTCGCCCGCCCACCACCACGCTGGGGCCGTGCATCACATCGCTCATCCACAGCTCCCCGGCCTGGGCAAAGGCGAAACGGCGCCGGTCCTGATCGATCGGCGTCTCCTTGGGTGGCTCCATCAACCCATGGCGGGCGAGCAGCCGATGCACGGTCGAGGGCGGCAGGGGCAGTGCCTCGGGCACCTCGGGGCGCTCACGGGCTGCGCGGATGACCAGCTGGACGGAGAGTTTCGGGTTGGCCTCCTTGATCGCCAGCAGCGTCTCCACCACCTCGGCTGGCAAGCGCCGGGATTGGCCGCGATCAGCGCGTGGCTTGGGTAACAGGGCATCAAAGCCACCGCGGCGATAGGCCTTGAGCCAATCACGGATGGTCTCGGCCGCCACCCGGGTGCGTTGGCTGCCGGGGATGACATAGTCACGCGCGGCTTTCTGCTCAATCAGCGCATACAGCCCCTTGTGGCCCTCGGGAAAATGCACGAGCTCGCCAATCACCTGGTGGCGAAACAAGGCGATCTGCTGGCGCCGTTCGGCGTCGGAATCACAATCAGTCATGGGTCGGTTCCTCACAGCGCAGGCCCAGTGCCTGCCCTTGCGACCCTAACGATTCTTCCCCGGGGGGTCCGCCCCCGTCGGGTGTTGGCGGGCGGCGCGCCGCCCGCCAACCACCCGATGCCGGGGACGGAATCCGAGCGGGGCGGGAAGTTGTTGCAACCAAGGCTCGGCGATCCCGCGCAGCACCACCAGCACACCACAGCCGTCAAGGAGCCCGAGCGTGAGGGCAAAGGCGCTCAGGGTGGCGGCACAGTCAGCGAAACGCTCCGGGAGCAGACCTTTGAGCAGATGCAGGGCCAGGCGCACGGCACCGACTCGGCGTCCCACCCAGCGCTGCACGCCCGGGAGCTCAATGTCCGGGCGCAACTGTTCGCAGGCGACGGCTTGGCTGGGGGCGTTCTCCACCGCCTTGACCACGTCCTCGACCTCGCTGAGCTGACCGGTGAGCTGCGCGGCATAGCAGTCCGGCAGCAGGCTGAAGGTGCGATGGCCCTCCGGGCAGTAGTAGCGGCAAATCAGCGTTCCCGGCGGGGAGATACGTGCGTAGGTGCCATGACGGGCGAAGTGGCAGCCACCCTGGGGATGCAAGGGACAGCGCTTGAGCGTTGTCTGCTCCCAGCCTTTGGCGCTAACGTACTCCTCGCCGGTGCCTCGGTATGCAAAGCGCAGTTGCACCGGCCTCCGGCCCGTCCAGCGGTGAACTGGACGGGCCACTTCTGTTGCAGTGATCCCTCTGCTCAGTGTGGCGCATCCGCGCGCACTTGCCCGGGCGGGGAAGGCTGTGAGAAAGCGCGTGGCCCAGGCGCGCCGCTTTGCTCCACCGGTTCGCCGTTTCACCGGTGGTGCAGTGGGGGGAATTTCCGGCGGTGGTTCGTGGATAGAGGAGAGAAACTACACGTAGGCATGAAAACAGGCGAGGTGCAAAGGTAGCGGGTGAAGCCGCCCCTGAAGGTGTAGAGCCCCGAAAAGAATTTGTCGGAGAGTGCCGACGGGTTTGTCCCCCCGGCAGGCAACACTCCATGTCGCGTCAAGGTCAGTGGCATGGAGACTCCCCGGGGTCCGAGGCCGTATCGAGCCTTACATTGAGAGCACGTGGTAACCAGGGAGATCCAACAGCCGGTCTGCGGGAGGTGGGCACCGATGAACAAGTCTAATCAACGAGGACATCGGCGGTGGTTGCTGGAAGTCGGAGCCACTCGTATGAGCGATGACGCCCGGTAATGCGGGTCGAGCAAAGGAGTGGCGGTTTGGGAGATTGCATTGGTCTAACACGCCCCTACACCGAGAGGACTCTGCGCGTGAAAACGAGAGCCGATGCGATTCACACCAATGGAGCCAAGCGCGAGAAACATGGGTGGTCTGATGGAAGGAGGGCTTTCTGTGTTGATGGGTTGAGACAGCCCATTCCTTGGTGAATGACCTGAACTGGGAGCCGGATGGTGTAACACTCCAAGTCCGGTTCTGCGAGGAGCCGGGTAACGAAGCTGCGCACGGTCATAATATTGTGGCACCGCCGGGAAACCAGGCGGAAACAGAGAAAACAAACCTTGACCTAAACGCGGACAAGTTCCCGGCTTACTCTCCGTATACTTAATTCCTAGACGAAGACCGTCAAATGAGGCTATAGTTTTGCCAAGTCTCTGAGATTAAGGTCAGACATCGGCGACACAATGGCAAGACTTCCGCGAGTGGTGGTTCCGGGGCTACCGCATCATGTGACGCAGCGCGGCAACAGGCGCCAACAAACCTTCTTTGGCGAAGATGATTACGCTGAATATCGGCGTTTACTCTCGCTTTCCTGTCAGGTCTGCGAAACGCAGGTACTGGCTTACTGCTTCATGCCCAATCATGTGCATCTAATTCTGGTGCCCGCCACGGAGACGGGTTTGCGCGATGCTTTGGGGGAAGCGCATCGGCGCTACACCCGGATGATCAATTTTCGCCACGGCTGGCGCGGGCACCTTTGGCAGGAACGGTTTCACTCGTTTGTCATGGATGAGCGGCATTTGATCGCCGCGACTCGGTATGTGGAGCTCAATCCCGTGCGCGCGCGTCTGTGCGAGCGGCCAGAAGATTGGGAGTGGTCGAGTGCGCGCGCCCATTTGACGGGAGTGGACGATGAGCTTGTCCAAGTCGGGCCGCTGTTGGAGTTGATTTCAGACTGGCAACATTTCCTTGGTGAGCCTGAGGACGGGGAAACCGTCGAGGCATTGCACGCCCATGCCCGCACCGGGCGGCCGCTCGGTGGGGATGACTTTGTCGAAGCGCTCGAGCGGCGCCTCGGTCGTGCGCTCAAGCGCCGAAAGCCGGGACCGAAGCCACGCCAACGGGAGACGGAAACGCGGGATATGTTCGACACGGGCGCTTAAGCCTGGCCGGCCTCCCATTTGCCGGAGTCCTTCGAGCGCAGGGATTTCCGCGCGGTGCTCGCCGAATGGCGCCGGGTGCTGAAACCCGGCGGCATCCTGCGCCTGGCGGTGCCGGACTTCGCCGCCTGTGCCAAGCTGTATCATGAACGCTGCCTGGCCGATGGCCTGATCGGGCTGATCTGCGGCGGGCAGCGCGATACGATGGATTATCACAAGATGATTTTCGACGAGCCCTTCCTCAAGCACGAGTTGCTCGGGCTGGGTTTTAAGAACATCCGCTGCTGGGATTGGCAGACGACCGAGCATGCGCAGGTGGATGACTATTCCCAGTGCTATCTGCCGCATTTGGACAAGGAGGCGGGGACGCTGATGAGCTTGAACCTGGAGGGGACGCGGTGAGCGAGTATGCCCGTTTCGCTTGGAGCCTTGACTCGTGCGGGTGATCTCCAAGAGACCGTTGCGGGATTTTTGGCAGCGGCATCCCGAGGCGCGGCCCGCGCTGGAAGACTGGTTTCGCAAGGCCAGCGCCGTGCAAGCCCACTCCTTCGCGCAGTTGCGCGAGACCTTTGGTTCGGCGGATTACGTCGATGGCTTCACCCTCTTTGACGTGGGCGGTAACCGCTACCGCATCGCCGCCGTGGTGCACTACGATGGCCAACGCCTGTATGTCCGGCAGGTGATGACTCATGCTGAGTATGATCGCAATCACTGGAGGCGCGCATGAACGCACCCTTGTCAATGCAGCAACTGGTGCCGGCCTGGCAATCTCTGCAGGCGGTCGCCCCGCTGACCCACATCAGCAACGAAGCGGAGTACGCGCGCATGACGCAGTTGTTGCACCAGTTGCTCGACGTGGTGCGCGACGATGCGCGCCATCCACTCTACTCTCTGGTTGCCGTGGTGGGCGATGTGATCGAAACCTATGAACGCGATCAGGACCCAGTCACTGGTGGTGAGGCGCCGCAATGGCCGATCTGAGTGCTTGGACGCCATCGGAGCGGGCCTACCTGCTCGACGACCTCTGCCGCCAGTATGCTCGCGCCTCTGCCAATGAAGGCTGGTTCCGCCAGTCCTGGCTCGGAGTGGAGCTGTGGCAAATGCCGCAGGACATTCTGCGCTTGCAAGCGGTGGTGCATCAGGCGCGCCCGCGCTGGATCATCGAGACCGGCACCAAGTTTGGCGGCTCGGCAATCTTTTTTGCCTCCCTGCTCGCGATGTCTGGTCAAGATGGCGCAGGGATCATGACTGTGGACTTGAATCTGCGTGACGAGGCACGCGAGGTCTTCGCCTCGCATCCGCTTGGGTCATGGGTGCGTTTGGCCTTGCAAGGCGATGCGGCTGATCCTGAGATCATTGGTCAATTTGCCGAACAGATTTCAGTAGACCCCGGCCCGGTGCTGGTATTTCTCGACGACGATCACAACGCCGAGCATGTCCAGCGCGAGTTGGAAGGCTATGCGCCTTTGCTTGGAGAGGGTGATTGGCTGATCGTGGCCGACACCATCTTCGCCGACCTGGCCGGCACGCCGGTGGGGCAGGCGAGCGAAAAATATCCCAATGTAACCCAGTCAAACCCGCGCGCGGCCATTGAGCGGTTTCTCGCTAAGAATCCGGACTTCCAGCGCGTGTCGCCGCCATTTGACTTTGGGCCGGGGAACTTTCTCGATGGGTTCTTGCGCCGCGAATGGCATCCAACGTAGCAGGCGTTGACCCCGTAACGCCGATGGACGCAGCGCTACAACAAACGCGCCTGTTGCAGGTGGGGCAAGCCGGTGCACCGCCCTTACTGCTGATTCCTGGCGCCCTGACTGTTGCTCAGGGTCTACTGCCCGTTGCGCGTGTTTTGGCGCAGCGTTATCGGGTGGGCGTTTTGGATGTTTCCGTGCCCATAGGTGGGGGTGAGTGTTTTAGTCTCCAGCAAGCAGCCACCCTGGCTGCCAACGCGGTGCGTCATCTCGCCAGCGAAGGCGAGCAGACGCTGGTGGTGGGCGAATCCGCCGGCGGTCTGATCGGTCTGGAGCTCGCGCGCATGCATCCCGCACTGGTGGCGGGTCTGGTGCTGGCCGATCCGCCGCTCGCGCCGGCCAAGCTCTGGCATGTGCGCAGCGCCATGCAGCAGGCGGTGCAACAGGCCCAGGCCCAGGGCCGCATAGAGGCTGCGCGGTTTTTTGCCGCCTACGCGCAAACGCTGTTCGGCTATGCCCTGGCGGATGGCCAGAGCGACCGCGAGATACTCTATCATCCCACACTGTCTGAGTGCCCAGTGCTGACATTGGTCCTGACCGGCGACGAGCCGCTGTGGCCTGCGCGGCAGAGTGAGCGGGTGCCGTGTTTGCTGGACGCGCAGGACTTGTGGATGCTCGGGCAGCTGGATGCGCCCCGGTTGCGTGTTAAACGCCTAGCGCAGTGTGATCATATATTTTTGCGGCGTCATCCGGAGGCTTGTCTGCGCCTGCTTGCGGGCTGGCAGGCGGATATGCGCGCCCAACAGCCGCAGCGAACAGAGAACTCGAGCTCGGCTTCCGCTCAGCGATTCGCCGATGATGCGCGCTATCAGCAGGCGTTTCAGGCCCACCAAAACGGTGACCTGCAAGCAGCCGAAGCCGGCTACCGAAATCTCCTCGCTCAGCACCCCGCACACGCCGAGGCCCTGCATAGTCTGGGGTTTGTTCTGTACCAGCGCGGCGACCCCGCAGGCGCCGAGGCACTCATTCGCCGCGCGATTCGCAACAACGATCAAGTCCCGGCCTATCACTGCCATCACGGTGTCATGTTGCAAGCCCTCTTGCGCTTGGAGGAGGCCCTACAGGCTTATGACCAAGCCTTGGCGCTTAAGCCCGATTATGCCGAGGCGCACTCCAACCGGGGCACTGCCCTCGATGACCTCGGGCGTTTGGAGGAGGCCCTACAGGCTTACGACCAAGCCTTGGCGCTTAAGCCCGATTATGCCGAGGCGCACTTCAACCGGGGCAATGCTGTTAAGGACCTCGGGCGTTTAGAGGAGGCCCTACAGGCTTATGACCAAGCCTTGGCGCTGAAGCCCGATTATGCCAAGGCGCACTCCAACCGGGGCACTGCGCTCAAGTACCTCGGGCGTTTGGAGGACGCCCTACAGGCTTATGACCAAGCCTTAGCGCTCAAGCCTGATTTTGCCGATGCACACTCCAACCGGGGCAATGCTCTTAAGGACCTTGGGCGTTTGGAGGACGCCCTGCAGTCCTATGAGCAGGCCTTGCGTATCGCCCCGCAGCATCCGGGAACCCATAGTAACCGACTGCTGACGTTGCATTACCGTGAAGACCGTGCCGATGGTGCGATCCTCTCGGCGGCGCGCGCCTTTGGTCGGCGGTTTGACCGGTCCAACGCCGTGGTACGCCATGCCAACCGGCCCGATCCTGCACGGCGCCTGCGCATCGGCTATGTCTCCGGCGACTTTCGCCAGCACCCGGTGGCCTTCTTTCTGGAACCGGTGCTCGCGCAGCATCGGGCCGAGGAAGTCGAACTCATCGGTTTCACGACCAACGCACGCCGCGATGCGCTCAGTGCGCGCTTGCAGGCCTATCTAGCTGGCTGGCACAGCCTGGTCGGCCTGGAGGATGCCGACGCCGCCGCGCTGATCCGCGCCCAGGGAATCGACATCCTGGTCGATCTATCCGGTCACACCGGCCACAACCGCCTGCCGGTATTTGCCTATCGCCCCGCGCCGGTGCAGCTCAGTTGGCTGGGGTACGTTGGCACCACCGGCCTGACCACCATGGACTATGTGCTGGCGGATGGGTGGCGGATCGTCATGTGGTGCCACCGGGAGAGGAGCAGCTGTTCACCGAGCAGGTGTGGCGACTGCCGCACAGCTATCAGTGCTTTTCCATGCCCGATCACCCGGCGGCCATCACCGCGCGCCCCCCCGAGCCCGACGTCATCGTGTTTGGCAGCTTCAGCAACCCGGCCAAGCTCTCGCCGCGCACCATCGCGCTCTGGTCGCGGGTGTTGGCCGCCAACCCCGAGGCCCGCCTGCGGCTCAAGTACGGCTGCCTGGATGATCCCCTGCAACAGCGCAACCTGCGCGCGCGCTTCGCCGCTTCCGGCTTTACCCGCGACCTGGAGGCGGCTTATCGGCAGATGTGGCGGCGTTGGTGTGATCAGCAATCCGATCCCGCCACCCCCCCCGGTGTCAGGATAGATGCCGTGACCACGGCGACAGAGTCCAACCGCCAACGCCCAAGTCAAAGGGACTGCACGACCCTTGTCGTGCTGGGCGCCTTCTCCAGTGGCACCACCGCGTTAACCGGCTATCTTGAGCGCCTGGGTGCCTACAGCTGCCCACCGCATCTGCAACTCAATGACCCCATGACGCCGAGCAGCTACGAGCCCACCGCCTTGCGCGCGGCTTTGCTTGAGGCGGTGGATGAGCAGCAGTTGTGCCGCCGTGCGCAGCGGGGCGAGGGGTTTGCCGACTGGTTTCAGTCATGGTGGCAGGACCAATGCGCGCAAGCCAGATCCAACGGCAGCACACAGCTGGTTTTGAAACATCCCCTGCTGGCCTTCGTGATGCCTGAGATGGCCGCCGTCTGCAACCCCCGCTGGCTGATCATGATGCGCCCGTTCAGCGCCATCGAAACATCGCGACAGCGCCGTGGTTGGGGGGCGCCCTACGGCGCCGCAGGCGCGAGCAGAATCTATCAGGCCATCTTCGAACACCTCCTCGCCCAGCCTGATGACGCACTGATGCTGAATTTCGAGCACTTTCGCCAGGACCCTGCCTCACGCAAACGGCTCATTGATTGGCTCGGCTTAGCACCGAGCGCACAGGGACAAGTTCAGGCCGACGCCTGGGTGCGCGGTTAGCGGCGCCATGCCATGGCGGCGACTCCACCTGACGAGGCGCAGCTCACCCAAAGCCGGGGCCAGCGCCAGCTCAAAGAGGGCAAGGCCATCGAGTCGGAGGAAGAGAACCGCGCCGAGCTAAACAAACAGGCCGAGGTGTTCGCGGCTAAGCGGTTGCCGATGTTGAAGGCGTTGGGGGTGGTGTAGGTACAACCGCATCGCCAGCCGCCGGCGCGGCGCGCCCTATTTTGACCTGTGGGCGGTGGCGAGTAAGGTGGCGGTGCGGCATGTGCCGGGGTAGGGTGGCTTACACCCGCTCGCGCGAATCGGCTACACTCCCGCGATGACAGCCGACACCCAGGCCACTGACACCACCATGAAGAGCGACGACGACAGGCTCCTGAATAGAAGCACCGGGCTTTGCTGTTGCTATGGTTCGGCTGGTTATTGATACAAACGTCTTTGTCGCGGGACTGCGCTCGGCAGGTGGCGGATCGCGCGAAGTTTTGCGTCGCGCTCTATCCGGCAGCTATCAACCGCTGTTCGGAAATGCCTTGTGGCAGGAGTATTGCGATCTGTTGGGGCGCGATGTATGGAGCATGAAGACCACTGCACAAGAAAGGCAACAGGTGCTGGCGGCATTGGCGCAACGCGGTCGATGGGTGACGATTTATTATGGTTGGCGTCCCAATCTCCCTGATGAAGCAGACAACCACTTGGTGGAGCTTGCCCTGGCGGGAGGGGCTGCCGCAATCGTGACGCATAACGTGCGGGATTTTTCCCGAGGAGAACTGGTGTTTGATCAGCTGCGTTCGCTGACGCCTGCTCAATGTCTGGAGAAATGGTGATGACAACATTAACGATCCAGTTGCCGGACGACACGGCGGCGCGCTTGGACTCTCTGGCACGTAGTCGCGGACTCACCACCAACAAATTGGTCGAGGATCTGAGTGCTCGCGCTTTGGCAGCCTGGGATACCGAAAACCATTTCCGGGCGATGGCTGCGACGGGCGACATCAAGCAAGCACTTAAAATTCTGGATCGACTGGATGCCGAAGACCGGCAAGCAGGCGCTGACCTGAGTTCGGAAATGCCCGAGAAAGCTGACTGACGTCTCCAGTGGCAAACGGTCGAACTACCGCGTCGGGCCACATCACCCCGCCACACGCAACCCCGCTGTATCCAACACCACATCCGCCAGCGCCCAGGCCTCCGGGTTGTGGTTGATGAAGAGGTTCGTGCGGTAGTCGCCGTGCTGCAGCCGTTGGTGGGGGTGTTGGGGCTGAGCCCCCGCACTGCTGCCAGTTAATCCGCTACACTCGCGCAGGTTCAACCAAAGCCGACCGCTCGTCGCTGTGAATTCCGGGGACAGTGCGGCCTGGCAAGGCCGCGTGCTCTAGCGGGTTAGAGTCCCGCCCGGGTAATCGTGAGCCGCGAGCCCGGTATCAAGCCTTACGGCGCGAAGGGTAACTGACGCGTCGGTGCGTAGGCATGAAAACAGGCGAGGTGCAAAGGTAGCGGGTGAAGCCGCCCCTGAAGGTGTAGAGCCCCGAAAAGAATTTGTCGGAGAGTGCCGACGGGTTTGTCCCCCCGGCAGGCAACACTCCATGTCGCGTCAAGGTCAGTGGCATGGAGACTCCCCGGGGTCCGAGGCCGTATCGAGCCTTACATTGAGAGCACGTGGTAACCAGGGAGATCCAACAGCCGGTCTGCGGGAGGTGGGCACCGATGAACAAGTCTAATCAACGAGGACATCGGCGGTGGTTGCTGGAAGTCGGAGCCACTCGTATGAGCGATGACGCCCGGTAATGCGGGTCGAGCAAAGGAGTGGCGGTTTGGGAGATTGCATTGGTCTAACACGCCCCTACACCGAGAGGACTCTGCGCGTGAAAACGAGAGCCGATGCGATTCACACCAATGGAGCCAAGCGCGAGAAACATGGGTGGTCTGATGGAAGGAGGGCTTTCTGTGTTGATGGGTTGAGACAGCCCATTCCTTGGTGAATGACCTGAACTGGGAGCCGGATGGTGTAACACTCCAAGTCCGGTTCTGCGAGGAGCCGGGTAACGAAGCTGCGCACGGTCATAATATTGTGGCACCGCCGGGAAACCAGGCGGAAACAGAGAAAACAAACCTTGACCTAAACGCGGACAAGTTCCCGGCTTACTCTCCGTATACTTAATTCCTAGACGAAGACCGCAAAATGGGGCTATAGTTTTGCCAAGTCTTTGTGACTAAGGTCAGACATCGGCGAAACAATGGCAAGACTCCCGAGAGTGGTGGTTCCGGGGTTGCCGCATCATGTAACGCAGCGCGGCAATCGACGGCAGCAGACGTTTTTTAGCGATGACGACTATGCGGAGTATCGTCGCTTGCTCTCGCTGTCCTGTCGTGCCTGCGAAACGCGGGTGTTGGCCTACTGCTTCATGCCCAATCATGTGCATCTGATTCTGGTGCCCGCGACGGAGTTTGGTTTGCGGGATGCGTTGGGTGAAGCCCATCGGCGCTACACCCGGATGATCAATTTTCGCCAAGGCTGGCGCGGGCACCTGTGGCAGGAACGGTTCCACTCGTTCGTCATGGATGAGCGGCATTTGATCGGCGCTGCCCGATATGTGGAGCTGAATCCCGTGCGCGCTCGCCTGTGCCAACGGCCAGAGGATTGGGAGTGGTCGAGTGCGCGGGCGCATTTGGCGGGAGCGGATGATGCGTTTGCCCAAGTCGCGCCGCTGTTGGAGCTCATCTCAGACTGGCGCCGTTTCCTTGGCGAACCGGATGACAGGGATACCGTCGAAGCCCTGCACGCCCATGCTCGCACCGGGCGCCCGCTCGGTGGGGAGGACTTTGTCGAAGCGCTGGAGCAGCGCCTGGGTCGTGCGCTTAAGCGCCAAAAACCTGGACCAAAGCCACGCCAACGGGAGAGGGAAACGCGGGACCTGTTCGACACCGGCGCTTAAGCCTGGCCGGCCTCCCATTTGCTGGAGTCCTTCGGGCGCAGGGACTTCCGCGCGGTGCTCGCCGAATGGCGCCGGGTGCTGAAACCCGGCGGCTTGCTGCGCCTAGCCGTACCCGACTTCGCCGCCTGTGCCAAGCTATATCATGAACGCGGGCTGGCCGATGGGCTGAACGGGCTGATCTGGGGCGGCCAGCGTGATGGGATGGACGATCACAAGATGATCTTCGACGAGCCCTTCCTCAAGCATGAGCTGCAAGGGCTGGGCTTCGGGACATTTGGGGCCAGGCTCGAATTAATTCACTCAGTTAACCCCCTCAAGCCGCGGCAGGCGCCGATGCCGGTCAAAGCCGATCTAAACCTGCACCTGTCGGGGCGAATCGGCTAGACTCGTCCCATGAGCGCCAAGCCCCAAATGGCCAACAACGGCATGCGGATAGGGAACCCCGATGAGCCACGACCAGAACTTCAAGAACCTCATCCTCGACTACCCACGCCAGGCCATTGAGTTTGCCGCCGCGAGCGAAGCGGCCCGGCTGGGCGAGGAGGTGCGCATCCTGCCGCTGCGCGAGGAACAGCTGAAGGAACGTCTTGGCGAGCGCTTTCGCGAACTCGACGTGCCCTTGCTGCTGGAATGGCCCGATGGGCGCCGCCAGGCACTGCTGTTTGTCTTCGAGGAAGAAACCGAGCCCGGGCGCTTCTCCATCCATCGTCTGATCCACTATTGCGTGGACATCGCCGAACTCTACCAGACAGAGCGGGTAGTGCCGGTGGTGATCTTCCTGCACCCCGGGCAGTTCCGCGAGACACTCAGCTTGGGCAGCGACACGCGCGTGTATCTGCACTTCAGCTATCTGGCCTGGCCGCTCTTTGGGCTCAAGGCGCGCGATTATTTCGACAGCTCCAACCTGGTCGCTCGGCTGAACCTGCCCAACATGCAGTATGCGCCCGAGGAGAAGGTCGAGGTCTACGCCCAAGCGGTGCGCGGTCTGCGCACGCTGGAACCCGACCGCGAACGTCAGATCAAATATCTGGACTTTGTCGACATCTATGCCAACCTTGACGAGAATGAACGCCAGCGCTACCAGCAAGACTATGCCGAGGAGATCGAGACCATGAGCGCGTTTGCCGATCGGTTTATTGAGCAGGGAATGCAGCAGGGCGAAGCCGCCATTCTGATGCGCCAGTTCGCGCGAAAGTTCGGTTCTGATTCAGCCGAGACCTACCGCCCGCGTATCGAATCCGCCAAGCCCGAGCAACTGGAGGCCTGGTCCGAGCGCATCCTCACCGCTGAAACGCCGGAGACCCTCTTTCACTGAGGCTCGAATCTCGCCAATCCACATCCGTGACATCACCCGGCTGGATGATGCCGCCCTGGCGCAGTGCATCCAGACCGAACAGATCGACGTCCTAATCGACCTCTCCGGCCATACCGCCGGCTCACGCCTGAGCGTCTTCGCCCACCGCCCCGCGCCGGTGCAACTGAGCTGGCTGGGCTACTTCGCCACCACCGGACTCACCACCCTGGACGCCGTGCTGCTCGACCCCTGGCACGCCCCGGAAGGCACCGAGGCCCAGTTCGTCGAGCCCATCCTGCGCCTGCCAGCCGGACGCTGGTGCTACCAACCGGTGCCCTGGGCGCCCAAGGAACTCTCGCCACCGCCGGCTGAACGCAACGGGTGGATCACCTTCGGCAGCTTCAACAACACCGCCAAGCTCAATGACGGCGTCTACGACCTCTGGGCGCGGATTCTAGCCGTCGTGCCGGATTCCCGCCTGATCCTCAAATGGCGCACCTTCAACGACGCGGCCTTGCGCCAGCGGGTCACCCAGGCCTTTGTGGCTCGCGGCATCGCCGCCGAGCGCATTGAGCTGCGCGGCCCCAGCTTTCATGCCGACCTGCTGAAAGAATACGCGGAGCTGGATATCGCGCTCGATCCCTTCCCCTTCACCGGCGGCCTGACCAGCTGCGAAGCGCTGTGGATGGGCGTGCCGGTGATCACCTGGCCGCAAGCGCGTGTGGTCAGTCGCCAGACCCACGCGGTTCTGCACCAGATCGGCCTGCGAGAGCTCTCGGCCAGCGACGCCGATAGCTATGTGCGCCTGGCCAGAGACCTGGCCGCGGACCCCGTGCGCTTGCATGAGCTGCGCCAGGGGCTCAGGGCGCGGATGCAAGGCTCCCGCTTGATGGACACGGCAGGCTTTACCCGTTGCCTGGAGGATAGGTTGATGCAGCCATATCAGGAGATTGAACGCGAGGGCAGGCGCTCATTTTAAGCACACCCTAGCGCAGCGAGCCGCTCCGGCAATGCCTGGCGGCGGTATGAGGCGCAGCTGGGGCCGTTGGTGGGGGTGTTGGGGCGTGGTGGGGCAGCGTGAGCGATGCCCGCCAACTTTGCCTCGACCTACGCGAACTGGCGGAGGTTCGGTATGATCGGGGGCTACAGTTGCCGTCTGTGCAGGAGGTTCACCATGATAACGGCGGAAAGAATTCTTGAGGAAGCGCGTTCCTTGCCCGAGTTTGAGTTACGCGAGGTGTTGGATTTCGTCGGTTATCTGAAGGCACGTTCGCGTCAGCCGGCGGTTGACGAAGGAGATGAGGACGCCGAGGCCGATTGGGCGGAGTTCAAAGAGGGTGCCGGTCTCTGGTCGGGGAAATTCGTGCGCGAAGAGTGCTATGACCGTAAGATTCTTCGTTGATACCAATGTCGCCGTCTATGCGCTGGATGCCGATCCGCATCGTCATGAGCGAGCGTTCGCCATCATGCGGCAAAGTCCGGTCATCAGTGCCCAAATTGTCAATGAGTTCCTGAGTGTTCTGACCAGCAAGAAAGGCGTGCCAAGGGAGCGCGCGAACCGTTACGCGCGCATCATGCTTCGCCGCTGTGAAGTTGTGCCGTTGACCGTGCAGGTTGTTGAAAGAGCGATTTCCATCGGTGAGCGTTATCAGGTTAGTCACTGGGACGCCTTGGTCGTTGCCGCCGCATTACTGAGCGGTTGCGACACGCTCTATTCAGAAGATTTGCAAGACGGCCAGGTATTCGAGCGGTGCCTGACCGTCAGGAATCCGTTTTCTGGGTGCATCTAGCCGATCACCCCGCCACCCTCAACCCCGCCATCTCCAACACCACACTTGGAGTAGCTACCGGGCTAACGGGCTGGGCGCGAACGATCCGCTCCTCTCGCCCCATTCCCTGTATCTGGAGCTGGGAGAAACGCCCGAGTCTAGACAGGCCGCCTATCGGGAACTGTTCCGCACGGGCTTGGATGAGGCGGCGCTCTCGGAGTTGCGCTTGGCCATTCAACAATCCCAGCCCATCGGCAGCGAGCGGTTTTTGCAGCAGATTGAACAGATGACTGGTCAGCGGCGCGAGGCCCGCCCACGAGGGCGACCGCGCGTCGAGCCGGATGGGCCAGCGCTGTTGCCGGGGCAGATGGAGTTGGGGCTTTAGAGTTTCTTACGGGACATTTGGGGCCAGGCTCGAATTCATTTCGCACGCCAACCCCCTCAAGCCGCAGCAGGCGCCGATGCCGGTCAAACCCTATCGGGAGCCTGCCGCTGTCGAGGCGAATCGGCTAGACTCGTCCCATGAGCGCCACGCCCTAGATGGCCAACACGGGCACGCGGACAGGGAGCCCCAATGAGCCACGACCAGAATTTCAAAAACCTCATCCTCGACTACCCACGCCAGGCCATTGAGTTTGCCGCCGCGAGCGAAGCGGCGCGGCTGGGCGAGGACGTTCGCATCCTGCCGCTGCGCGAGGAACAGCTGAAGGAACGTCTTGGCGAGCGCTTTCGCGAACTCGACGTGCCACTGTTGCTCGAATGGCCCGATGGGCGCCGCCAGGCGCTGCTGTTTGTGTTCGAGGAAGAAACCGAGCCCGGGCGCTTCTCCATCCATCGTCTCGGCCACTACTGTCTGGACCTCGCCGAGCTTTACCACACCGAGCGCGTGGTGCCGGTGGTCATCTTTCTGCACCCTGGACAGTTCCGCGAGACGCTCAGCCTGGGCAGCGACACGCGCGTGTATCTTCAGTTCAGCTATCTGGCCTGGCCGTTGTTCGGGCTCAAGGCGAGGGATTATTTCGACAGCCCCAACCTGGTCGCCCGCCTGAACCTGCCCAACATGCAGTATGCGCCCGAAGAGAAAGTCGACGTCTACGCCCAAGCCGTGCGCGGCCTGCGCACGCTGGAACCCGACCGCGAGCGCCAGATCAAATATCTCGACTTTGTCGACATCTATGCCAACCTCAACGAAGATGAACGCCAGCGTTACCAGCAAGACTATGCCGAGGAGATCAAGACCATGAGCGCGTTTGCCGATCGGTTTATTGAGCAGGGGATGCAGCAGGGAATGCAGCAGGGCGAAGCCGCCATTCTGATGCGCCTGTTCACGCGAAAGTTCGGTTCTGATTCAGCCGAGACCTACCGCCCGCGTATCGAATCCGCCGAGCCCGAGCAACTGGAGGCCTGGTCCGAGCGCATCCTCACCGCTGAAACGCCGGAGACTCTCTTTCACTGAGGCTGGAATCTTGCCAATCTCCGTCTTTGCGATTGGCGCCAGGTATTGGCTATCGCCGGTTGAGATCGACCTGCCGTCAATCCGTCCGGAGAACCAAGGGGCTCGAATTAGCTTCCTAAGTTAACCGCTTCAAGCCACGGTTCGCACCGATGCCGGTCAAATCCCGCCCCTGGGCTGCGGCACGCGCTGCATTCCAGGATTTGTGCATGTCGATGGCCAGGCGCATCCGCATGTCGATCTGGTTGCCGATGTGGGCCGGTTGGAGATGATTCCGGATGCCACGGCCGATCTGATCTATGCCTCCCATGTGCTGGAGCACTTCGGGCGCTGGGAGTTTCGCGCCGTGCTGGCTGAATGGCGCCGGGTGCTCAAGCCCGGTGGCGTGCTGCGTTTAGCCGTGCCGGACTTCGCCGCCTGTGCCAAGCTGTACTATGAACGCGGCCTGGCCGATGGCCTGAACGGCCTGATCGGGCTGATCGGGCTGATCTGCGGCGGGCAGCGCGATGGGATGGATTACCACAAGATGATCTTCGACGAGCCCTTCCTGAAACACGAGCTGCTCGGGCTGGGCTTTAAGAACATCCGCCGCTGGGACTGGCAGGCGACCGAACATGCGGGAGTGGATGACTATTCGCAGTGCTATCTTCCGCATTTGGACAAGCAGGTGGGGACGCTGATGAGCTTGAATCTGGAGGGGACGCGGTGAGAATGGGCATGCCCTCTTTTCACTCGCAGCGTGGCACAGGATGCGTGTGATTTCTAAGAAGCCGCTGCGCGAGTTTTGGCAGCGTCATCCGCAATCGCGGGCGTCGCTGGAGGAGTGGTTTCGCAAGGCGAGCGCCATGCGGGCTGATTCCTTCGCACAACTGCGCGCGACCTTTGCCAGTGCCGACTATGTGGATGGATTTACCATCTTTGATATTGGCGGCAATCGCTATCGCATCGCATCGCCGCCGTGGTGCACTACGACGGCCAACGCCTGTATGTCCGGCAGGTGATGACCCATGCTGAGTATGATCGCAATCACTGGAGACGACCATGAATGCACCCTTTTCGATGCAGCAACTCGTGCCGGCCTGGCAATATCCCTGCAGGCGGTTGCGCCGCTGACGCATATCAACAACGACGCGGAGTACACGCGCATGACCGAGCTGTTGCACGAGCTGCTCGATGTCGTGCGCGACGATGCGCACCACGCGCTCTACTCCCTGGTGGCGGTGGTGGGTGATCTAATCGAAACCTATGAGCGGGATCAGGAGCCCGTCCTGGATGGCGAGAATTCGCAATGGTTGAACTGAGTGGCTGGACGCCTTCCGAGCGGGCCTACCTGCTCGACGACCTCTGCCGCACTTACGCCCGCGCCTCGGCCAACGAAGGCTGGTTCAGCCAATCCGCAATTCAATCCGCAATTCCGGGGACAGTATACTTAATTCCTAGACGAAGACCGCAAAATGGGGCTATAGTTTTGCCAAGTCTTTGTGACTAAGGTCAGACATCGGCGAAACAATGGCAAGACTCCCGAGAGTGGTGGTTCCGGGGTTGCCGCATCATGTAACGCAGCGCGGCAATCGACGGCAGCAGACGTTTTTTAGCGATGACGACTATGCGGAGTATCGTCGCTTGCTCTCGCTGTCCTGTCGTGCCTGCGAAACGCGGGTGTTGGCCTACTGCTTCATGCCCAATCATGTGCATCTGATTCTGGTGCCCGCGACGGAGTTTGGTTTGCGGGATGCGTTGGGTGAAGCCCATCGGCGCTACACCCGGATGATCAATTTTCGCCAAGGCTGGCGCGGGCACCTGTGGCAGGAACGGTTCCACTCGTTCGTCATGGATGAGCGGCATTTGATCGGCGCTGCCCGATATGTGGAGCTGAATCCCGTGCGCGCTCGCCTGTGCCAACGGCCAGAGGATTGGGAGTGGTCGAGTGCGCGGGCGCATTTGGCGGGAGCGGATGATGCGTTTGCCCAAGTCGCGCCGCTGTTGGAGCTCATCTCAGATTGGCGCCGTTTCCTTGGCGAACCGGATGACAGGGATACCGTCGAAGCCCTGCACGCCCATGCTCGTACCGGGCGCCCGCTCGGTGGGGAGGACTTTGTCGAAGCGCTGGAGCAGCGCCTGGGTCGTGCGCTTAAGCGCCAAAAGCCTGGACCAAAGCCACGCCAACGGGAGAGGGAAACGCGGGACCTGTTCGACACCGGCGCTTAAGCCTGGCCGGCCTCCCATTTGCTGGAGTCCTTCGGGCGCAGGGACTTCCGCGCGGTGCTCGCCGAATGGCGCCGGGTGCTGAAACCCGGCGGCTTGCTGCGCCTAGCCGTACCCGACTTCGCCGCCTGTGCCAAGCTATATCATGAACGCGGGCTGGCCGATGGGCTGAACGGGCTGATCTGGGGCGGCCAGCGTGATGGGATGGACTATCACAAGATGATCTTCGACGAGCCCTTCCTCAAGCATGAGCTGCAAGGGCTGGGCTTCTGGACATTTGGGGCCAGGCTCGAATTAATTCACTCAGTTAACCCCCTCAAGCCGCGGCAGGCGCCGATGCCGGTCAAAGCCGATCTAAACCTGCACCTGTCGGGGCGAATCGGCTAGACTCGTCCCATGAGCGCCAAGCCCCAAATGGCCAACAACGGCACGCGGATATGGGACCCCGATGAGCCACGACCAGAACTTCAAGAACCTCATCCTCGACTACCCACGCCAGGCCATTGAGTTTGCCGCCGCGAGCGAAGCGGCCCGGCTGGGCGAGGAGGTGCGCATCCTGCCGCTGCGCGAGGAGCAGTTGAAGGAACGTCTTGGTGATCGCTTTCGCGAGCTCGACGTACCACTGTTGCTCGAATGGCCCGACGGGCGCCGCCAGGCACTGCTGTTTGTCTTCGAGGAAGAAACCGAGCCCGGGCGCTTCTCCATCCATCGTCTGATCCACTATTGCGTGGACATCGCCGAACTCTACCAGACAGAGCGGGTAGTGCCGGTGGTGATCTTCCTGCACCCCGGGCAGTTCCGCGAGACGCTCAGCTTGGGCAGCGACACGCGCGTGTATCTGCACTTCAGCTATCTGGCCTGGCCGCTCTTTGGGCTCAAGGCGCGGGATTATTTTGATAGTCCCAACCTGGTTGCTCGGTTGAACCTGCCGAACATGCAGTATGCGCCCGAGGAGAAGGTCGACGTCTACGCCCAAGCCGTACGCGGTTTGCGCACGCTGGAACCCGACCGCGAGCGTCAGATCAAATATCTCGACTTTGTCGACATCTATGCCAACCTCAACGAAGATGAACGCCAGCGTTACCAGCAAGACTATGCCAAGGAGATCGAGACCATGAGCGCGTTTGCCGATCGGTTTATTGAGCAGGGAATGCAGCAGGGGATGCAGCAGGGGATGCAGCAGGGCGAAGCCGCCATTCTGATGCGCCTCTTCACGCGAAAGTTCGGTCCTGATTCAGCCGAGACCTACCGCCCGCGTATCGAATCCGCCGAGCCCGAGCAACTGGAGGCCTGGTCCGAGCGCATCCTCACCGCTGAAACGCCGGAGACCCTCTTTCACTGAGGCTGGAATTTCGCCAATCCACATCCGTGACATCACCCGGCTGGATGATGCCGCCCTGGCGCAGTGCATCCAGACCGAACAGATCGACGTCCTAATCGACCTCTCCGGCCATACCGCCGGCTCACGCCTGAGCGTCTTCGCCCACCGCCCCGCGCCGGTGCAACTGAGCTGGCTGGGCTACTTCGCCACCACCGGACTCACCACCCTGGACGCCGTGCTGCTCGACCCCTGGCACGCCCCGGAAGGCACCGAGGCCCAGTTCGTCGAGCCCATCCTGCGCCTGCCAGCCGGACGCTGGTGCTACCAACCGGTGCCCTGGGCGCCCAAGGAACTCTCGCCACCGCCGGCTGAACGCAACGGGTGGATCACCTTCGGCAGCTTCAACAACACCGCCAAGTACCATGCGGAGGTCTTTGCACTCTGGGCGCGCGTGCTCAATGCGGTCCCCGGCTCGCGCCTGATCCTCAAATGGCGCACCTTCAACGATGCTGCCCTCAAGGCCGTGGTGAGAGAGGTTTTCCAAGGGCAGGGCATCGCTGCTGAACGCATCGAGCTGCGCGGTCCGTCCTTTCACAAGGAAGTCCTGCAGCAATATGCTGACATTGACATCGCCCTTGATCCCTTCCCCTTCACCGGCGGCCTGACCAGCTGCGAAGCGCTGTGGATGGGCGTGCCCGTGATCACCTGGCCGCAATCGCGAGTGGTCAGTCGCCAGACCCATGCCCTGCTGCATCAGATCGGCCTGCCGGAGTGCTCCGTAAAAGACCCTGATGCGTTTGTGCGCCTGGCCGGCGACCTGGCTGCGGACCCCGCGCGCTTGCATGAGCTGCGCCAGGGGCTCAGGGCGCGGATGCAAGGCTCGACGTTGATGGATGCGGTCGGGTTTACGCGCGGTCTGGAGCACGCACTGATCGCGCTGTATCGGCAGATTGATTCCGGCTAAGCGGTCAGAATCCGAAACTCGGTGGCTTTGGCAATGGGACGCACATGGCGCTTCTCCCGCTGCATATCGACAATGCCGTAGTTGGACAGGGTCTTGAGGGTACGCGACAGGTTGCCGGGTTTGCGCCCGGTGGCTTCGGCCAGCGCTGTAATCGACTCTGGTTGGGTCTCACTGATGACCTTCAGCAGTGCTCGGTTGTCATCGCTCAACACTTCGGCCAGCGACTTCATCGAGGTGAACCAGACCTTGGGATCACCGGGCTTGGGCCGGTACTCACCTCGGGCGATGGCCAGCATCCGAGCACGGATTTTCTCCTGCGGCATGATCCCGATCACAATGGCCTTCATCGTTGTTGAACCTCCAGCAGCACGCGATCCACGTCTGCGAAAAAGTCTGTCAGCAGTTGGTGGGCATCCTGGAATTCCGGGGACAATTCCGGGGACAGTATACTTATTTCCCAGACTGATCCCGCCTGACCACAGGCTCCCACCATTCAGCCCCCGGGGTTCGCGCCTTGGGGGCATTTTTGTGCGGCTGTCTTAGCCAGCGCTGCCGCCCCTACCCGAACCCCCGGCCAATTGGCTAGACTCTGGGCATGAGCAAAGAGCAACGCATCCCCTGGCACAAACTCTTGGGCCGGGCGCGCTGAGCGAGCTTGACCCAGAAGAGGTTCTGCAATGTTACGCCCCTGAGGATCGGTTGAAGGGGCTTGCTCCCGAGGACCGGTTGAAGGGGCTTGACGCAGACGTGGTGCTCAAGCGCTACGATCTCGAGGATCGGCTGAAGGGACTCGATCCAGCCACCATCGAAGCCTGGCTGGCCAAAGTGCGCCGCGATCACTGAGCTAAACCTTGCCCCAGGCTGTTACAGCCAGCTGTGGTGTGGCATCAGGCCACGCGATGCGCACAAAAAGGGAGCCACGGATCAAGGGATCGGCTAGGACATTTGGGGCCAGGCTCGAATTCATTTCGCACGCCAACCCCCTCAAGCCGCGGCAGGCGCCGATGCCGGTCAAACCCTATCGGGAGCCTGCCGCTGTCGAGGTGAATCGGCTAGACTCGTCCCATGAGCGCCACGCCCTAGATGGCCAACACCGGCACGCGGACAGGGAGCCCCAATGAGCCACGACCAGAATTTCAAAAACCTCATCCTCGACTACCCACGCCAGGCGATTGAGTTTGCCGCCGCGAGCGAAGCGGCGCGGCTGGGCGAGGACGTTCGCATCCTGCCGCTGCGCGAGGAACAGCTGAAGGAACGTCTTGGTGATCGCTTTCGCGAGCTCGATGTGCCACTGTTGCTCGAATGGCCCGATGGGCGCCGCCAGGCGCTGCTGTTTGTGTTCGAGGAAGAAACCGAGCCCGGCGCTTCTCCATCCATCGCCTGATCCACTATTGCGTGGACATCGCCGAACTCTACCAGACAGAGCGGGTAGTGCCGGTGGTGATCTTCCTGCACCCCGGACAGTTCCGTGAGTCGCTCAGCCTGGGCAGCGACACGCGCGTGTATCTGCACTTCAGCTATCTGGCCTGGCCGCTCTTTGGGCTCAAGGCGCGGGATTATTTTGATAGTCCCAATCTGGTGGCGCGGTTGAATCTGCCCAACATGCACTATGCGCCCGAGGAGAAGGTCGAGGTCTACGCCCAAGCCGTGCGCGGCCTGCGCACGCTGGAACCCGACCGCAAACGTCAGATCAAATATCTGGACTTTGTCGACATCTATGCCAACCTCAACGAAGATGAACGCCAGCGTTACCAGCAAGACTATGCCGAGGAGATCAAGACCATGAGCGCGTTTGCCGATCGGTTTATTGAGCAGGGGATGCAGCAGGGAGTGCAGCAAGGGGTGCAGCAGGGTTTGCAGCAGGGTTTGCAGCAGGGCGAAGCCCGGACAATCCTTCGCTTGCTTGATCAAAAATTTGGCCCCGAGGCCGCGCAGGCGCACCGCGCGCGCATTGAAGCGGCTGAGCCCGAGCAACTGGAGACCTGGCTCGATCGCATCCTCACCGCCGAGACCCTCGAGACGATTTTTCACTGACTTTGAAATGGCTAACGTGTCTTGCCGCAACCTGAGCGCGAATCGATGACCCTTCGATGACCGACCTGCTACACACCGCTCGCGCCAAAGCGGCCAGGGCCGACTTCCCGGCGCTGCTGAGCCTGTGCCAGCAACTGCGCGCCGACCCAGCCGTCACCCTGGCTCAGTTGCTAGACCTCGGCGCGCTACTGAGCCAGTTTGGCTTTTTAAGCGAGGCCGAATCCTGCTACCGGCAGGGTCTCACCCTCGCCCCAGAGGATCTGCGCCCCTGGGTCAATCTCGCCAACCTGGAACGCGAGCGCGGAAACCATGCCACCTCCCGCACCCATTACGCCCGGTTGCAACAACAGCTCCCCAATCACCCCGTCATCCGCCGCAATCTGCTGGTGGGAATGGAATATGACCCCGCCATCAGCGATACCGAGCGCCTCACTGCCGCGCGCGCCTGGGGCGACTGGGCCATCGCCCGCGCTGGCGGCGCGCGTGCGCGCCCGCGACTCAAGCCACTGAAGAACCGCCCGCTGCGCCTGGGCTACGTCAGCGCGGATCTGTGCCAGCACACCGTTGGTCTGTTCCTCAATCCGGTGCTGGGTGCCCATGACCCCCAGCGCATCACCGCCTTTGCCTACAACGCCAGCGCCCAAACCGACTGGGTCACCCGCGCGATCACCGCCAGCTGCCGGGCCACCGGCGGGGCCGTGCGTGACATCACCCGGCTGGATGATATTGCTCTGGCGCAGTGCATCCAGACCGACCAGATCGACGTGCTGATCGACCTCTCCGGCCACACCGCCGGCTCACGCCTGAGCGTCTTCGCCCACCGCCCCGCGCCGGTGCAACTGAGCTGGCTGGGTTACTTCGCTACCACCGGACTCACCAGCCTGGATGCCGTCGTGCTCGACCCCTGGCACGCCCCGGAAGGCACCGAGGCCCAGTTCGTCGAGCCCATCCTGCGCCTGCCGGCCGGACGCTGGTGCTACCAGCCGGTGCCCTGGGCGCCCAAGGAACTCTCGCCACCGCCGGCTGAACGCAACGGGTGGATCACCTTCGGCAGCTTCAACAACACCGCCAAGCTCAATGACGGCGTCTACGACCTCTGGGCGCGGATTCTAGCCGTCGTGCCGGATTCCCGCCTGATCCTCAAATGGCGCACCTTCAACGACGCGGCCTTGCGCCAGCGGGTCACCCAGGCCTTTGTGGCTCGCGGCATCGCCGCCGAGCGCATTGAGCTGCGTGGTCCCAGCTTTCATGCCGACCTGCTGAAAGAATACGCGGAGCTGGACATCGCGCTCGATCCCTTCCCCTTCACCGGCGGCCTGACCACATGCGAGGCGCTGTGGATGGGCGTGCCCGTGATCACCTGGCCGCAAGCGCGTGTGGTCAGCCGCCAGGGCTTCGCCTTGCTCTCCGCCATCGGACTGGCGGAACTGGCCGTTGAGGATGCGCAAGCCTATGTGCGCCTGGCTGTTGCGCTGGCCAAGGATCGGGATCGGCTGCGAGCGTTGGGGGGCGGTTTGCGGGAGCGGATGCGTTGTGCGCCGCTGATGGATGTGCTGGGGTTTAGCCGTAGCCTGGAAGATCAGCTGATCCAGGTCTACAGGCGTGTTGAGCGTGAGGTCACCTGCTCTCCTTCCTAAGGTCACGTCAGCGCATCGCGCCGCTCGATGTATGCATGGCAGCGCTATGGGGCCAAGCTGTTCAGCCGTTGGTCGGTGGTTGGAGCTGTGCCTGACTGACAACGACCGCCGTGCTCGCAGGTAATCGATCAGAAAAGGACATGCTAACGCATCCATCTGCTAGCATGTACTTCATCTGTAACACACGGGGTTCGGCCATGAATGAAGCGACTTTTACATTCAGAGTCGATGAAGCGCTGAAAGACCAGTTTGCAACGGCTGCAAAAGCCTGCGACCGCAGCGGTGCGCAACTGTTGCGTGACTTCATGCGTGATTTTGTTCGACAGCAGCGGGAAATGGCTGCGCATGAGGAGTGGTTCCGCCGGCAGGTGCAAATTGGCTTGGATTCGGCCAACGCTGGCGAGCTTCTGTCTGGTGAAGATGTTGAAGCCGAAGCCGTCGCCTGGCGTGCTGAAACGCGTCGTGCGATCATTGGACGTGTGACGTGAGACTGGTATGGACGCGCCAGGCGGCTGCCGATCGGAGAGAGATTCGCGCTTATATCATGCAGGACAACCCGGCAGCGGCGGTGGCCCTTGATGAGCTGTTCTCGGAGAAAGCCGGCCGTCTCATTGACTTTCCTAACCTCGGCCGGCATGGGCGAGTCAGCGCAACGCGCGAACTCGTCGTCCATTCGAATTACATTGCTTGTTAAAAATGCTGCGCAGCTCTCACAGGCAGGATAGGTCATGCAACACGCGGTTCAAATAGACACTGTTATCAGCGCCGAGGCGATTCACACATTTCCTGCGCTTCGACCCTTGCTTGGGCATCGCGTGAGAGTCACCGTTGATCAACTGGACCAAGATAGTGAGTCAGAAGATAGCTACCAGCCAATCAGCCAAATCGGGCAGCTCGCACTCCAAGCGCGCAGAGCCCACCTCGACGCTGGAGGCAAGCTCATGAACGCAGACGAAATTACCGAGGAGGTGCGCCAGCGTCGAGGCGGTCGTTCGGATGTCTGAGATTCGCACGGCAATTGACGCCAATTTGTTGATTGCGGCATGGTCTGCCACCGGGGATCGCTATGCACAGGCGCTTCGGGTGCTGGAGGCACCAAATCGCCACCTGATCGTCAGCGATGCGCTCTGGCTTGAGGTCATGCCAAAAGCGGCTTTTCACCGCCAAGAAGCAGAGTGCCGTTTTTATGCAGCTGTTTTTCAGAAGGCAGAAAACTGGCCTTGGTCGTTTGCGATTGTTGAGCGGGCGAAAGCCTTGGCTTCAACTTACGGATTAGCTGCAATGGACGCGATTCATCTATCTATTGCCATTGATGCTCAGGCGACTGAATTTATTTCGGGTGAAAAGCCAACGAAGCCGATGTTCCGTGTTGAGGAAATACGCACAACCTCGCTTTGACCGACACCTACCTGTTGCGCTGCCAGCGTTATATTGAGCTGAACCCGGTGCGTGCGGACATGGTGCGCGATCCAGGGGAGTATGCCTGGAGTAGTTACCGAGCCAATGGGCTGGGCGCGAGCGATCCGCTGCTCTCGCCGCATTCCTTGTATTTGGGGCTGGGAGAAACGCCCGAGTCCCGACAGGCCGCCTATCGGGAACTGTTCCGCACGGGCTTGGATGAGGCGGCGCTCTTGGAGTTGCGCTTGGCCATTCAACAATCCCAGCCCATCGGCAGCGAGCGGTTCTTGCAGCAAATCGAGCAAATGACTGGCCAGCGCCGCGAGGCGCGCCCACGCGGGCGACCGCGTCTGGAGCCGGATGGGCCATTAGAAAAAGCGGGGCCGAGGAGTCACCTTTGGGGAATGCTGTACTGCGTCCAACGGGATCGCCAAGGTTGTCGCCGAGCCGTCTATTCGACGCCTCGCTGCCCCGAGGATCATGCCAGGGATATTCGCAGGGCAGTCGCGCGTTGTCCGCACGATGAGGAGTTACAAGCCGATGGCCAATGAAACAAAATACGAATTCACGCTGATCTTGGCAGGAGTGACGGAACTGAGTAGTCAAATCGCTGACGCGTTGTTTGTGAGTGGCTGTGATGATGGCAGCCCCGGATCATGCGGTGGCCAGGTCACTGTCGATTTTTGCCGTCAAGCCACCTCGCTTGAGACGGCGATTCGCACGGCTGTCCGAGATGTTTCCAAGGCGGGGTTTCGGGTCGAGCGGGTAGAGTTAGAGTCGCCGCAGCTTTTGAGTGCCTAAAGGAATTGGACTCAAATGCCCCACTTCCTCCACATCGGCTGCGGCCCCAAGCATAAGGACCGCACGACGGCCGGCTTCAACACCCCCGACTGGCAAGATATCCGCCTCGATATCGACCCGGCGGTGCAGCCCGACATCCTCGGCACCATGACCGACATGGCGGCGGTGGAGTCCGAGAGCATGGACGCGCTCTTCTCCAGCCACAACATCGAGCATCTCTATGCGCACGAGGTACCGGTAGCTCTGGCCGAATTTCTGCGCGTGCTCAAACCCAACGGCTTCGCCGTGATCACCTGCCCAGACCTACAAAGCGTCTGCGCGCTGGTGGCCGAGGACAAGCTGACCGAACCCGCCTACACCGCACCCGCTGGCCCCATCGCCCCAATTGACATCCTCTACGGCCATCGCCCATCACTGGCGCGCGGCAACCTCTACATGGCGCACAAATGAGGTTTTACCGAACGGGTACTGATCGCCACCCTGCAAGCGACTGGGTTTGCTAGCATTGCCAGTCGACGCCGCCCGGCGCCGTTTGATCTGTGGGCGGTCGCGAGCAAAGCGCCACTCGATGAGGTCGCTATGCGTGCCCTGGCCAGTGCCCATTTTCCGGCGTGAAGATTCTCTTCATCCACCAAAACTTCCCCGGCCAGTTCAAACACCTCGCGTCTGCGCTGGTGCAACGCGGCCATCAGGTGACCGCGATGCCGTTGCGCGCGATCCCCCCACAAACCTGGCAGGGCGTGCAGCTGCGTCCCTACCAGGTCAAGCGTGGAACCACCGCCGGGGTGCACCCCTGGGTCAGCGACTTCGAGACCAAAACCATCCGCGCCGAGGCTTGCTTTCGCGCCGCTCTGGCGCTCAAGGCCGAAGGCTATGCGCCGGAGGTGATCATCGCCCACCACGGCTGGGGCGAGAGCCTGTTTCTCAAAGACGTCTGGCCAGGCGCCAGGCTTGGGCTGTATTGCGAGTTCTTCTACCACCCCCAAGGCGCCGATGTCGGCTTCGACCCCGAGTTCCCGCCCAAAGACCCCGGCGATGTCTGTCGCTTGCGACTGAAGAACCTCAACAACCTCGCGCACTTTGAAATCGCCGAGGCAGGCTTGAGCCCCACGCACTATCAGGCCAGCACCTTCCCCGAGCGCTTTCGCCACCACATCCAGGTGACTCACGACGGCATCGATACCGACGCCCTGGCTCCTGACCCGGGTGTGGAACTGACCCTGACCACCGCCACCGGCGCGCAGCTCCGCTTGAGCCGGACCGACGAGGTGGTGACCTTCGTCAACCGCAACCTCGAGCCCTATCGCGGTTACCACCGCTTCATGCGTGCGCTGCCCGAGTTGCTCAAGCGCCGCCCGCAGGCGCGGGTGCTGATCGTCGGTGGCGAGGATGTGAGCTACGGCGCCCGCCCCGACCCGGCTGTTCATGGCCAAAAGACCTGGAAGCACATCTTCATCGACGAAGTCCGCCCGCACATCCCCGCTTCCGACTGGGCGCGAGTGCATTTCCTCGGCAAACTCGACTATGCCCCCTTTCTCGCCGTGCTGCGCCTGTCGCGCGTCCATGTCTATCTGACCTACCCCTTCGTGCTCTCCTGGAGCCTGCTCGAAGCCATGAGCCTGGGCTGTGCCATCGTTGCCAGCGACACCGCCCCGGTCAGAGAGGCCATCGCGCACAATGAAACCGGCCAGTTAGTCGACTTCTTCGACACCGCGGGTTTGGTTGAGGCCATCGACCAGCTGCTTGATGACCCCGGTGAACTCCTCAACCAATTTGGCTTCCTCAGCGAGGCCGAGGCCAGCTGTCGGCAAGCGCTCAGCCTGGCCCCGAAAGATCTGCGCCCCTGGGTCACGCTCGCCAATGTCGAACGCGAGCGCGGCAACCACGCCGCCGCGCACAACCACTACGCCCGCCTGCAAAGCCAGCTGCCGGATCACCCCGTCATTCGCCGCAACCTGCTGGTGGGCCAAGAATACGACCCGGCCATCAGCGATACCGAGCGCCTCACCGCCGCCCGCGCCTGGGGCGACTGGGCCATCGCCCGAGCCGGAGGGCCACGCCCGCGTCCAGCGCTGAAGCCCCTGCGCGAGCGACCCCTGCGCCTGGGCTATGTCAGTGCCGACCTGTGCCAACACACCGTCGGCCTGTTGCTCAAGCCGGTACTCGCCGCCCATGATCCCGAGCGGGTGACGGTGTTTGCCTACAGTGCTGGAACTCTCAAGGACTGGGTCAGCCAAGCCATCACCGCCAGCTGCTGCGCCACCGGCGGGGAGTTCCGCGACGTGGCAAGCCTCGACGACCCCGCCCTGGCCCAACGCATCCAAGCCGACCAGATCGACCTGCTGATTGACCTCTCCGGCCACACCGCTGGCTCGCGCCTGAGCGTCTTCGCCCACCGCCCCGCGCCGGTGCAAGTGAGCTGGCTGGGTTACTTCGCCACCACCGGCCTGACGGAGATGGATGCCGTGTTGCTGGATGCCTGGCACGCCCCACCGGGCACCGAGGATCAGTTCATCGAGCCGATCTTGCCTCTGCCGGCAGGACGCTTCTGTTATCAGCCAGTGCCCTGGGCGCCAAAGGACCTGTCACCACCGCCGGTTGCGCACAGCGCTCGGACTACCTTCGGCAGCTTCAACAACACCGCCAAGCTCAATGACGGCGTCTACGACCTCTGGGCTCAGATCCTGGCGGTGGTGCCGGATTCCCGCCTGCTCCTCAAGTGGCGCACCTTTAACGACGCGGCCTTGCGCCAGCGGGTTACCCAAGCCTTTGTGACCCGAGGCATCGCCGCCGAGCGCCTCGAGCTGCGCGGCCCCAGCTTTCATGCCGACCTGCTCAAAGAGTACGCCGAGCTGGATATCGCGCTTGATCCCTTCCCCTTCACCGGCGGCCTGACCACATGCGAAGCGCTATGGATGGGCGTGCCGGTGATCACCTGGCCGCAATCGCGCGTGGTCAGCCGTCAGACCCACGCGGTGCTGCACCAGATTGGCCTGCAAGCGCTCTCGGCCAGCGACGCCGATAGCTATGTGCGCCTGGCCGGCGAGCTGGCTGCGGACCCCGTGCGCTTGCGAGACCTGCGCCAGGGGCTCAGGGCGCAAATGCAAGCCTCCCGCTTGATGGACACGGCAGGCTTTACGCGCGGCCTGGAGGACAGCCTGATCAAGCTCTACCGGGATATTGGACGCGAGGGCAGGCGCTCTTGTTAAGCACACCCTGGCGCCGCGAGCCGCTCAGGCAATGCCTGGCGGCGGTATGAGGCGCAGCTGGGGGTGTTGGCGCGGAACCCGAGCAGTCCAGCCGGTGAATCGGCTACACTCTCACCATGACAGCCGACAACCAAGCCATCGACACCACCATGAAGAGCGACGACGACAGGCTGAGTTGATGGCGGAGAATGTTGTTCATTAGCCAAGATGCCATTAACGTTTCATCCGCACCCCGGCATGGTGTTGATCTGTGACTTCAACACGGGCTTCAAGGCTCCGGAGATGATTAAGCGGCGACCGGTGGTGGTGATCTCGCCACGCCCCCGGCGGACGAACCAGCTTTGCACCATTGTCCCCTTGAGTACCACGGCACCGAATCCAGTGGAGCCGTTTCACCATCGCATGGACCGGCGTTCGTTACCAGGGAAACTCGCCCGGAAGGAGACTTGGGCAAAGTGCGATATGCTCGCCACCGTGTCGTTGGAGAGGCTGGATCGGGTGATGGTTGGGAAGGAGCCTACCGGTAAGCGCATTTACATTGCGCAACAGGTGCTTGACGAAGACTTCGAGGCCATCCGCCGGGGTGTGATGATTGCCCTCGGGGTGATCAATCCAGCTTGATTCAAGGGTACCTGGGTATTACACTCGTGTTGTTCCCGATTAGTCGGGCTTGTAAGACTACCTTCGGGTAGCAGACCCCAGCCGGTGATGACAAGCTGGCTGGGGACTCTGATCCAAGGCTCTGCATCGCAAGGTGCAGGGCCTTTTGTCTATCTGGGAGACTGGATTGGCTCGGCAGTTCGCGGTTGCAGTTGCGGAAACATCGAATTTCCGCCCCGCGCGACCTCACCCCGCCACCATCAACCCCGCCGTATCCAACACCACATCCGCCAGCGCCCAGGCCTCCGGGTTGTGGCTGATGAAGAACTTGCGGTGGTAGCTGCCTTGCTGCAGGCGTTGGTGGGGGTGCCGGGGCAGGGTAGGGTGGTCCCCACTGCGACCGGTGAATCGGCTAAACTCAGCCCATGACAGCCGAAACCACCGCCGCGAACGACTACGACAGCCCCTGGAAAGAAGCTCTGGAGAAGTTCTTCCCGGAGTTCCTGGCGCTGCTGTTCCCGGCCATCCATGCCGAGATCGACTGGTCCAAAGGCGTGCAATTCCTCGACAAGGAGTTCCAGCAGATCGTGCGCGAGGCCAAGACGGCGCGGCGCTATGCGGATAAGCTGGTCGGCGTCACGCGCCGCGATGAGACGCCGGTGTGGGTGCTGGCCCATGTGGAAGTGCAAGGCGACCCGGAAACCGTCTTTGCCGAGCGGATGTTCACTTACCACTATAAAATCCGCGATGTCTACCAGGTGCCGGTCGCGAGCCTGGCGGTGCTGGCCGACAATCAAAACATTTGGGGCAAAACATTTGCAAAACATTTGGCAAACATTTGGGGCCAGGCTCGAATTGTTTTTCCAAGCCAACACTAAGAACCGTATTAAGCCCAGCAATTGGGCCAATGCCACCTCGCTGCTGTTGGCGAGCCAAGGCCGGCGCCTGCTCAAAGAGGGCAAGCCGATCGAGTCAGAGGACGACAACCGCGCCGAGCTGACGCGCCAGGCCGAGGAATTCGCGGCCAAGGATCTGCCGATCTTGAACGTGCTGGGGGTGGTGTAGGGTAGGCGATGCGCTACCAGGCACTCACTGGTTCAATTGCAGTTGCGGATGAAGGCCGGCGCGCGTGGCTAAGGTCAGCAGCATGTCCAGGCTGAAATCTTCCACCTTGCCTTTGACCAAACGGGACACCCTGGGTTGGGTGATTCCCAACTGACGCGCGGCCTCCGCTTGCGTCCAGCCCTTGGCCTTGAGTTGCTGGGCCGTGCGAATCATGACCTCGGTGCGCATTTTCATCACCTCCGCCTCGGCCGGGTCGAAGCCGAGATCAGCGAAGACGTTGCCACTGCTTTCGATCATGCGGGTATCGTCGTCTTTCATGGAGCCTCTCCAATCAGCTTGTAACGTTTGGCGGCCAGGTCGATATCCGTTTTCCGGGTCGTTCGGGTCTTTTTCTGGAAGGCGTGCAGCACATAGATGGCATCGGCCTGCTTGGCGACGTAGATCACCCGAAACGCGCCGTTGGCATCCCGATGCCGTATCTCATAGGCACCGGCTCCGACAGAGGAGATGGGCTTGAAATCGCTCGGCAGGCCGCCGTACTGGACAGTCATCAACTCGACACCCAACGCCTGCCGCACCGGGGCCGGCATTTCACGCAGATCGTCCAAGCTGGAACCGAGAAATCTCAGCGGTTTCATGTCTTGGTTTATGCCAGAACTTGCATAAGTAGACAAGCTTTTCCGAACGGCCGTCTAGCGGCGCTTTGGGCGGCGGCCTCAGCATTCCACCCTCAACCCCGCCGTATCCAACACCACATCCGCCAGCGCCCAGGCCTCCGGGTTGTGGCTGATGAAGCACTTGCGCTGGTAGCCGCCGAGAGCGAGCGCGGCGCTGGGCAACCCGGCCGATCCACACCCGAGCCATTGACGCCTGGCGGCGGTATGAGGGGCAGCTGGGGCCGTTGGTGGGGGTGTTGGCTTGCGCAAGCACCGGGTAAGGCGCTCCCATCTTATCCAGCGAATCGGCTACACTCGCCCGATGAGCGCCGACACCCAAACACCCGGCACCGGCGCGCAGTCAGGGAGCCCCTGATGAGCCACGACCAGAACTTCAAAAACCTCATCCTCGACTATCCACGCCAGGCCATTGAGTTTGCCGCCGCGAGCGAAGCGGCGCGGCTTGATGATCAGGTGCGCATCCTGCCGCTGCGCGAGGAGCAGCTCAAAGAGCGCCTCGGCGAGCGCTTTCGGGAGTTGGACGTGCCGCTGTTGCTCGAATGGCCCGATGGCCGCCGCCAGGCACTGCTGTTTGTCTTCGAGGAGGAAACCGAGCCCGGGCGCTTCTCCATCCATCGCCTGGCCCATTACTGCCTGGACCTCTCCGAGCTCTACCAGACCGAGCGCGTGGTGCCGGTGGTCATCTTCCTGCACCCCGGTGGCTTCCGCGAAACGCTCAGCCTCGGCAGCGACACGCGCGCCTATCTGCAGTTCAGCTATCTGGCCTGGCCGTTGTTCGGGCTCAAGGCGCGCGATTACTTCGACAGCCCCAACCTGGTCGCGCGGTTGAACCTGCCCAACATGCAGTATGCGCCCGAGGAGAAGGTTGAAGTCTACGCCCAAGCGGTGCGTGGACTGCGCACCCTGGAACCCGACCGCGAGCGGCAGATCAAATACCTCGACTTCGTCGACATCTATGCCGCTCTTGATGAGAATGAACGCCAGCGCTACCAGCAACACTATGCCGAGGAGATCGAGACCATGACCGCGTTTGCCGATCGTTTTATTGAACAGGGAGTGCAGCAGGGGATGCAGCAGGGGATGCAGCAGGGTTTGCAGCAGGGCGAAGCCCGGACCCTTCTGCGCCAGCTTGATCGGAAATTCGGTTCACAAGCCGCGCAGGCGCACCGCGCACGCATAGAAGCGGCTGAGCTTGAGCAACTGGAAACCTGGCTCGATCGCATCCTCACCGCCGAGACCCCCGAGACGATTTTTCACTGACTCAATCGGCCCCGAGAATCTCGCGCACCGCCATCTCCGGCAGCTGTAATGGTCAAGAACACCGTTGAAATCGCCTGCCCGCCTGAGGTCATGCTCAGTCTGCACATGAACTCGCGAGAACTCGCTGAGCGCGTGCAACGAGATGCCGCCATGGCGTTGTTTCGAGAAGGGCGCTTGTCCTCTGGGTTAGCGGCCCAGTGGCTTGGTATGCCGCGCGTGCATTTTTTGCTGATGGCCATGGCCGCCAGCGCCGAATTGCTGGAGGACACTGAGGAAGATTTCCGGCGCGAGACGGCATTGTTGTAATGGTGTTCTGCAATACGACGCCCTTCATTGCGCTGGCGAGCATTGATTGACTCGATCTGTTGCACCAAGTGCTTGGCGATATCGCGGTGGCGCAAGCCGTGTCGGAGGAATGCGCCCAGGGGGTGGGCCGATCTCGGTACCCTCCCTGCGGAGGCTGGCTTGGATTAAGGTGTATCCTGACTTGCCATCGGATGAATCCATGATTTTGGATCTGGATCGATGAAGACCTACCGGCGCACGGGTACCTTGTGGGATAGTCGCTACAAGTCCTCGCTGATTCAGACCGACACCTACCTGTTGCGCTGCCAGCGTTATATTGAGCTGAACCCGGTGCGTGCGGACATGGTGCGCGATCCAGGGGAGTATGCCTGGAGTAGTTACCGAGCCAATGGGCTGGGCGCGAGCGATCCGCTGCTCTCGCCGCATTCCTTGTATTTGGGGCTGGGAGAAACGCCCGAGTCCCGACAGGCCGCCTATCGGGAACTGTTCCGCACGGGCTTGGATGAGGCGGCGCTCTTGGAGTTGCGCTTGGCCATTCAACAATCCCAGCCCATCGGCAGCGAGCGGTTCTTGCAGCAAATCGAGCAAATGACTGGCCAGCGCCGCGAGGCGCGCCCACGCGGGCGACCGCGTCTGGAGCCGGATGGGCCGGCGCTGTTGCCGGGGCAGATGGAGTTGGGGCTTTAGCGATGCCGGTGGTTCTTCGTGTTGATGGTTTGCGTTTTTTCTTTTATTCAAACGAGGGCAGTCCACTTGAGCCAGCGCATATTCATGTGAGTGAAGCCGAGGCTGAAGCGAAATTCTGGCTTGAGCCAGATGTAAGACTCGCGCGTAATGATGGCTTTAATGCAGCAACATTGCGCCGGGTTACCACCATTGTTCAGTCGCACCAGAAGACGTTCAGGAGATGTCGGGATGAGTATTTCACCGACTATGGTTCGGTTTGACGAGGATTGTTTTTGGGTTGAATTGCAAGATGGCCGGACGTTGGGTGTGCCGTTGGCTTGGTTTCCGCGCCTATTGAATGCTTCGGTTGAGGAAAGGCAAGCCTTTGAGCTTAGTCCTCGCGGGATTCACTGGGACAACTTGGATGAGGATATTTCGGTTGAGGGACTTCTCGCAGGTTTTGGGGATCTGACCTATTCTCGTCGTCAGGCGGCTTAATGGGAGGAAACCGGCGTTTCCGGCACCACGACAGACATGGAGCCGGATTGACGTGGACAGTCTAACGAGCAACTTACAGGCCGATCTGGGCAAGCGGGTGCACCATGAGCATGCATTGCGAACGTTTGCGATAGCTCATCTGCCGGCATAAAGGCAACCAACCACCATCACCCCGAGAAAGCGCCCATGACCGACTGGACCGCCGGCTACGTCGCCGACATCGGCTACACCCACGGCTACTACACCGAACTGAACCCCGCCCGCCAGGCGCTGCCCTTCCTCAACGCCGGCCTCGCTCCACCCCAGATCACCCACGCCTGCGAGCTCGGCTTCGGCCAGGGCCTGAGCGTCAACCTCCATGCCGCCGCCACGGGCGTGCACTGGAGCGGCACCGACTTCAACCCCAGCCAAGCCGCCTTTGCCCAAACACTGGCCAGCGCCGCCGGCAGCGACGCCCAGCTGTTCGACGATAGCTTCGCCGAGCTCGCCGCCCGCGACGACCTGCCCGACTTCGACTTCATCGGCGTGCATGGCATCTGGAGCTGGATCAGCGACGACAACCGCCGGGTCATGGTCGACTTCATCCGCCGCAAGCTCAAAGTCGGCGGCGTGCTCTATCTCAGCTACAACACCCTACCCGGTTGGGCCGCCTTTGCCCCCATGCGCCACCTGATGACCGAGCATGCCGACGCCCTGGGCGCCGAAGGCCAAGGCATCGTCAAGCGCATCTACGGCGCCATCGCCTTCGCCGAGCAACTGCTCGCCACCAACCCCCTCTACAGCCGCGCCAACCCCCAGATCCGCGAGCGGCTGGAGACAATGAAAGCCCACAACCGCCACTACCTCGCGCACGAATACTTCAACCGCGACTGGCACCCCATGCACTTTGCCACCCTGGCCGAGTGGCTCGCACCGGCCAAACTCCGCTACGCTGGCTCCGCCCACCTGCTCGATGCCATCGACGCCATCAACCTCACCCCCGAGCAACAGAGCCTGCTCAACCAGATCCCCGACCCTGACTTCCGCCAAAGCGTGCGGGACTTCATGGTCAACCAACAATTCCGCCGTGACTATTGGGTGAAAGGCGCCCAGCCGCTCGACCCGCTGCGCCAAGCCGAAGCCCTGCGCGCGCAGCGGGTGATCCTCACCACCCATCGCCCCGATGTCCCGCTCAAGGTCAGCGGCAGCCTTGGCGAGGCCAACCTATCCGAGGCCATCTACACCCATCCTCGACCAACTTGCCGACCACAAGCCGTGCAGCCTCGGCCAGCTCGAGAGCGCGCTCAAGGACCAGGGCATCAACTTCCCCCAACTGCTGCAAGCCACCCTCATCCTCACCGGCGCCGGGCATCTCGTGCCGGTTTTGGCGGCGGGAATTAACGAGAAGGCCCAGGCCAAAGCTAAGAAAACCAGCGACGCCCTCAACGCCCACCTACTGCAGCTCGCCCGCGGCAGTAACGACATCAGCTACTTCGCCAGCCCCATCACCGGCGGCGGCATCCAGGTCAACCGCTTCCAGCAACTGTTCCTGCTGAGCGCCCGCCAAGGCCACAAACACCCCAGCGACTGGGCCGAGGCCAGCTGGCAGCTGCTCCAGAGCCAAGGCCAGCGCCTGCTCAAAGAGGGCAAGCCGATTGAGTCGGAGGACGACAACCGCGCCGAGCTAAGGCGCCAGGCCGAGGAATTCGCGGCCAAGCAGCTGCCGATGTTGAAGGCGCTGGGGGTGGTGTAGGGTAGGCGGTTACAATCACCGCCATGCTCTGGACCACCGACCTTGCTGCCGCCCAACACTGCGCCGCCCGCGCCGACTTCAGCGGTTGCCTGGCGCGCTGCCAGACCCTCGCCAGGGCGCACGCCAACGACCCCGAGGCCCTGTTGAGCATCGGCACCCTGCTGCTGTCCGCCGGTCTGCTCAGCGCCGCCGAGACCTGCTTTGCGCGCGCCAGCACCCTGGCACCCAGGGATGCCCGCCCCTGGGTCAACCGCGCCAACCGCGCACGCGAGGCCGGCGAGCACGCCCGCGCCCGCCAGATCATGCAGGCCCTGCTTGAGCAGTTCCCCAACCATCCCGTGATTCGCCGCAATGCGCTCACCAGCCTGGAATACGACCCCGCGGCATCAGACACCGAGCGCTTTGCCCAAGCCCGCGCCTGGGGCCAGTGGGCGCAGACCCGTGCCGGCGGCCCACATCCGCGCCTGCTTCTGGTGCCGCGCGACAGCCGCCCGCTGCGCATCGGCTACATCTCCGCAGACATCTGCCAGCACACCGTTGGCTTGTTCATCAAAGACGTCCTGGCCGCCCATGATCCAGCCCGGATCACCCCCATCGTCTATCACGCCGGCCAAGTGCGCGACTGGGTCACACAGCAGATCAGCCAATCCGTTCAGTTACGCGAGGTCAGCGCCCTGGATGATGCCGCGCTGGTCGCGCAGATTCGCGCCGACCACATCGATGTCCTGATCGACCTCTCCGGCCACACCGCCGGCTCGCGCCTGAGCGTCTTCGCCCACCGCCCCGCGCCGGTGCAAGTGAGCTGGCTGGGTTACTTCGCCACCACCGGCCTGACGGAGATGGATGCCGTGTTGCTGGATGCCTGGCACGCCCCGCCGGGCACCGAGAGTCAGTTCATCGAGCCGATCTTGCCTCTGCCGGCAGGACGCTTCTGTTATCAGCCAGTGCCCTGGGCGCCAAAGGACCTGTCACCACCGCCGGTTGCGCACAGCGCTCGGATTACCTTCGGCAGCTTCAACAACACCGCCAAGCTCAATGACGGCGTCTACGACCTCTGGGCCCAGATCCTGGCCGCGGTGCCGGATTCCCGCCTGCTCCTCAAATGGCGCACCTTCAACGACGCCGCCTTGCGCCAGCGGGTGACCCAAGCCTTTGTGGCTCGCGGCATCGCCGCCGAGCGCATTGAGCTGCGCGGGCCGAGCTTTCATGCCGACCTGCTCAAAGAATACACCGAGCTGGACATCGCGCTTGATCCCTTCCCCTTCACCGGCGGCCTGACCAGCTGCGAAGCGCTGTGGATGGGCGTGCCGGTGATCACCTGGCCGCAATCGCGCGTGGTCAGTCGCCAGGGCTTCGCCTTGCTCTCGGCGATTGGTCTGGCGGAGCTGGCCGCGGCAGATGCGCAAGACTACGTGCGACTGGCGGTTGCGCTGGCCAATGACCCGGACCGGTTACGCGCCCTGCGCACTGGCCTGCGTGAGCGCATGCGTTGTGCGCCGCTGATGGATGTCGCTGGATTCACCCGTGAGCTTGAGGGAACATTCATCGAGTTGTTTGAGCGGGTGGCATTGGCAGAAGAGCCAGGTTAGGGCGTCGGGCGGTCGATCTTGCAGGTGGACGATTGATCGCCCTTCATCGAAGCGCGCCAGATCGGTCAGAAGCTGAAGTGAGATATCAGCGGCTGACTGACTGGCCTGGCGAGACTCCCGCGAGTGGGGTTTGCGGACATTACTCAAGCGCCTGTCCGCTGCATGGGCTTGATCAGGCTTTCGGCCGGGATGCCAAACTGGCTATGCAGCTTCCAGATCATCGGTAGGGTTAGGGAGCGGGTGCCGTTCAGCACCTCGTAGACGCGATTGGTGCGTCCAATCGCCGGGGCGAGATCGCTCGCGGTGAGCCCGGATTGCTCCATGCGGAATTTGATAGCATCGACCGGGTTAGGCAGATCGGTCGGGAAGTGCTTGGCCTCGTAGGCTTCCACCAAGGTCAGCATCACTTCAAAGTGGTCCCCTTCTGGCGTTCCTGGCTCAGGCTCATGGTCGAACAGCGGCGAGAGTGCGGCAAGCGCCGCACGGTAGTCTTGATCGTTGCGAAGCGGACGGATCTGCATGGCCTTTAACCCATTTCAACGGTTTCAGCGTCGATTGCGTCGTATTGACGGTGCGTGCCGATGAATTTTACATAGAGGGCGCCGTAGCGATAGGCGACGGCGACGACGAGCCGATAGTCGTTCCCTTTGATGTTGAAGACGACGCGGCGATTTTTGAGAATGCTCGCGCTGCGATACTGCTCCTTGATATCGCTCGGTGATTGCCACTGGGCCTTCTTGGCTGTAATGGTCAAAAACTAATCCCAGCCGCGAGTCGTGAATTTTAGCCTGACTGTCAAGGCCATTTTCGGCCAAACCAGGCATCGTCAGCGCAGCAGAAAGTCCGAAACCAGCTCGCAAACCCGGCTGGATACCATCCCGCTGCCCAAGACCCTGAATTCCAGGCGCAAGCCACTCTCGGCTGTCGGTGCCGAAATCCGCGACCCGAGACTCGCGACCTTTAGATCAGGGTGCTAAGCCGCCCAGCGATAGCTGCTATGCAGTCCGCCGAGCCACTGCTTACGCACCAGCTTGCGTGGTGTTTTGAAAAACTCTGGATCGTTCGCCGCTAGGTTGCCGGTCAGGTCCGGCAAAATCGGCGGCTCGACACCATTTGCCATGTGCGGCCTGGCGGTGTTGTAGTACGCCCGGAACTCAACCAGCAGCCGGTTCAAATGGCGGTCATTGAGTGGTTGGACATACCGCAACAGATCCTGATCAAGCGTGCGGTGAAAGCGCTCAACCACGCCGTTGTGCCACGGGCACTTGTAGCCGATGCGAATGGGCTTGATGCCCATGGCGGGCAGTGTCTGCTTGATGATGGGAAGGAAGGTACTGTCGCGATCCAACACGATGGCCTCGGGCATTGCATCCAAGTCCATGAAAGCGTTGCGCAGTTGTTGCGCCACCCAGGCTGCCGTGGGATGGTAAGTCGCGCGCGACCAGTGCAAGACCCGGCGCCCGTGGTCGATCAGATTCAAGATATAAAGTGTGTCTCCGGCCAAGTCCAAGGTGACCTTGAAATCGATGGCCATGACATATTGGTTGTAGAGAATGGTCAACCAACCCGGCTCTGACTCGCGCGGCGGTTGCTTGCCTTTTGGCCGTGGCGCAAAGCCATGAGCCTTGAGAATGCTGGCCACCGTCTTCTTGGCGATCCGCAGCTTCAGCTCGCCACCGGACAACATCCGCGCGATCCGACTGGCACTGTAATAGGGATGAGCGTTCTTGATGGCCAGGATGACATCAACAACGAACGGTGGCGTCTGTGGGCGACCACGACGCTTACCCTCGGCGCTCTTCAGCGCATGTCGCCGCCGTCCCCTGGCTTGCAGCCAGCGGATATCGGTCATGGGACCAAAGCGAAGAAAGCGCGTCAGCCAGGGCAACGGCCGACGCAGCCAAGCGATCAGCCATTTTTGCCAGACCTCGAGCCTGGGTAGTTTTCTCACCAGTCGTCGCTTGGCCGGAGGCGTCCCGCGCCCATCGGCCGAGACCACCTTCTGGCGCAGGCTTTTGAGCTCCAGCGACAGCACCTTCAACTGCAAGCGCCGCTTGGCCCAAGTGATGCGGTCGCGCCGGTAGCGCCGCACGCTCAGCAGGCCGACCACTAGCGCGATGGTAAATGTCAGCAGCGGTATCCACCAGGGAATCATTGCACCTCCGACGCGCAAAAAGCGGCGGAGGATACGCCAGGTAACTTGCTTGATTCAAGGAGAGTTGGCAGAATTTGCCATTAGTCTTACTTCAGGGAGCCATGCCATGCCCACGCGCAATGTTGTGCTGACGGATGTGCAAGCAAAGTTTGTCGAACAGATGGTCGCCAGCGGCCAGTATCAAAACGCCAGCGAAGTGCTGCGCGAGGGGCTGCGTCTGGTGCAAACGCGAGAGGCGGAGCAAGCGGCGAAGCTCGCCGCCTTGCGCGAGGCCGTGGCGGTCGGCATTGCCGACATCGAGGCGGGGCGTTATACCGACTTTCATGATGCCATCTCGCTGCGCTCGCACATCAATGCCATCAGCAAGCGCGTACTGGCGAAACACGGATGACCGACTGGACGGTTCGCCTGGCCGATCAGGCCGCTCAAGATGTCGAGGAGATCCTCGATTGGACGCTTGGGCACTTTGGGCCGCTGCAGCTTGAGGTTTATACCGAGACCATCAACGACGCGCTTGAGGCATTGACCGAGGGTTTTGCGAATCTTGGTGTACGCGAGCGTCCTGAGCTTGGAGAAGATTTGGCGACGTTACATGTCGCACACAAAGGGCGCAATGGACGCCATCAACTCATTGTTCGTTTTGACGAAGCCGAGCGTACCATTGAAGTTCTGCGCATCCTGCACGACAGCATGGATATAGCGCGGCATATCCCATCGGCTGCTACTGAATATGGGGGTTCTGGCAGGGGGGCGACGCCAACAAAGTCCAACCAGGCGATGCGCACCCATGTAATAGCTGCCTGACAGCGCAACATCACCCCGCTCCCCTCAACCCCGCCGTATCCAACACCACATCCGCCAGCGCCCAAGCCTCCGGGTTGTGGCTGATGAAGAACTTGCGCTGGTAGCTGCCGAGAGCGAGCGCCGCGCAGGGCAACCCGCCGATCCACACCCGAGCCATTGACGCCTGGCGGCGGTATGAGGGGCAGCTGCAGCCGTTGGTGGGGGTGTTGGGACAGAACCCGGCCACGCCAGCCGGTGAATCGGCTACACTCTCGCTTTAGAGCTGCGCCAAGCCAATATCCAAGAGCCGCGATGAATGCCTACAAGACCTACGTCCGCATGGATGCTTCAAGTCGTGTTGTGCTGGAAGGAATGCCGTTCCCCGAAGGCGCCTTGCTCGAAGTGCTGGTGGTCGATCAAACGCGCCAGCCTGAAGAGCGCACCGAAAGCTGGCGCGCGTTGATGCGCCATGTGCAGCGTCTGCCCCAGTCGGCAGTGCTCACCGATGCGGACATTGCAGCGGAAATCGATGCACAGCGCGGCGAATGCTAATGCGGGTGGTGATCGACACCAATCTCTTGGTATCGGCAGTGATTCGAGATCGTCTGCCGGAACGGGTGCTGCTGTGGTGCTTGAGCCGCTCAGATACCGAGTGGTTGGTGACACCCGAGATCATGGCCGAATACAGCGCCGTCATCCAGCGTCCGAAATTCGCCTTACCTCGTGCAACCATCAACTGGTGGTTGGAACTGCTCGCGGCCTCTGGCGAAGCAGATTATTTGATCACCGGGGACGGTGATTTTAGCGAGGCGAAGGCGCTGATCGCGACACCCATTCTGAGCGTCCGCGCTTTCGCGCAGGCGGTTGCTCCGCAAACATTGGTCGCGACAGAAGGCTAGCTGGGGCGCTGCGCGTGTCGTGAACACGAGCACGAACCACGATGAAGGACCCGCGTGAAACAACACCCAGTTCCAATCAGCAGATCCCGATCCCGGAGGCGCTAAACCAGGCGGTAGCGCATCATCGCGCCGGCCAGCTCCAGGATGCCGAGCGATTGTATCGGGCCATTTTGCAGGCACAGCCCAAGCATCCCGACGCGAACCACAACCTTGGGGTGCTGGCCGTTTCCGTGAATCAGATCGCCGCTGCGCTTCCGCTGTTTGAGACGGCACGCGCGGACAATCCCGCGGTCACCCAATACTGGCTCAGCATTGCTGACGCCTTGGCGCGCTGCGGACGCCCCGACGAGGCGCAATCCCTGGTCGCCCAAGCGCAGAGCAGCGCTCTGGATGAAGGCGGTGTCCAAAGGCTGCGAGAATACCTCGCGGTGCACCAGCGAGCTGACAGCTCCATAAACGCGCCAGGCGAGCGCTATCAGCAGGCTCTGCAAGCGCATCAAAGTGGTGATCTGCAGACAGCCGAAGCAGGCTACCGGCAACTCATCGCCCAGAACTCCGCACACGCCGAGGCCCTGCATCGTCTGGGGTTGGTTCTGTACCAGCGCGGCGACCCCGCAGGCGCCGAGGCACTCATTCGCCGCGCGATTGGCAACAACGACCAAGTCCCGGCCTATCACTGCCATCACGGTGTCATGTTGAAAGCCCTCTTGCGCTTGGAGGAGGCCCTACAGGCTTATGACCAAGCCTTGGCACTTAAGCCCGATTATGCCGAGGCGCACTCCAACCGGGGCAATGCTCTTAAGGACCTTGGGCGTTTGGAGGACGCCCTGCAGGCCTATGAGCAGGCCTTGCGTATCGCCCCGCAGCATCCGGGAACCCATAATAACCGACTGCTGACGTTGCATTACCGTGAAGAGCGTGCCGATGGTGCGATCCTCTCGGCGGCGCGCGCGCCCCCCCGAGCCGGACGCCATCGTCTTTGCCAGCTTCAGCAACCCGACCAAGCTCTCGCCGCGCACCATCGCGCTCTGGTCAAGAGTGTTGTCCGCCAACCCCAAGGCCCGCCTGCGGCTCAAGTACGGCTGCCTGGATGATCCCCTGCAACAGCGCAACCTGCGCGCGCGCTTCGCCGCTTCCGGCTTTACCCGCGACCTGGAGGCGGCTTATCGGCAGATGTGGCGGCGTTGGTGTGATCAGCAATCCGATCCCGCCACCCCCCCCGGTGTCAGGATAGATGCCGTGACCACGGCGACAGAGTCCAACCGCCAACGCCCAAGTCAAAGGGACTGCACGACCCTTGTCGTGCTGGGCGCCTTCTCCAGTGGCACCACCGCGTTAACCGGCTATCTTGAGCGCCTGGGTGCCTACAGCTGCCCACCGCATCTGCAACTCAATGACCCCATGACGCCGAGCAGCTACGAGCCCACCGCCTTGCGCGCGGCTTTGCTTGAGGCGGTGGATGAGCAGCAGTTGTGCCGCCGTGCGCAGCGGGGCGAGGGGTTTGCCGACTGGTTTCAGTCATGGTGGCAGGACCAATGCGCGCAAGCCAGATCCAACGCCAGCACACAGCTGGTTCTGAAGCATCCCCTGCTGGCCTTCGTGATTAATTCCGGGGACAGTGCGGCCTGGCAAGGCCGCGTGCTCTAGCGGGTTAGAGTCCCGCCCGGGTAATCGTGAGCCGCGAGCCCGGTATCAAGCCTTACGGCGCGAAGGGTAACTGACGCGTCGGTGCGTAGGCATGAAAACAGGCGAGGTGCAAAGGTAGCGGGTGAAGCCGCCCCTGAAGGTGTAGAGCCCCGAAAAGAATTTGTCGGAGAGTGCCGACGGGTTTGTCCCCCCGGCAGGCAACACTCCATGTCGCGTCAAGGTCAGTGGCATGGAGTGTAGTTTCTCTCCTCTATCCACGAACCACCGCCGGAAATTCCCCCCACTGCACCACCGGTGAAACGGCGAACCGGTGGAGCAAAGCGGCGCGCCTGGGCCACGCGCTTTCTCACAGCCTTCCCCGCCCGGGCAAGTGCGCGCGGATGCGCCACACTGAGCAGAGGGATCACTGCAACAGAAGTGGCCCGTCCAGTTCACCGCTGGACGGGCCGGAGGCCGGTGCAACTGCGCTTTGCATACCGAGGCACCGGCGAGGAGTACGTTAGCGCCAAAGGCTGGGAGCAGACAACGCTCAAGCGCTGTCCCTTGCATCCCCAGGGTGGCTGCCACTTCGCCCGTCATGGCACCTACGCACGTATCTCCCCGCCGGGAACGCTGATTTGCCGCTACTACTGCCCGGAGGGCCATCGCACCTTCAGCCTGCTGCCGGACTGCTATGCCGCGCAGCTCACCGGTCAGCTCAGCGAGGTCGAGGACGTGGTCAAGGCGGTGGAGAACGCCCCCAGCCAAGCCGTCGCCTGCGAACAGTTGCGCCCGGACATTGAGCTCCCGGGCGTGCAGCGCTGGGTGGGACGCCGAGTCGGTGCCGTGCGCCTGGCCCTGCATCTGCTCAAAGGTCTGCTCCCGGAGCGTTTCGCTGACTGTGCCGCCACCCTGAGCGCCTTTGCCCTCACGCTCGGGCTCCTTGACGGCTGTGGTGTGCTGGTGGTGCTGCGCGGGATCGCCGAGCCTTGGTTGCAACAACTTCCCGCCCCGCTCGGATTCCGTCCCCGGCATCGGGTGGTTGGCGGGCGGCGCGCCGCCCGCCAACACCCGACGGGGGCGGACCCCCCGGGGAAGAATCGTTAGGGTCGCAAGGGCAGGCACTGGGCCTGCGCTGTGAGGAACCGACCCATGACTGATTGTGATTCCGACGCCGAACGGCGCCAGCAGATCGCCTTGTTTCGCCACCAGGTGATTGGCGAGCTCGTGCATTTTCCCGAGGGCCACAAGGGGCTGTATGCGCTGATTGAGCAGAAAGCCGCGCGTGACTATGTCATCCCCGGCAGCCAACGCACCCGGGTGGCGGCCGAGACCATCCGTGATTGGCTCAAGGCCTATCGCCGCGGTGGCTTTGATGCCCTGTTACCCAAGCCACGCGCTGATCGCGGCCAATCCCGGCGCTTGCCAGCCGAGGTGGTGGAGACGCTGCTGGCGATCAAGGAGGCCAACCCGAAACTCTCCGTCCAGCTGGTCATCCGCGCAGCCCGTGAGCGCCCCGAGGTGCCCGAGGCACTGCCCCTGCCGCCCTCGACCGTGCATCGGCTGCTCGCCCGCCATGGGTTGATGGAGCCACCCAAGGAGACGCCGGTCGATCAGGACCGGCGCCGTTTCGCCTTTGCCCAGGCCGGGGAGCTGTGGATGAGCGATGTGATGCACGGCCCCAGCGTGGTGGTGGGCGGGCGAGTGAAGCGCAAGACCTATTTGATCGCCTTCATCGATGACGCCACCCGGGTGATCCCGCATGCGGCCTTCGCGCTTTCGGAGAATACGCGGGCGTTCTTGCCGGTGCTGAAAACGGCGGTGGCCAAGCGCGGGCTGCCGGCTCGGCTGTATGTCGACAATGGCGCCAATTACCGCTCCCAGCAGTTGGCGCTGGTGTGCGCCAAGCTGGGGATCGCCTTGATTCACGCCCGTCCCTATCGCCCTCAGGGCAAGGGCAAGATCGAGCGTTGGTTCAAGACGGTACGGGCGCAGTTGCTCACCCGGCTGACCTCGGAGGATACCGCCAGCCTGGAGGCGCTCAATCGCCGGCTGGCGACCTGGGTCGAGGGGGAGTATCACCTCAGTCCCCATCGCGCCCTGGAGGGGCTCACACCGCTGGAGCGGTGGGCGCAAAGCGCCGAGGCGCTGCGTTATCCCGAGCCGTCCTTGGATCTGGCCGATGTGTTTTTGTTCGAGGCCCAGCGCAAGGTGCAGAAGGATCGTACCGTGAGTCTCAACGGGGTGGTCTATGAGGTCGATGCGCTCTTGGTGGGAGAGACGGTGACCTTGCGCTTCGATCCCGAGGCGCCGCCGGAGCGTGGGGTGCAGGTGTGCCATCACGGCAAACGCATCGAAGTGGCGCGTCCGGTGCAGACCTATGCCAATTGTTTTGTCCGTCGTGAGCGTCCGTCCTCGACCCTGCACAGCGACACCCCGGCGGCGGAGCCAGCGCCCTCGGCGCTGCGCCTGCGTGAGCTACCCGATGACGGGGAGGTGCGCTGATGTATCAGAAGCATTTCGCACTCACGGCTTTTCCCTTTGATGTCACGCCGGAGCCGGATGCGCTCTTTGCCTCCAGTTCCCTGGCCGAGGCCGAGGCGCGGTTGAAGCACTTGCTCGAGTTGCGCGGCATTGGCCTGGTCACCGGCGAGGCGGGATCGGGGAAAACCACGGTGTGCCGCAAGGTGGCGGCGGAGCTGCATCCGGGCTTGTATCGGGTGTTCTATGTGCCGCTCTCGACGGGTAATGTGATGGATATGTACAAGTCGGTGGCCTGGGAGTTGGGACTGCCGACGGAGCGCAATCGCGCGGCGGCCTTTCGGGTGATTCGCACGGAGATTTCGCGTTTGACCCTGGAGGCGAGGCAGTGCCCGGTGCTGATCGTCGATGAGGCGCATCACTTGCGCAATGATGTCTTGGAGGATTTGCGCTTGCTGACCAATTACCGCATGGATGCGGAGAATCGCTTGTGTCTACTGCTGGTGGGACTGACGGAGTTGCGCCGGCGCTTGGCGATGGCGGTGCATGAGTCGTTGGCGCAGCGCGTTGTGGTGCGTCATCACTTGAGCGGCCTGACGCGCGAGGAGGTGCCTGGGTATTTGACCCATCGCCTGCGCTTGGCGGGATGTGAGCTTGAGGTGTTCGAGCCGGCGGCGGTGGAGGCTTTGTTTCAGGCGACTCAGGGGATGCCACGCAAGCTCAATCGGCTGGCGCATTATGCGTTGATCAGCGCGGCGAGCGAGAAGGCGCGCACGGTGAGCATTGATCACGTGCAGCTGGCACGTGAGGAGGTGGGGCCATGAGTGCGCGGCACGAATCGGAATCCTTGTCCGTGACCTTGCCAAGCCATTGGACTGGGGAGCAGGCGGCAGCGGTCTATACCTTGCTGTGCGAGCTGACCCACCTCGTCGAGGCGCGTTACCACCATCAGTTACAGACGTGGTTTGTTGGGGAGGAACCGGGCGAGCAGTTGGATCTGTTCGGCTTTGATGATCCGATGCCGTTCTGAACCCTCAACCGGCGGCGGGTGATACGGCCCACCGCTCCATCAACCCGGGCCGGGCGTGCGTCGCACCCCGGCCTTTTTTGTTGTCCGCTCTTCGTCGATCAGGGTCCGTCCGTGCCCTGGTGAGCGTCTCGGGCTCTTCCATCTGCTCCCTTTTTTTCACCGGGTGGATCAAAGCGGCAAATGTCTGTCTTTTCGTCTCGATACAGTTTGGAAAATTGCCGGTGGACTAAATTGAGAGCTAACACCAGGTTGACTCATCGACCCAGCCACCTTCCAGCTTGGTGCCAATCCAGCAGGCGCGGCGCTCTTCGAGGCGTTGCCATTCTAGCGGGCCGCCGAATGCGGATTCGATCGCGTTGCGGTGGCCATCATGGAGCGCGTCAAAGAGCGCCTTGTTTGCAGCGGCATCGGGGCCATCGATGTAAATGGTCACGCGGGTCTCCGCCATCGTGACCCAATAGTTCCACCAGACACCGTGGCGACGGGCACCGGCCCAATGGTATTTCCCTGGGGAGATTCTGGCGTGCAAATCAGACTGAGTCTTGGCGTGGTCGAGCAGCTTGGTCCAGAAAGCGAGTCTCGCTTCGTAGCGATCAGGACGGTTGGCCGCCTCTGCTTCCTCTTCGTCGATGGTGGCAATGGGCTCATAGACGGGCGGTTTTTCGCCATCCAGGTCGAGTCGGGAAGGATTCCAGACCCATTCGGCAATGCGGATATAGAGTTCCTGGCGTTGCTTCTGCTCCTCCGGACCAAAGGTGTCGTAGGGGCGGAACGGCAGACCGGTGCGGTCAATCAGGCTCAGAAAAGCCGGGTGGTTCTGGTAGGCCAGCGGGTGCAGGCTGCGAGCAAGCAGGTTGGCGCTGTGCGCCATGTAGGCGTCGCGTTTTTGCTCATAGGTCCCATCCCCGAGGCTTTGATTGATGCCGCGCTGCAGGAGCAGCAGACCACCGATCCGGTTGCGTTCGGTGTCGAAATCGCTTTGGTGATTGAACCACTCGGTAAAGCGTTCATAACGATCCGCCCAAACGTGCTCAATCTCGAACGGCTTTGCCTTGCCCTGTGAGATCAGATCCTCGAAGTGCGCTGGCTGGCCACATTGGGCTTCAAGCCATAAGGTTAGGCGCGCGAGGATGTGCCGAACCTGGCGATAATTTTGCGCATGCAGCCTAAACTGAGGGGCGCTCGCGAAGCTCTCTTTCTGCGCATTCAGTTCCGCGCGCAGGAAGGTCGCAAGGTCAGCGATATCGCGACCGCGCAACTCCTTGGTGAGCTGAAAGATTGTGTACTTGACCGATGAGTAACTGATGGTGCGGAAGCACCAAATGCGTCGCGCCAGCCAAATATCGATGAAGTCCGCCACCAGCGCGATCTTGCGGCGTGCCGTGTCCTTGGAATCCTCGGGGGAGAGCGGCGCCAACATCAGCTGGGTTTGCAGCGTAAAACCCCGGTCGGCATTGAAACGAATGGATTCGAGCTCCGGTTCCAAGTTGACCATCGCGTTGCGGATCGTGAGCACCTGACGGGCAAAAAAGTCGAGATCGCGGCGCACAAAGCGCAGGAAGCCATCGGGGTCCGCCAATCCCAATAGATCACGCTGATCTCGAACCCAGCGGTGGAACTCCGTGCCAATGCGTTCGTAGTCTTTGTTCTCAGCGCCAGCGGAGCCAGGCCGGATCGTTAGCGCGTGACGGGCCCGCAGCCAATCCTTGAAGAAGTCGGCGTCACCCTCTTTCTCCGTCGCCCGCAGCGCTTGCATCCGCGCCTTCCAAAGGTCGTTGATATCCCGCTGGTCGTTTTCCCGATACACATTGGCCAGCACATAGCCCTTGAGCATCTCCGGCAGGCTCAAGGACAGGCCGCGGTCGTTCATGGTCTCGAAGATGGTGTAGGCATCCTCGTCGGAATAGGCCTCGATCACAACCAGATGCACGTTCTCTAGCAGCCAATCGACGAAAAACGGCAGCGCGTCAGCGTTGATTTCTTCGGGCAAGTGCTCGCCGACATTGGCGGCCCGTGCCTGGATATTGACGACCGATGGCGTCGCATCGCTGACATCGAAGACTGCGCCCTGACCGTCCATTAAGGCACGCATGATCGGCTCGCGGTCCGGTACATCCAGGTTGAAGCTCTTGTGCCCGTATTTCTCGGAGAAGATCAGGTTGCGCACATCGACCCCATCGGGCCGCTCGCCTTGGCGATGGTAGAGCTCGATCAGCAGCAGCGTCAGCGTGGTGAGCCGTTGCTGGCCATCGACGATGAAGCGCTGACCGCGTTTGTGACTGAGAACCACCGACCCGAGGAAATAATGACCATAGTGCTCAACCTGGGGGCGCGAATGACCGGGGTCGTAGTGGTCAAGAAACTTGCCGGTGAGATCGTCGACCAATTCCCGGACTTGGCGCTCCTCCCAGGCATACTCGCGCTGGTAAAAGTCGATGGTGTACTTGGCCTTGTCGAGCAGTTCACGCACGCTTCGGGCACGGGCTTCGATGGATTTTGGCTGATCCTGATCAGTCATGGTCAATGTGGCAGCTTGAATTTATGAATTTCTGGTGAGGTCAGGGATGGCTTTTTTGTGATGGCCCGGCAGGAGACGTCAAGCGGCTTGACTTGCCGTTTCGGTTGCGTCTTTTCGTAACGCGTTGCACATTCAGCATGTTCGATAGGGAGAAGGTAGCGCCCTTCTGATTCGGTGAGGGTGTCGAAGCCGTAGCCGTGCTCGGCTCGCCACCAGGGTTCGATTTGTCCATGCTTGTCTCTAAGTGCCTGGAGAGTTTCCTGTAGCAATCCAAGTTCCTAGGAGTCTGTCGGACTTGCTAGAGTAACCGTTTAAAATGGTTGATATTTGTGTTTTTGCACTCAAAAAAAGTAACCTCGTGCAATCCATCGGTTGCAGTTAAGTCCGACAGACTCCTAGGCTTCTGGCTGCTCAAGCGGTTGCGGGTTCGACCAGTCGTCGATCAGTAGCCCGTCGATGCGGTCGAAGTGATTGCGATTGCGGGTCACCAGAACGAGACCATGCTCCAGCGCAATCCCAGCAATGAGAAGGTCGATGTCGTCGAGAGGCGTGCCCAGCAGTCTGAGTCGTGCATAGTGCTCGGCGGCGAGATCGGCGGAACGGCGTGTCATGGGGAGCAGGCGATTGCGCGCCACGAACGCGAAAAAACTTTGAAGTTGCTTGCGGGCATCACGATGACGCAGTCCACTGACGATCTCGTAGTAGGTGATGATGCTGAAATTCAGTGAACCGTGGTCGCTGATATATTGCCGGCCATGTTGAACGACCGCTTTGTCGCCAGCCTTTAGATAGAGTGACAGGACGTCGGTATCCAAGAGTGCTGGTTTCATCAATGGCGTCGCCCCGCGAAAGCCTCACGACGCCGGTCGCCGAGGTCATCCAGAAAGTCTTGGAAATCTTGATCCGCGAAATCTGACCAGATGCCGGCAAAATCCTCTGGCCCTGGTTTTTCGGAAAACGACACTGGCTCGTGATCATCGGCTTCCAAGAAAACGACGAGATGCACCGGCCCGGGGCGATAAGACCCTGAGAGTTTGGCGTGTATCTCGCCGCAGGTATTGATCTCGGCGTCGATTTCAATAATTTGTTGCATGACGATTCTCCAGGCGCGGGAGACACCCTACCCGGCTTTGTGCGCTTGCGCGCCATTAAAGTTATAGGTGTCCGGCAGCAGCTTCATGCGTTGGCATGGACCATCAGGGGTTCAACCCGCTCATGTTCCACGACCCGATGGGCATAGGCCAGGCAAGCCAAGACGTCTTCGCGCTCCAACCAGGGATAGCCTTCCAGTAGGGTGTCGGTGTCATCGCCCGCGGCGAGCATGCCAAGAACATGCTCCACGGCAAGGCGTCGCCCACGAATGATGGGTTTGCCGCCGAAGATGCGTGAATCAATTGTGATTCGTTGTAGTAAGTCATTGTTCATCGGTCTGATCTACTTTGTTGTTGCGCCAGATTGCGAGTTAGCGCGTGAGCCGGTAGCGCTCGCCCTCGCGTTGGAGTAGGCCGAGGGATTCGAGGGTGGCGAGGATTTCGGCGATTTTGGGAGCGGTTCGTTTTGGGTCCGAGAAGTCATCCGTGAGTTCCTCCAGACTTCGGGCTTGTTTGCCGAGCGCGGACTTGACTGCGGCGACTTGTTCCGGGATGCCGGCGCGCGCGGTCGGGAATTTGATTTTCCCCTTTTTCGGCTTGGCGGTGGTGGTCGCGGTGGCGGGCGTGTCGAGGTCGGCGGTTTGTTGCTCGCCGGTGGTGGTGGCGGGCGCTTGCGGGTTTTGGTAGTCGGGGCGCAGCCAGCGGATGGTTCCTTGGGCTTCCTCGGCGGCGCGCTCGGCGTTCAGGGCGACCAGGCGGGTGAGCAGTTCTTCCTCGGCTTGGAGCTGGTCGGCGGGCTTGTCCGGCCAGGGGCAGGTGGCGCCGGGGCGGCCGATCAGTTGCTTGGCCAGATCCTGCCAGCCGTAGGCTTCGAAGACGGCGGTGTCGAGCTGGTCGTGGAGTTCGCGTAGCAGGGTGACCAGGCCCTGTTCGTGAATGGTTTTTTCTCTGACCGAGAGCGGCGTTTCGCGGCGCAAGGCGTCGAGGACATTGTAGATGCCTGTCAGGGTCAGCTCTGGATGCTGAGCCTGCTGGCGCTTGCGGTGGGCGTCGATTTGCTTGGCCAGATCGCGAATAGTGGTGATTTGGGTATCGTTGGCGGCAGGGAAAGGGAAAGTCTCAAAGCAACGGGAATGGTTGTATCTGGGGTCATTACCGACCCCTAAACGCCCACCGGTTGCCAGCGCCCAGGTTACGTGGATCCTGGTCGAGATCGTCCCGAGAATATGTGCATCGGTGACAGTGATGGCGACGATTCCTTGATCCGGCAGTATTTCGCCATCGAGAAATTGGAAAAAGCGATGTTTGGCTGTCATCGGCGTAACTAAGAAACGCGAAAGTCCGGCTTTTGCTGAGCGCAAATCCGGTCGTGGTTCCGCGAACAGCCACCACTTTTCACGGTATGCGGCACGTTTGGATTGGTCCCTTTCTGGTTTCACGCCATTGAGAACACGTTGAAAGGAAGCCGGAAACCGCTCTCGCGCTTGTTCAAGCGTTAACCCGAAAAAGTCTATTGCAAACACACCTCTGGGTCTGGCAGTGAGGTCCTTACCGTTGCGCAGCGGCGTCATCGCTTCGAACTCCTGCTTGATCACAGGGTCGCCTGGCTCGATCCAGAATCCGCTGCCCATCAGAGTGACACCGCGAAAAGCTAATCCAACATTCGCTTGCAGCTTTTGAGCTCCCGCCACATCGGCCCCAATCGCCAAATCCGCGAAGAGCTTCCCCTCGCGCTCGCTCAATTCCACCGCCCGCGCGTCATCATCCCCGGCACTCTCGCTAGTAACCTTGCGTAGCAGCCCCGGATGCTCGCCGGCTACGCCGACCGTCATGGCGATACGCACTGCCGCTCCGTCGCTGGCCTCGACCCAGGGGTGATCAGGCACCGCGAACACCAGCGACAAGGGCGCCTTGGGATCGTTCAGATGTGGCTCGAGCACGCGGCGGTTGAAGGTCTGGCGAAGGCTGTTGGTGGTGATGAAGCCGAAGCGGCGCGCCTCGCCCTTCCTGACTTTCTCGGCGGCGATCTGCCACCAGTACATGACGAAATCAGCCGAGTCCGGCACCAGCCCGCTGTAGACCTTGCGCACGGCATCGACATAGCCGTCGCCGAGGGCGCGGCGCATGCTGGCGGCACCAATAAACGGGGGATTGCCGACGATAAAGTCCGCTTCCGGCCACTCGGCCCGGCGCGGCTCGAGATAACGGTAAACTTGAAGGCGTTGGGTCTCATCGGGGATATCTTCCCCGGTAATGGGGCTGGCTTTGACGCTGCGCCCATCCCAGACGGTCACGGGCTGGCCTTGGTCGTCCAGCAAAGGCTCACGCGCCTTAGCTTGGATCAGGGCATCGCGGCACTCGATGTTATGGAAGTCGCGCAGCACCGGCTCGGGCGGGTTGACATGGCCGTAGGTGCGAAAATGCCATTGCAGGTAGCCGATCCACAGCACGATGTCGGCGATGCGCGCGGCGCGGGGGTTGACCTCGAGCCCAAGAAATTGATTGGGGTTGACGGTGAAACCTTCGAGCTCAAAGCTCGCGGATTTCTGCAGACGACCAAGCACCTCGAGCACCTCGCCTTCCAGTCGCTTCATGTGTTCGAGCGCGACATAGAGGAAGTTGCCGCTGCCGCAGGCGGGGTCGAGCACGCGGGTCTGGCACAGGCGGCCGTGGAAATTGCGCACCTCGGCGATGGCGTCTTGGGTTTTGCCCTGGCGCGCGTGGTTTTGCGCGGCGACCTGGACGTCTTCCCAGGCGGCGCGCAGGGGCTCGATGACCGTGGGCATGACCAGGCGCTCGACATAGGCGCGCGGGGTGTAGTGGGCGCCGAGCTTGTGGCGCTCGTGCGGGTTGAGGGCACGCTCGAGCAGGGTGCCGAAGATGGCGGGCTCAACCTGGCGCCAGTCGGCGCGGGCGGCGTCGATGAGCTGGCCGATTTGCTCGGCGGTGAGCGGCAAGGGATCGGCGCCCTCGAACAGACCGCCGTTGAAGCGCAGCACTTGCGTCATCAAGACGCCACAGAAGTCACCTTTGTTCATGCTTTGCCAGAGGCTCTTTAGCGCATCCGGGAAGGTCTCGGGCTGTTCTTTCAGTCGCACCAGCAGCTTGGAAAAGCTTTCGGGCGGGAGCAGGCCGACATCCTCGGCGAACATGGTAAACAGGCAGCGTGACAGGAAGCCGGCGACGCGTTCGGCGTCCGCCCCGCTCTCCTCGAGCGATTTCGCCAGGCGGGCGAGGGTATCGGCGATGAGCCGGGTGACTCGGCCAGCGTAACGGCTGGGGTCGAGGCTCAGCGGATCGAGCCAGAGCGCGCGCAAGCGTTCGCGGATTTCCTCCGAGCGCAGTTGCTCGAGGCCGATGCGGTAGCTGCGCGGATCGGGGAAGGGGACGTAGTTGCCGCCCGTGCAGGTGAATTCGGAAAACAACACGAATGTGCGCCCAACATCGACGACAATGATGAACGGCGGTCGACCTTCCGCGGCTGGCAGTGCCTTGACGTAGTTCTCGGCCTGCTTGTGGGCCTTGACGATGGCCGCGTCCCAGCCGCCACTGCCGGTTTGCTTGCCGGTATCCTTGCCTTCAAGCACGAAGCAGCCACGCTTGTAGAGGTCCAGCGAGCGCGGGGTGGTGCTGCCATCCGGAAGGCGCTCGGTGACGGATCGCTCAAAGACGTAGGCGTTCTGGCCATTGTCTGCGCTCGCCGGGTCGGGCTGGGACAGATCAAGCAGGGTGCAGAGCTCGGTGAGGAACATCTGTAGGTTGGCGCGCTCGTTGCCACCACGGCTGACGCCACCACCCCAGCGGGAGATGAAGGCGTCGATATCCGTTTCGTTCATATCTGACTCCGGCGAACCCGTAACGGTGCCGATTGTACGCAACCAACAGTAGGCTGTCAGCAAGGAGCGCACGGCCAGGTTAGCTGATCTCCCCGATTGATTGTCGCGACTGGGCGCGTTAGTGTGAGCCTGAGAAACCGGATTGCCGCCGATTCGAATCCCCCAATTCTGCCACCAACCTGACCACGCAACGACCATGATCAAATTGACTGTCAATGGCAAGCAAACAGAGATCGACGTGGACCCGCAGACACCGCTGTTGTGGGTCTTGCGCGACCACCTCGGGCTGACCGGCACCAAGTTTAGCTGCGGTATCGCCCAGTGCGGGGCTTGCACCGTCCATGTTGATGGTGTCGCGACCCGCTCCTGCTCGACGCCGGTGTCGGCCGTGGCGGGGCGTAACATCGTCACCATTGAGGGCCTATCGGAGAAGGCCGATCACCCGGTGCAGCAGGCCTGGGTGGAACTGGACGTGCCTCAGTGTGGCTTTTGCCAGTCCGGTCAGATCATGGCTGCGGCCTCGCTGCTGGAGAACAACCCGAAACCATCCGACGCCGAGATCGACCAAGGCATGGGCGGGGTGCTGTGCCGCTGCGGAACCTATAACGACATCCGCGCCGCTGTGAAGCGTGCCGCTGAGATCGCGAGCGAGGAGGCCTGATCATGGAAATGACACGACGTACTTTTCTGCGCACCAGTCTGTACGCCAGCGCCCTAGCCGGCGGCGGTCTGCTGATTGGCTTCCGCATCCCCGCCGCTGAGGCCGCCACCGCGCCGGTGGCCGATGATGAGTTTGCGCCCAACGCCTGGGTGCGTATTGCTCCTGACGGCAAGATCACCGCCGTGGTCGGCAGTTCCGAGATGGGCCAAGGCGTGATGACCGCTATTCCGATGCTGCTTGCCGAGGAGCTGGATGCCGACTGGCAAGCGGTGCGGGCCGAATTCGCCCCCGCTGACGCGGCCTACACCAACCCGATCATCGGCCAGCAGCTCACGGGTGGCAGCACGGCGGTGCGCGGCTTCTGGACGCCGGTGCGTGAGGCGGGCGCGGCGGCGCGCATGATGCTGCTGGCGGCTGCGGCCAAGCGCTGGGGTGTCGACGAAAATGCCTGCACCGCCCGCAACAGCGAAGTTGTCCATGAGGCGAGCGGGCGCCGTCTCAGTTACGGCGCGCTAGCCACGGACGCCGCGAAACAGCCCGTGCCGAACTCGGCCTTCCTCAAGGATCCCAGCGATTTCACCTTGCTCGGCACCCGACAGAAGCGCCTGGATACGCCGGCCAAGTGCGATGGCAGCGCAGTGTTCGCCCAAGACATCCAGCGCCCGAAGATGCTGACGGCGGTGGTTCAACGTTGCCCGGTATTCGGTGGCAAGCGCACGGGTTTCGACGCCGAGAGCGCGCGCCGAGTCCCCGGAGTGGTGGATGTGCTGCCGCTGCACGAGGATGCAGTAGCCGTGGTGGCCGAGGGCTGGTGGCCGGCCCAGCAGGCGCGCGGCAAGCTGCGCATCGACTGGGATTTCGCCGGCAATGGTTCGCTTTCCAGCGCGACCATTACGCGCCAGTTCGAGCAGGCGGTGGACAGCGGCATCAGCGCCCGCAGTGAGGGCGATGTCGCTCAGGCGCTCAAGGATGCGCCCAAAACCCTGGAGGCGATCTACGAGGTGCCCTATCTGGCACATGCCTGCATGGAGCCGATGACCTGTGTCGCTGAGATTAGCGACACTGGCTGCGATGTCTGGGTCGGCACCCAGGCGCAAACCCGCACCCAGCAGACGGCGATGGAGATCACCGGGCTGCCGCAAGAGAAGGTGCGGGTGCATACGCTCTTTCTCGGCGGTGGTTTTGGGCGCCGCTCGGAGCAGGATTTTGTGCGCGATGCGGTCAGTCTGGCCAAGCAGACCGGGCGCCCGGTCAAGGTCATCTGGAGCCGCGAGGACGACATCCAGCACGACTACTATCGCCCCGCGACTTACAACCGGCTCGCCGCCGCGCTGGACAGCGAGGGCAAGCCGCTGGCCTGGCGTCATCGCATCGCCGGGCCTTCGATTCGCGCGCGCAACTCGCAGCAGGTGCGCGAGAGTGGCATGGACGGCTCCTCGGTGGAGGGAGCTAAGAACCTGCCCTACGCCATCGACAATCTGGAAGTGACCTATGCCATGGTCAATCCGCCGGTGCCAGTCGGCTATTGGCGCTCGGTCGGCAGCTCGCAGAATGCCTTTGTTACCGAGGCCTTTTTTGACGAACTGGCGCGCGCGGCCGGTCGCGACCCCTACGAACTGCGCCTTGAACTGCTGGCCAATCACCCCCGCCATCTCGGTGTCCTCAAACTGGCGGCGGAGAAAGCCGGCTGGGGCGAGCCACTGCCCGAAGGACGTGCGCGCGGCATCGCGGTGGCCGAGGCCTTCGGCAGCTACTGCGCTGAGGTGGCCGAGGTCGAGCTTGAGGACAAGACCGTGAAGGTCAAGCGCGTGGTCTGCGCCATCGACTGTGGTCAGATCGTCAATCCGGCCATCATCGAGGCGCAGATGGAGAGCGCCATCGCCTATGGCCTCAACGCCACCCTGAACGGCGAGATCACCATCGGCAATGGCCGCGTTCAGCAGGGCAACTTCGATGACTATCCGCTGATCAACATCGCCGAGATGCCGGCGGTCGAGGTGCATATCGTCAAGTCTGACGCCTCGCCGGGCGGCGTCGGCGAGCCGGGCACGCCGCCGATTGCCCCGGCAGTCGCCAATGCCTTGCTGGCGCTGACCGGCAAGCCGGTGCGCCGGTTGCCGATTCGGCTGTGATGATCCGATCCAGTGACGATCGCCATTCGGCGATGATCCGATCCGGTGATGATCTGGTCATGGCCGCGTGATGATCCCGGCGGATCAAGCAATCCTGGAGGCCGCCGTCGACTGGCTGCGCGCCGGTCGCAGCGTCCATCTGATCATGGTACTACGCACCTGGGGCTCCTCGCCGCGACCGGTCGGCTCACTCTGGGCGCTCGCCGAGGACGGGGCCAGCGTCGGCTCCATCTCGGGTGGCTGCCTTGAGGACGAAGTGACGCGGCGGCTGCGCGAAGCGGCCCCCCTGCCCCAGCCCGAGATCCTGCGCTACGGCGTCACCGCTGATGAGGCAAGGCGCTTCGGGCTGCCCTGCGGCGGACAGGTCGAACTGCTCGCCGAACAACTCACCGATCCGCACCCCCTGCAAAGCATCCTCGACACTCTCTCCGAGCGTCGGCGCATCGCCCGGCGGATCGACCTCGCAGACGGCACGACCCGCTTGATACCGGCCACGCGCGACACGGTGGCAGTGCAACGAGAGGACGGCGCCGTGTTGCGGCTGTTCGGTCCCGTGTGGCGGCTACTACTGATCGGCGACGGCGCCATTGCCCGGCTGGTGGCGGAGATGGCACAGGCGCTGGATATCGAGGTGATCCTCTGCGATCCGCGCATCGAAGACCCGGCGGGCTGGTCGCTTCCCGGCGTGCGGCTGGAGACCACCATGCCCGACGATGCGGTGCTGGCGCATGCGACCGATCCCCGCAGCGCGGTCATGACCCTGGCGCATGATCCGCGCCTGGATGATCTGGCCCTGCTCGAAGCCCTGCAAGCCGACACCGGCTATGTCGGCGCCCTCGGCTCCCGCGCCAGCAACGCCCAGCGGCGCGAGCGACTCGCCACGCTCGGCGTGCCCGAGCATCGATTGGCGCGCCTGCGTGGCCCCATCGGTTTAGGCATCGGCGGGCGCACCCCGGCTGAGATCGCCATCTCCGCCATCGCCGAGCTGGTCGCGGTCCGCAACGGCTCGCCACTGGCACAACGCGAACCAGACCCTGCCGATAAGGATCGGGATGGGTCTGCGGGTACGGCTTCAGCTGCGGCTGCGGCGGCTGGCACAGCAGCCCAGGCCTGACGCATGCCGGTCGGCGTCCTGCTTGCGGCAGGCAGCAGCCAACGTTTCGGCAGCGACAAACGGCTGCATCGGCTCCCGGACGGCACACCCATGGTGGTGCGCTCCGCGCGCACCCTGCAACGCGCGCTACCCCGAGTGCTGGCCGTGGTGCGAGAAGCGGACGAGGTCGCAGACCGCTTGGCCGCCGAGGGACTCGAAGTGATCCTCTGCCCGGCGGCCATCAATGGCATGGGTCACAGTATCGCCTGCGGCGTCGCGGCGAGCGATGACGCCGACGGCTGGCTGGTTGCTCTCGCGGATATGCCTTGGGTCCAGTCGCAGAGCATCGCCGCCGTCGCGACCGCCTTAGCTGAAGGTGCCGCCATCGCACGCCCGGTCTATGAAGGCCAACAAGGCCACCCCGTCGGCTTCAGCGCCCCATTCGGCCCCGCCCTGCAAGGCTTGCAGGGCGACCAAGGGGCGCGCCACCTGCTGCGCAGGGCAGCGCTGACCGAAGTCCCTTGCCCAGACCCAGGTGTCCTTCGCGACCTTGACCGATAGAATGGGTGGTCGATGGGCTGATTATTGAGCCGATACGCCAACACTGGACATAGAAAGGTTTGCATGACATCAGGCGTGGATGTTCAGGGTTGTACCCGATAGCCAATATCCGAGGCGGCGCGCTTTGCGCAATGAGCGGATTGCACCCAATCGGCAGCCCACTGCCCTAGGAGGAAATACCATGACGTCGTCATCTGCTGCGGACAAACCCAAACCCCCAATCGCCGTCTACGGCGCCATGGCGGCAAACGGTGTGATCGCGGTTGCCAAGGGCGTTGCGGCCCTCTTTACCGGCAGCTCGGCGATGTTCTCGGAGTGCATTCATTCGCTGGTCGATACCGCCAATGAGGGGTTGCTGCTGCATGGCATGAAGCGCTCTGCGCACAAGCCGGACCAAGCGCATCCCTTCGGAACGGGCAACCCGATCTGGGACGGCATCGCTTCCATGATGATTGGTTTGACCCTGGCCAGCGTTGCGCTCATCCTCGCTTACGAGAGCCGTAGCCTGTTGATCGGCGAAGCGGCGGACCCATTGGTTATCGACAGCATTCGGCAACTCGCCCGCGAAGACGCGGACGTGGTCGAGGCTGGTCGTCCGCTGACCATGCATTTGGGACCCGATGAGGTTCTGCTGAATCTGGATGTCCGGTTCCGCTCCGGCCTGTCGTCTGAGACCATCATGGGCGTGGTGGACCGACTGGAGCGCGGCATTAGAGAGCGCCATCCGGAGATCAAACGCATCTTCATCGAGGCTGAGTCATTGCGTCGGGAAGGCGCTGGTGCTGTTAGCGGCACTCCCCCCGTCTGAGCCGGGCGCTCCGCTACCTGATCACCGCATCAAGCGAGCGCCCGATCATCGGCTGACAATCCTCATAGCTGACAACGCGTGACACGCAGGAGCAAGCATGGAATACACCAAATTAGGCAGCAGCGATCTGACCGTCTCTCGAATCGGACTGGGCACCTGGGCCATCGGCGGCTGGATGTGGGGCGGCACGGACGAGGACACCTCCATCGAAACCATCCGCCATGCCGTCGAGCTCGGCGTGACCTTGATCGACACCGCGCCGGTCTACGGCATGGGTCGCTCAGAAGAAATCGTCGGCAAGGCCATCGCCCGCCACGGACTGCGCGATCAGGTGGTGCTGGCGACCAAATGCGCGCTGAACTGGTCCGACGACGAGACCAAGGTCTGGCGCGAGGCCACGCGCGCGCGCATTGAGCGCGAAGTCGAAGACTCACTGCGCCGCCTGGGCACCGACCGCATCGACCTCTATCAGATCCATTGGCCGGATGCGAAAACGCCCATGGAAGAGACCGCGCGCGCCATGGACGACCTCTTGCGCGCCGGCAAGATCCGCGCAATCGGCGTCTCCAATTTCTCTCCTGAGCAGATGGACGCCTTCCGCGCGTCCGCCCCACTGCACGCGAATCAACCCCCTTACAATCTCTTTGAACGCGAAGCGGGCGATGCCGTGCTGCCCTATTGCGCGCGCCACGACATCGGCACCCTCACCTACGGCGCGCTCTGCCGTGGCCTGCTCAGTGGGAAGATGACGCGCGAGCGCCAATTCGGCGGCGACGATCTGCGCCGGAACGACCCGAAATTCCAACAGCCGCGCTTCGATCAGTACCTGGCCGCGGTCGCGGCGCTTGAGCATTTCGCCCGCGAGCACTACGACAAAGACGTCATGGCACTGGCCCTGCGTTGGCTGCTCGACCAACCCGGTCACAGCGTCGCCCTCTGGGGCGGGCGCAGCCCCGAGCAGATGGACCCGGTCAACATCATCGACGGCTGGAGCCTCGACCGTCAGGCGCTCGATGCCATCGACCAAATCGTGCGGGAGCATGTCACCGACCCCGTGGGGCCGGAATTCATGGCGCCACCGACTCGCTGAGCAGGCGTGGAAGCTGTCCGGTTGCGATGAACTGGGCGAGCTTCCCCCGGAGCGCATCATCGATATTGCTGAGCGCAACGGCCTGATCAATGCCATCGGCGACTGGGTTCTGCGACCTGCCTGCCGCCGGGCCCGGCAGTGGCTCGACCGCGAGCTCAAATTCGGGCGCATCACGGTTAACCTCTCTGGTCAGCAGATTCGCGGCAGTGACTTTGACACCCATCTCAGCGCCATTGTGAACGAAACGGGCCACCCCGGCCCAGTTTCGCGTGGTGGCCGAAGGGGTCGAGACGGAGACCCTGACGGACCTTGGCCGCACCGCCGGTTTCACCCACGCTCAGGGATACCTGATTGGACGGCCGTCGCCGTCGCTGTCACTGACAGGCTGAACTCGCACCTTACCTATCTGTCAGAAGCGACCACCGCACATCGCAAAGCAAGATTGTGCTTTTTTGTTATTCTAGCCTTCGATTCTTGAGGCTTCGCCACCAACACTGAGTACTCAAAGATCAAAAGGTTTGTCATGGCTGCAAATCCTAACGCCACGCCTGCGCTTCCCGACCTCAGCCAATGCGAGGCCGAGCCGATTCATCTCTCGGGCGCCATTCAGCCGCATGGGGTCCTGCTCGCCCTGCGCGGGCCAGATTGGCGGATTGTCCAGACCACCGCCACCTGCCGCGAGTTGCTCGGCATCGCCGCAGAGGATCTGCTCGAGCAAAGGCTGGAACAAGCCCTGGGCGCAGCGCTGGTCAGCGCCGTGCAAGACGCCTTGGCGGGTTACCAGGCACAACCTAGCGCCCCCTATTCGTTTCAGTGGCCCTCGCCGCTGGATGCCCGCGCCCTGACCGGCTATGTGCACGAGTCCGACGCTCTGGTGCTGCTGGAATTGGAGCCGGAACCGCCCGCCGGTGCCGTCCCCGAGGATCTGCTCGCCCTGGCCGTGCGCGGGCTCAACCCGATCCGCGCGCAAAAAGACCTGACGGCAAAGCTGCACAGCGCTGCGGCCTTGTTGCGTGATCTGACCGGCTACGACCGGGTGATGATCTACCGTCTCGACCCGGTGGATTGGCATGGCGAGGTGGTCGCCGAATCGCGTCGGGACGCCCTGGAGCCCTATCTGGGGCTGCACTATCCGGCCTCCGACATTCCGGTGCAGGCCCGGCAGCTGTATTTGATCAACCGCACCCGGGCGATCGTCGATATCGACTATGTCCCAGTGCCGCTCACGCCGGCGCTCAATCCCGTCAGCGGCCAGCCACTCGACCTCTCGCACAGCCTGCTGCGCAGCGTCTCGCCGGTGCATGTGGAATATCTGCGCAACATGGGCGTGCGCGCCACCTTGACGCTATCCCTCTACCGCGAAGATCAGCTATGGGGACTGATCGCCTGCCACCATCAGACGCCCTATCTGGTCTCAGAGAAGCTCCGCCGGGTCATGGACTGGATGGCGCAAGATCTGGAGACGCAGATCCAGCTCGCCGAAGACGCTTGCCATCGCCGCGCGGAACATGACCTGAAAACCTGCCGCGAGCACGTGGTTGCCGCTATGCGCCAGGGTGCACGGCTCTCCGCCTTGCTTGAGTATCCGCATCAGTCTGACCTGCTCGGCGCGGTCGGAGCCGAAGGTGTCGCACTCATCGTTGGCCAGCAGGTTCACACCGGCGGCGAGACACCGGATGCTGCGCGCATCGCCGCGCTGGCTGCCGAGCTGTGCGCGCGCACCAGCGCTGACAAGGCCCCGGTCTTCGCCACCGATTGTCTGAGTGACCACCTCCCTGACACTCAAGACCTAGGTGCCACGGCGGCCGGACTGGTCTTCCTGCGCTTGACCTCGGCACCGGATCTCGCGCTGCTCTGGTTTCGCGCCGAGCAGGTGCGCCACCTCAGCTGGGGCGGCGATCCCAACAAGCCGGTCACCATCGAGACGGATGGTCGCATTAGTCCGCGCAAGTCATTCGCGGCCTGGACGCAGACGGTGCATTTGCATAGCTGGCGCTGGAGCGACGAGGAACTGGCATCGGCGAGCGAGCTGGGCGCCGTGATGGATATCGAGCTGCGCTATCAGGCCGAGGCAGCGCGCAACCAGACACAAGCGGAGCTGATCGACGCCAAGGAGCGGGCCGAGGCCGCCAGTCGGGCCAAGTCCGAGTTCCTGGCCAACATGAGCCACGAAGTCCGCACGCCCCTCAACGGCGTCATGGGCTATCTCCAGGTCATGGAGATGTCGAATCTGGATGAGGAAATGGCCGGATATGTGAAATCGGCAAAGGCGTCCTCCCAGAGCTTGCTGACCGTGATCAACGACATCCTCGACTTTTCCAAGATCGAGGCCGGCATGTTGACTATCGCGCGCGAACCTTTTACCTTGGACGCCCTCTTGGAACAGATCAAAGCGGCCTTTAGGCCGCAGGTCGCGGCCAAGGGCATCGCGCTGCACTGCCACATCGCCCGCGAGGTGCCCGCGGAATTGATCGGCGATGCCGCGCGGCTGCGCCAAGTGCTATTCAACCTGGTCGGCAACGCCGTCAAGTTCACCGACAAGGGACTGGTGCGCTTGGACGCCCGGATGCTGGAGCCGAGCGATGCCGGGCGCCTGCGTCTGCAATTCGCCGTGACCGATACGGGCGTCGGCATCGCTGCGGACAGGATCGACGAGCTGTTCGAGCCCTTCACCCAGGTCGATAGCTCCTCCATTCGGCGTTTCCAGGGAACGGGTCTGGGTCTATCCATCGTCAAACGACTGGTCGGCCTGATGGACGGGCAGGTCGCCATTGAAAGCACCCTGGGCCAGGGAACCACCGTGCGGTTCGATATCGCGGTGGGCATGCTCGCCGCAGAACCGACCGCCCGCGAGCCGGCCATCACCGAGGCGAACATCACAGAGTCGGTCACCACCGAGCCGACCATCCCAGGGCTGGCCCAGGCAACGCCCCAGAGCGCGGAGCCGTCCTCGACCAAGCGTCTGCGCATCATGATCGTCGAGGACGACCCGACCAGCTCGCAGATCATGGCGATGTTGCTGGAGCGCTGGGGGCATCGCGTCTGCACAGCCTTCAATGGCCTCCAGGCACTCGAAGGCTTGTCGAAGCAGGCGTTTGACCTGGTGTTCATGGACGTGCAGATGCCCGAGATGGATGGCATCGCGGCCACCCGGCACATCCGGGAGAACCGCAACGGCGACATCGATCCCTCGGTCACCATCATCGCCATGACGGCCCATGCCCTGAAGGGCGATCGGGAGACCTGTCTCGCGGCTGGCATGGACGACTACCTGGCCAAGCCGGTTGACGCACAGGCCCTGCGGGTGGTGCTGGACCGGTGGGCTGCAGAGAAATAACAACCATTCTGGGGCGGTATCGACCGTTCTCGCTTGTTTCGCCGCTTGCCTGGTCAATGGGTTTTGCGCGACCTGGAGGCCGCACCTCCGAGGTGCCTGCTCAATGCGCCGGTGTGACCGGCTGCGGTGGCGGATGGCCGGGCCGCGCGAACAAAAAGCCCTGTAGGTAATCGACGCCCGCTTCGCGCAGCCATTCCCACTCGGCGCGCCTTTCAATTCCCTCGCCCACGGTGTCGATACCCAGCTTCGCGGCCATATCGATGAGGCCAGACACAATGGCCTGCTTCGATGGGGTGCGGTCGATGTCGGTAATCAAATCGCGGTCGAACTTGACGATATCCGGGCGCAGTCGCTCCAGCAGCGTGAGCGAGCCATAGCCAGCGCCAAGATCATCGAGCGCGACGCGAAAACCGGCGGCACGATACTCAGCCAGAATGCCGACCAGATCGCGGGTATCGGCCAGTTCCTCGGTCTCTATGACTTCAAAAACAAAGCGCTCAGGTGGCCAACCGGTCGCGCGCGCTGTGGCAATGGTAGTGCGCAGACAGAAGGCCGGGTCATAAATGGACGTGGGCGTGAAGTTGATGAAAATCGGTGTTTCCAGACCGAGCTGACAGGCGGTTTCAATTGCTTTCAGCCGCGCCGCGCGATCAAGATGAAACAGCATGTCGGCCGCGCGCGCGGCATCAAACAAAGCGCCTGGCGAGACCAGGTTTCCCTGTGTATCCAGGCCACGCAGCAGGCACTCATGGGCATAGGCGCGTTCGGGCGCAGCCGCATGCACGATGGGCTGAAAGTGAGTGGTCAGGCGATCCTGTTCGATCATCTCCGCCAACCATTGGCCGCGCGCGAGCCCGATCCAGTGCGACAGTGGCTCGACCGCCGCCAGCAGACTGATATCCGCCTGCTTGCCTTCCGGCAGGAAGAGCGCCTTAGTGTGCGCCTGTTCGGTCAGGCTCAGCCAGTCGCCGAGTTGGGTGAGCAGTTCGCCGAGGTGCCCGTCCGCGCATTCGATCATCACCAGATCGGCCAGCTCCAGCCGCGATACCCAGGCTGTCGCCTTGAGGGATTCCAGCAACTTCTGCCGGGAATGCGCCAGCGGCAACGCCAACAGCAGGCGTCCGGCCCCATCGGGTAGAACAGGGAGTTGTTCGCAGCCGCTGCAAGCCATTGGAAACATCCTCGTGAAAAGCGCAAATCCTGGGTTCGGCGGCATCATTGAGCCCGAACTGGCGGAGATTGCCGAACACCCCTTAACCTATGCCAACAGCATAGCGACCCTGCCCGGAGATTTCATCTCTGATGTGACGGCCATCTGTCACGGGGGCGTCACAATGATTCGCCTGCTGGCGCTTTTCGTTATCGTTGCCTGGCGCTCGGTCAACTCACTCATCTGGGCGCTGCTGCTGGTCACCAGCCTCACCCAGAGGATGCTTGCGCTGCCGAAATATCCCTATAAAAATTGCGAATTTGTGATAGGACTCCCAACGCGAGCACTGGTACCAAGCTATTCTTGACTCAACGAAGCGCGGGTTGGTCCTCTTGTCGCAGCCTCACGGCATCGCCTGGCAACCCAAGTCGCTTCGCAAATCACTTGCAAACTCTGACGCGCCGTCCCAAGCACTACCCCGACGATGACGGCTTTCAGCGTGCAAGCTGGCCGCTGCTTCTCGACACCTGGGAGTAGAAGACGATGTGCAGATGGCTGATCCGGCAGGATCGCCCCGATGGGGGCATTTTGAGCTTTGCGGGAACACCCGCGTTCCAGGCGCGCTGGTCGCTCATCGCCGACCCGCCGCCCCCACCGACCGAAAGCCTGCTCGAAGAGAACCCCACCCATGAGGATGCGCGTGACTACTGGTTCCGCACCGGTGAGGATGATGACGACATTATCATCCTGTTTAACGAGCTTCGTTGGCAGGACGCACCTCCGGAGCCCGAGCGCGCGCAGAGGTTGATGGCAAAAGCGGTCTGCGAAATCAACGACATGATTGGCGAGCGGTTCTGATACCTGAAGTTCACAGCCCCGGCCACCCCGGGGAATAAACCTGCTGTTTCGTGCTAAGCTGTACCCGCGTTGACGCCCGACGAGCGAAGTGGGGATTGCTTGAGCGGAAAATCGCTTGAGCAAATCAGGGGCGCGGCGGAAACCACCCGGGGCTTGCGGGCAAGCGTTTTCGATGGCAACTCATCAAAGAGTTCTTTGTACTCCAGAGAAAAACGGCTCAGGTGTCGAAATCCGTGTGCGGCCGCCACGTCCGCTACCCGAGTTGATCTGGGCTTGGCTGCGGCCAAATCGCGCCGCACCTGATGCAACCGATACACTTTGACGAAACGCAGTGGACTCAAACCAAAGCGCTCCTCAAAGGCATATTCGAGCGTGCGCTGCTTGGCACCGGCCACCTGGCACAGCTCGCCCACGCTAGGCATTGACGACGGGCCGTTGGTCAAATAGTCGAGTGCCCGACTGATAACTGCTGAGCGCGATTTCCCAACGCGAGGGCGGAGCAACTTTCTGCCCGGAGCCCGACAGAGGGCGAGCAGACGTCGCGGCATCTGGTGCTCCAACACCGCAGTGAGTTGCTCGGCCTTCTCAGGATTCGGCCTGGCTTTTCTGATGATCCTGCGTCTGACCTGTCCGCGCGCACTCCGCGGGCCCGCTGTGGCGAGGATGTGATCCAACCAGTCGCAGAAAGCGGCGAAATCCTCCGGCTCCACCGCCAGGCTGCGGCGTTGGACGGCGGTTTCAAGCAGCAGTGTCGCCTCCTCACCCAGTTCGCGTTGCAGGAACTCGACCCCCATCAGCAGGATGAAATGCGCATTATGGGCATCCACAACGGCATCGAGCGGCCCTGGAGCGCTGAAGTTAATCACCGATGACTGAGGATCACGCCCAAAGAAGCGGGTGCCTTCTCCGAGCTGCAGCGGGACGACCACCACCAGCATGCCCGGCGGCGAGATGCCCCGCAAACGCGTTGGCGCCGAAAAATACTCGCGATACAGCACCACCGATTCAGTCGCCACATAATGCTTAAGGTTGTAGAAGCTCTGCGTCCCGAGAGGCTCGGACAGCACTTCCCAGGGCCGCGACGTTGCCTCAAAAATAATGGGATCGTCCGTTTCGATGCAGCCACACGCCAGGCGGCTGTTACCGCTAATGATGTTGTCTTTCATTTGCAGACTCCTCTCATCCTGCTGGACTCAGTGCCATTTCAAGGTCGACGACTGGGGATCCCAGGGTAGCCCTCAGGCGCAAGATTCGCCCTGGGCAATCCGTTTTAAGCGAGGGAAACGATAGGCGTATACAAACACATTTTTTATCGTAACGGCAGGATTATATTGCCGTTTTGTGATCTTTATCAAAGAAGGACGAATTTTGCTCACGCGGTAAGAACCCTGTCCGCGGCAGTGCCGATGCGCACGCATTTCTTTGATAAATATCGCACCGAGGGCAAGTCGGGCGGCACCGGGCTGGGCACCTATTCGGCCAAACTCGTGGCGAACATCGTGGGTTTTGAATTACAGATGGAAACCAGCGATGCAGAGGATCGCACCTGCATCATGCTTGGCATGCCAGCACCAAGCTGAGGCGCTTTTTTAGCGCGCCAGCGCCAGCAGGGCGTCGAGATCGAGATTGGCCTCGCAATGATCGGCCAGTTCGTCTAGCGCGGCCTCGGTGCGGGCGATGAAATCTAGCGCTGACGCCTGAGCGCCGACCTGCGCGAGCCAGTGGGCACGAAAAGCATCGCTTGAGAAAATACCGTGCAGATAGCCGCCCATGACCCGCCCATCCGCTGAGATGGCGCCTTCGGGGCGGCCCACTCCGCTGCCACTCACCTCGCTATTGCCAAGCCGCAGCCATGGGCGTTTGAGCGCTGGCCCTGTGGTGCGGCCCATGTGCATCTCGTAGCCGCTGATGGCGCAGCCGCTGGTCAGCTCGGTGGCGTCGATGTCAAGCAGGCGCTTCTCTGGACCAATCTCGGTGACCATGTCGAGCAGGCCAAGCCCGGGCGTGTCGCCGGGCTCGCCTTCGAGACCCTCGGGGTCGCGCACCAGGGTGCCGAGCATCTGGAAGCCGGCGCAGAGTCCGAGCACCCGCCCACCGCGGCGGACATGGGCGAGGATATCGATATCCCAGCCCTCGCGGCGCAGGGTGTCGAGATCGGCGCGCGTGGCCTTGGAGCCGGGCAATATGACCACATCGGTATCGGCCGGCAGGGGCTGGCCGGATTGCAGCCAGCGCAGATCCACTCCGGGCTCGGCCGCGAGCGGGTCAAGATCGTCGAAATTGGCCACCCGCGACAGGCGCGGCACGGCGATTTTGAGCGTCCCCGCACCAGACCAGTTCAGCGAAGCCGGGCGTTCGAGCGCGAGCGAATCCTCAGCCGGCAGACGGGAGGCCCCCTCGAACCAGCGCAGCACGCCAAGAAAGGGCCAGCCGGTGTGGGCGGTGATGGTCTCGCAGGCGGGCTCAAACAGCGAGAAATCGCCGCGAAATTTGTTGACCAGATAGCCAACCACCCGGTCGCGGTCAGCCTGATCGAGCAGCAGCCAGGTGCCAACCAGGGAGGCCATGGTGCCACCCTTGTCGAGATCACCCACCACCACCACGGGCACGCCAGCGCGCTCGGCGAAGTGCATGTTGGTGATGTCGCAGTGGCGCAGATAGATCTCGGCACCGCTTCCCGCTCCTTCCACCAGCACCAGATCGGCCTCGGCGCACAGACGCTCGAAGGAGTCGAGCACCGCCGGCATCAGCCCTTGGCGCATTTCGTGATACACCCGTGCCGGGCAGTTGCCAAGCACCCGCCCGCGCAGCACCACTTGGGAGCCGATGTTGGTCTGGGGTTTCAGCAGAACCGGGTTCATGTGAATTGACGGCGCCACCCCGCAGGCACGCGCCTGCAAGGCTTGCGCGCGACCGATCTCACCGCGCGGGCGCTCGCCATCGGGGCCGGGAGCGGCGTCGGAGTCTTGGGTCACCGCCGCATTGTTGCTCATGTTCTGCGCTTTGAAGGGGCGCACAACCAGTCCGCGCCGCGCATAAGCCCGGCACAACCCGGCCACCATCATGCTCTTGCCGACATCCGACGCCGTACCCTGAATCATCAACGCCCGCGCGCGACGCGGGCCGTGGGTGGCGAGGGGTGGCAAATCCAGCTTGATGGAAGGAGGCTTGGTTGGAGACGATTGGTCAGAAGAATCGGTGCTTGGGTCTTGCATAGAATGACTTCAGATGGCGGTAACCAATTGGACGCTTAAAGCTGGAATATTGAGAGGCCCGCTAAATCAGGCGGTCAGTTGCATGGCTCTCCGTCCAAAACTCGTCATCCATGGCCTGCTCGAAAGACCAGGGCAAGGCGACTGCAAAGCTCGATTCTTCAAGCCCGGTTTCTCGTGAAGCCAACAATTTGGCGTCACCATAAGCATCCGCAAGAATCTCTGGCAGCTTCGCCTTCAAGCTTGGATTGTCCGCCAGATGGCGTTTGATCTCGCGGCGCTGAACCTGAATGGTGGCTCGCCAGGAATTGCCCCTCAACATCGGTTGCGCCTGCCACTTGAGCAAATGCATCAAAAGCACGGCCAGGCGACTCAGCAGTTCGCGCTTTTCACGACGGCCCATGCTATCGATCTCCTCGATTATGTGCTCGATATCGGCATCCGCAAGCTGACCAGCACGAAGCAGTTGGGCTTGCTGTTGTGCCCACGCAAAGAAATCAGTGTCATAAAGACTCATTGCCCCGCTCCATAAAGGTTCTTGGCAGCCAGAGTAACTCGGAACCTGCTCAAAACATCCCTTTGCTCTTCCCCCGCACCCGCTCATACAGTTCCTCCATCAGCTCGATAAAGGAATTGTCCCGCTCCGAAAAGCGAGGGAAGTCCCCAGCCTTTCTCACCAGGATGCCCGACACCACCGGCGGGGTGGCCGGCTCGATTTCCCTTGGCAGCCGTTTTCCACCGTTACAGAAATCCCGATAGTCAGGCATCGCAACGGCCGGCTTAGGTCGAGTAAAGAAGGACTCCACCAACTCCGGTGCCTCGGTTCGCGCGTCCGCCATGGACACCAGTGCCTGCCCCAGAGGTCTGGCGCTCAGCGCACTGTGCAAGCGCTCGCGCGCAAGCCCCCGCAATTCCAACAGCAGGAAGGGATCACTATCCAGGGTGACCATCTTATGCACGAAGACCGATTAGAACCGGTGCAGGCAGGCGGCAGGGTCCTCCCTCACAGCCAGAAGGCGCGGCTCTGCACAAAGGAATTAACAGGCTCGGGCAACCAAAAAGAGTGGAGTACCCGCATTCACCCTATTTTTAAGTGGTCAATGTCCGCCGCCCTTGAGCGCGCCGACGATGCCCTCGATGGTGTCTTTGGCGTCGCCAAAGATCAGCGAGGTGTTGTCCTGATAGAAGAGCAGATTATCGACGCCCGAGTAGCCGGGGCGCATGGAGCGCTTGAGGAAGTAGACCTGGCGCGCCTTGCCGGCTTCGAGAATTGGCATGCCGTAGATGGGGCTGGAGCTGTCTTGCTTGGCCGCCGGATTGACCACGTCGTTGGCGCCGACCACCAAGGCGACATCGGCGCTCTGGAACTCAGGATTGATCTCGTCCATCTCCAAGACCAGGTCGTAGGGGATATCGGCCTCGGCGAGCAGGACGTTCATGTGGCCTGGCATGCGCCCGGCGACCGGATGGATGGCGAATTTCACCTCCACGCCCCGCGCTTGCAGCAGTTCCATCATGTCCTTCAGCGAATGTTGCGCCTGGGCCACCGCCATGCCATAGCCGGGCACGATGATGACCTTGCCGGCATCTTCCATCCAGTAGACAGCGTCATCCACGGACGCGGATTTGACACCCTTTTGCGCCGCCACCGCACCGGCGCTGTCACCGCCGCTGTCATCGGAGCCAAAGCCGCCGAAGATGACATTGATGATGCTGCGGTTCATCGCCCGGCACATGATGAAGGACAGGATGGCGCCGGAGAAACCAACCAGGGCACCGACGATAATGAGCAGATTATTGTGCAGCGTGAAACCGGTCGCCGCCGCCGCCCAGCCAGAGTAGCTGTTCAGCATGGAGATGACCACTGGCATGTCGGCACCGCCGATGGGGATGATGAGCGTCCCGCCAAGCACGAACGCCAGCAGCGTCATCAGCAGCAGCGACCAGATGGCGCCTGTGCTGGCAAAATGCACAGCGAGCGCAATGGTGGCACTGGCGATCAGCGCATTGAGCAGATGCTGGCCGAAGAATTTGACCGGCTTGCCGCTGATCAGCCCCTGCAATTTGCCAAAGGCGATAACCGAACCGGTGAAGGTAATGGCGCCAATCACAATGCCGGCGGACAACTCGCCCATTAGCAGGGTATTCAAATCCCCGCTCGCACGTTTGTTCAGGAAGGTGCCGATGGCCACCAGCACCGCCGCCAGACCAACAAAGCTGTGCAGCGCAGCGACCAGTTGCGGCATGGCGGTCATCTGGATGCGCAGCGCGATCACAATACCGATCACCGCGCCCATGACCACCGCGACCCCGATCAGCCAGTAAGACATCACCTCAGCACCCGCCAGAGTGGCGACAATGGCGATCAGCATGCCGAGCATGCCATAGAGATTGCCGCGCCGGGCCGTGGCCGGATGGGTCAGGCCCTTGAGCGCGAAGATGAAGAGCACCGCAGAGACCAGATAGGCCAGCGCCTGGCCGTCATGGGACAGTCCGGTGCTGAACAGGCCAGCGGCCATCTGCTTGAGTTGCAGCAGGAAATCCATTGCGGGGTGTCCTTATTTCTTCTTCTTGAACATAGACAGCATCCGGTGCGTCACCAGAAAGCCGCCGAAGACATTGATACTGACCAGCAGCACGGCGAGAAAGCCAACCGACTTGGCAAACCAGCCCGCGCTTTCTGACCCGGTAACCAGTAGGGCGCCCACCAGCACAATGCCGGAGATGGCATTGGTCAGCGCCACCAGCGGCGTATGCAGAGATGGTGTCACGCCCCAGATGACGTAATAGCCAATCACGCAGGCAAGGACGAAGACATAAAGGGCGAGAATGGATTCGGACATCCGATCGGGCTCCAGATTTAGAAATGGCTTAACTTGGTTCGCTTTAGCAGTCTCAGCAGCAAGACTCGATTTTCAGCTGGTGACAAATCCGACGTGCAAGGTGGTTGTCAATTTCTTGATGGCGCGGAACAGCCGAACGTGCTCCAGTCAAAGGATTTTGCCACCAAGAATGGTTGCTACCTTCGCGAATCAGCAGGCACCCATAACGTCTGAGATGGCGGATCAAATCCGAACGCTTCAAACCGCGATGCACTCTTCAAAGAATTGCTCACCAGCATCCTTTAAGGCGTCTGCTCTGTTCAGTTCGATGGCTTCTTTCAAGGTGTCGCGCAAGGATGCCAGCAATTCCTCTCTTGTCGCTTCCTGACAGTTAACGCCTGGGACTTCTTCAATCCAACCAATCCACCAGGGACCAGACTGCTTAACAACCGCTGTGTAATGGTTAACCATGCTCAGCCTCCCGTTATCCGCATCGCCTGAGTGATCTCATCGGCCTCGAAATCCTTGAGCGTCGGGCCGGATTCACCCTGCTCGACCATGATTTCGAGCAAATTGAGCAGATTGCGCGCATAGAAGGCGCTGGCGTCGGTTGCGACCATGGACGGGTAATTGGTGTGGCCGATCAGCCGCACTCCATGGTGCTCAACGACCTGGTCAGGCTGGGTCAGCTTGCAATTGCCGCCGTTGGCCGCAGCCAGATCAACAATCACCGAGCCGGGGCGCAGGCGCTCGACGACCTCAGGCGTGATCAGCTCGGGTGCCGGCCGGCAGGGAATCAGTGCAGTGGTAATAATGACCTGGGCTTTCGCCAGCTCATCGGCTAGGGCCTGCTGTTGGCGCGCTTTGGCCTCCTCCGACAGCTCCTTGGCGTACCCGCCTTCGCCGGAGCCATCTTCGCCAATGTCGAGTTCAATCGCCTTGGCACCGAGTGAGCGAATCTGCTCTTTGGTCTCCGGGCGCACATCATAGGCATGCACGTCAGCGCCCAAACGCCGAGCGGTGGCAATCGCTTGCAGGCCAGCAACGCCGGCACCAAGCACCACCAGTCGCGCCGGCTTAGCGGAACCTGCGGCCGTCATCATCGGCGGCAGAAAGCGGCCGAAGTGGGCGGCGGCCTCAATGACCGCGCGATAGCCGGCAATGTTGCTTTGCGAGGAGAGTGCGTCCATCGACTGAGCGCGCGAGATACGCGGAATGCGCTCCATGGCCAGCAGATGCACGCCGCGCGCAACCGTCTGCTCGGCCAGCTCATCCCCAGATCCCACCGAGCCACAACTCTCGATCAGGCTAATCAGGGTGGCGCCGGGTTGCAGCCGGTCCGCCTCCTCCCGGCTCGGCCGGCGAACTTTCAGCAACAATTCGGCGGCAAAGCACTGGGCGGCATCGACGATCTCGGCACCGGCATCCTGATAAGCTGCATCCGGATAGCTGGCGGCGGTGCCGGCACCCTGCTCGACGCGCACGGCAAAACCCTTGCCCACGAGCTTTTTGACCACCTCTGGCGTGCTGGCGACACGATTCTCGCCGGAAAGGGATTCGGCTGGAATTCCGATGTTCATGGAAATGTTATCGATCTCTGGAGAACGCTTGCAAAAATCCGCGCATTATCAGCCCTGCTGGGCATGATCTCAACCCGGCGGCTTGAGACGCAGGCTCGGTTGAACCCAATGGTCAGTGATTGCGGATAAAGTCGTAGATGTTCAGATAGTCCTGCCCCGGGCGGTTCCAGGAGTAATCACTGCGCATGGCGTTCTTGATCAGATCCCGGAAGTGCTCGGGAAAGCCGTAGTAGCAGGCCAGGGCGCGACCGAAGGCCGATTCAAGTCCCAGTGTGTCGTAGTTGTCGAAACTGTAGCCGTTGCGCTCGTGCAGCGGACGATCAGAATGATCCTTGTCAAACACAGTATCAGCCAGACCGCCGACGGCGCGCACCACGGGGATGGTGCCATAGCGCAGGCTGATGAGTTGCGTCAGACCGCAGGGTTCGAACTGGCTTGGCACCAGCATCATGTCAGCGCCGGCGTAGATCAGGTGTGCGAGTTCTTCATCAAAACCGATCTCCAGATGACAGTCGGGGCTGTCGTTTAGCATGTGCTTCAGGCCCCAGAAATCGTTATTGATGGCATGATCCGGGCTGGACCCCAGCAAGACAAACTGCGCACCGCGCTCAAGCGCATAGAAAATGGCATGGCGCACCAGCTCCAGCCCTTTTTGCGGATCGAGCCGGCCGATGAAGGCGACAATGGGCTTTTCATTGTCGGCCAGCATCAGCCGATGACGCAGGGCACGTTTGTTGTCGTATTTACCGTCCAGGGTTTCAATGCCATAACGCACCGGAATATGAGGATCAACCTCCGGGTTCCAGACATCGTAGTCGATACCGTTGACCACCCCGCCATATTTCATGTGATGGCTATGGAGGATCGACTCCAACCCAAAACCCTGACCCTGATCCTTGGTCTCAAAGGCGTAGCGTGGCGAGACGGTCGTAACGAAGTTGGAGTAGACCACCCCGCCCTTAAGCATGTTCAGGGCATTAGGGTAATGGTCATCACCCAAGCGCAGGCGATCAAAAAAGTGCTCTGGTCGATGTAACCCGCTAGCGCGAAGCAACTCGGCGCCGGTGACACCTTGATGCTTGAAGTTATGAATGGTCAGGCAGGCACGCGGGTGCATCATGCCAAGTTGCTGATAAAACTCGTAGAGATACACCGGCACCAGGGCGGTCTGCCAATCATGGCAGTGAATGATGTCGGGGTGCTTGCCTGATTGCCACAAAAACTCAATGGCCGCGCGCGAGAAAAAGGCATAACGCAGAATGTCATCGTTAAAGCCGTAGATGCTGCCGCGATTAAAGAAATTGTCGCTTGAATGCGGCTCAATGAAAAAGCATTTGCGCGAATGCACAAAACCAAAATACACCGTGCAATGAATGGCCCCCTCATACCAGGGCACCCACAGATCATCAAACACCCGATGGAGCTCAAAAATATGGTCGTAACGCAGGTTGTCGTACTTCGGCAAGATGATTTCGACATGGTTGCCGCGAATAGCCAGTTCGCGGGACAGACCAAAGACCACATCGGCGAGCCCGCCAACCTTGGCGACCGGCGCCATCTCGGGCGTGATATGGACAATGAATAGGCTTTGGCGTGGCGGGTAATAAGGCTCAGGTTTCTCGGGCTCGGGTATCGGCTCGGGTTCAGGCTGTCGCTGCGCGGGCGGCGCGGACAAAGGCTCAGAAGCCGGACTAGGATTGGATGCTGGCTCAGACGTTGACTGAGGTGTTGACTGCGGTGTTGACTCAACTATTGGCCCCAAGGGTTGCGGCGACTTTTGTGACTCGACCACCGGCGGCGCTTTCGCCTCGGTCTTTGGGGGCTGAGCGGCAGGTGATCCGGTTGCGGCTATGGTCGCCACCGACTGGTCGCGATCAGCCAACTGGAAGTCTTTTCGCGCCCCCGCCTCTTTTGACCCAGTCCCTTTTGACGCGGTGCTTGCAGGCGCCGTTTCGGCTTGATCAGCCTTCGATGATCTGGTTGCTGCGCGAGCAGATCTGGCCTGCCCAGATGCCGGTTCAGATGCTGACTTAGGCACTGGCTTAGCTGCAGGCGCAGCTTGAGATCGGGCTCCTCGCGCGACAGGCGCGGATGGTGTCTTGGCTCCGGCGGCTATTTTCTTGTTGGGCTTGGTGGCGCCAGACTGGGTGCCAGCCGGCTCAGCAGGGGTCACTGCGCTTGCCGCGTCCTGACTGGCAGCGGAGGCCTCCGGATCCTTGTCCAAATCCTTAACCGTCTCCTTGCCCGCATTCACCCCACGGGCGTTCGATGACTTGGGGCTCGCCTTTCTTGCCATGACTGCTGTCCTGAATCGTTAAGTCTGTTGCGCAATGCGTCGCGGGCCCGGTGGGATCACCACCGGCACCCTTTGTCCGAATCAACTCATTTCAGCGCTCGCCAGTCGCTCGTTGCGTTTCGCCGCTGGCAGGCGTAGCGGCGGATGCCGACGGGGACTCGGGTTGCAGAATCATCCCAGCCAACGGCGGCAGGGAGACCACCAGCGAGGCTGGGCGATTCATCCAGGGCAGGGCCTCGGCCTGAATGGACTCGGGCGCATTCCAGTAATCCGAGCCACCATAAGCCGAAGAATCCGAGTTAAACAGCACCCGGTAGCGACCCAGCACCGGCACGCCGATGCGGTAACCATCGCGCGGCACCGGAGTGAAGTTCAAGGCCACCACCAGATGCTCGGCACCCGGGTCTTTCGGCTCTCCGCCGCTTTTACGCTGGTAAATGAGCACCGAATTCTCGGCATCATGGCAGTCGATCCACTCGAAGCCCTGCCAGTCGAAGTCTTGGCTGTGCAGCGGAGCATGCTCCAGATACAGGCGGTTAAGCGCGCGAATCTGATCGCTGATGCCCTGATGCAGAGGATACTCACGCACATACCAGTCGAGCACCTTGGTGCAATCCCATTCCTCGCCCTGACCGAATTCGCAGCCCTGGAAAAGCAATTTCTTACCCGGATGGGTATACATGTAGGTGTAGAGCAGGCGCAAATTGCCAAAGCGCTGCCATTCATCCCCTGGCATGCGATAAAGCAGCGAGTGCTTGCCGTGCGTGACCTCATCATGCGAGAAGGGCAGCAGGAAGTTCTCGGTAAAAGCATAGAGCATGCTGAAGGTCAGGCTGTCCTGATGGTATTTGCGATGGACGGGATCCTCGCCAAAATAGCGCAGGGTGTCGTTCATCCAGCCCATGTTCCATTTCAGATCAAAGCCCAGGCCACCCAGATAGGTCGGGCGCGTCACCTGCGGCCAGGAGGTCGACTCCTCGGCCATGACCAGGGCACCCGGCACCTGATCATGGGTGATGACATTGAGTTCGCGCAGGAAATCTATGGCCTCGAGATTCTCGCGCCCGCCGTGGCGGTTCGGCACCCAGTCGGTGCGGGAATAATCCAGATAGAGCATGGAGGCCACCGCATCCACCCGCAGCCCATCAATGTGATATTCCTCAAGCCAAAAGAGCGCGCTTGAGATGAGGAAGTTCTTCACCTCATTACGGCCGAAGTTAAAGATCAGGGTGGACCAGTCGAGATGCTCGCCCAAGCGCGGGTCTTCATGCTCATAGAGCGCCGTGCCATCGAAGCGCGCCAGAGCATGGGCATCTTTCGGGAAATGTGCCGGCACCCAGTCGAGGATGACACCAATGCCATTGGCATGGCAGTGATCAACAAACCAGCGGAAATCGTCCGGGGTGCCAAAACGGCTGGTCGGCGCATAGTAGCCGGTGGCCTGATAGCCCCAAGATAGATCGAAAGGATGCTCGGTAATGGGCAAGAGTTCAATGTAGTTAAAACCCATGTCCTTGACATGATCAACCAGCCGGCGCGCAAGCTCGCGGTAATTGAGCAATTCGCCATTGGCACCGTGCTGCCAGGAGCCAAGGTGCACCTCGTAGATGGCCATGGGGGTGCGCATCCAGTCGTGCTTCGCGCGCCGGGCGATCCAGTCCTTATCCTGCCAATCGAAGGTATCAGCTGGGGTGATCACGGCGGCTGTCTGCGGGCGCACCTCGAAAAAGCGCCCATAGGGATCGGTCTTCAAGCCGATGGAGCCGCCACGCGCGCGGACCTCGTACTTGTAGAGCTCTCCTGCCTCCAAGCCCGGAATGAACAGCTCCCAAACGCCATTGCCATGCACCCGCATCGGATACCGGCGCCCGTCCCAGCCGTTGAAATTGCCGACTACGCTGACCCGCTCGGCATTGGGCGCCCAGACCGAGAAAAGCACACCATCGACATCATCGGCCCGATGCTCGCGCGCGCCGAGCAAGCGGTAGGCATGCCAGTGCTTGCCCTCACCGAACAGATGCAGGTCGAAATCCGCGAGCTGACAGGGGAAGCAGTAAGGATCGTAAGCCTGATGCTCGCTGGCCTCGGTTGCGCTTCCAAGGTGTTCCGTCGCGCTGTCCTCATCTGCGGGTGCTTTAGGCGCCATCCGCCATGCAAGCTGGTAGCGCTCAGGCACAAAGCTCGCCGGCCCCGCCCAGACGAACAAATCCGTGCCCTCAATCCGGGTCATGGGTTGCTTGCAATCGACAATGCGCGCTTCCTCAGCGCCAGGGAGGAAAGCACGCACCACCACTCCCTCGGGCGATGGGTGACGGCCAAGCACGCTGAAAGGATCAGCATGCCGGGCGTCGAGAAGCGGGCGGAGAGAATCGGTCAGTTCGAGATGGTGCATGCTTAAAAGATCCTGCGGCAAAGCTTGCGCGACGAAAATCGCGACTTCCGACATGCGACTGTGAAAAAATCGCGAGCGATGACCACCCGGACCAGAACGCGCCGGCTGGTAAAGTTGTGGCCCATTATGCGGGATTCCGACACCAAAGCCGAAACTTAATCCGCGCCCAGGCGGGCCCGGCAACGTCAGGGTTTTGTAATCCGCGCGCGCTTGGGCTACCTTCTCCTGCATCTATCCGGAACGGACATGGGCTTTGGCTATGTTTCGGTTCCGGGTTTCGGATCGGACAGCGGTCAGGGGGAGACCCTGAACCCATCCATGAGGGCTTCAGGGCCTAAAACAGAAAACGCATTTGCGACAGCTATAACAAGCACGGCCATCGGCCGGAACAACAACGGGGAGGAGTAGACATTGAATTATCAGCAGACGTACGCCGCAGCAAAGGACGCGGAGCACTTCTGGGGCGAGGCGGCGGCGGCCATCGACTGGGACCAGCCCTGGGAACGGGTGCTCGATGACAGCAACCCGCCCTTTTACCGCTGGTTTGCCGGCGGCATGCTCAATACTTGTTACAACGCCGTCGACCGCCATGTCGCAGCCGGCCGTGGCGAGCAGGCCGCCATCCTCTACGACAGCCCGGTCACCGGCACCAAAGCACGCATCAGCTATGCGCAACTGCAAGACCAGGTCGCGCGCTGCGCCGGCATGCTGCGCGATCTTGGGGTCGTCAAGGGCGACCGGGTCATCATTTATATGCCCATGGTGCCGGAGACGGTCATCGGCATGCTCGCCTGCGCACGTATCGGCGCCGTGCATTCGGTAGTCTTCGGCGGTTTTTCCTCGCACGAGTTGGCCACCCGCATCGAGGACGCCAAGCCCAAAGTCATACTCGCCGGCTCCTGTGGTATTGAGCCCAGCCGCATCGTTGCCTACAAGCCGCTACTCGATGCGGCTATCGAGGCGAGCAGCCACAAGCCAGAGCATTGCGTGATTTTACAACGCGCGCAAGCACCGGCCGAATTGCTGCCGGGGCGGGATCTGGACTGGGCCGAGACAATCGCCGCTGCTAGCCCGGCCGACTGCGTGCCGGTCGCCGCAACCGACCCGCTTTACATTCTCTATACCTCTGGCACCACGGGCATTCCCAAAGGCGTGGTGCGCGATAACGGCGGCCATGCGGTGGCCATGTGCTGGAGCATGCGCCATGTCTATGGCGTCGAACCGGGCGAGGTCTACTGGGCCGCGTCCGACGTTGGCTGGGTGGTCGGGCATTCTTACATCGTCTACGCGCCCCTGCTGCATGGCTGCACCACTGTGCTCTACGAGGGCAAACCAGTCGGCACCCCGGATGCCGGTGCTTTCTGGCGGGTGATTGAAGAATACGGCGTCTCGGTGCTCTTCACCGCGCCCACAGCTTTCCGCGCCATCAAGCGCGATGATCCCAATGCCGAACAACTCAAGCACTACCGGCTGGACAAATTGCGCACGCTCTTCCTCGCCGGCGAGCGCTGCGACCCGAACACCCTGGAGTGGGCACAGGATAAGTTGAAGGTGCCCGTCATCGACCACTGGTGGCAGACCGAAACCGGTTGGGCCATTGCCGCAAACTGCCTCGGTATCGAACAGCTCCCGGTCAAACCCGGCTCCCCGACCCGACCTGTGCCAGGCTTTGACGTGCAAGTACTCGATGATAACGGCGAGTCGGTCGCGCCCGACACCATCGGGCGCATCATGATCCGCCTGCCGCTGCCACCCGGCTGCTTGCCGACCCTGTGGGGTAACGACGAACGCTTCGTGCAGTCCTATCTGTCTGCCCAGCCGGGTTATTACTTAAGTGGCGATGCCGGTTACTTCGACGAAGATGGCTATCTGTTCGTGATGAGTCGCATCGACGACATCATCAATGTCGCCGGCCACCGGCTCTCGACCGGCGCCATGGAGGGCGTGCTGGCCAATCATCCGGCGGTGGCCGAATGCGCCGTGATTGGCGTCGCCGACACGCTCAAAGGCGAGCTGCCAGTCGGTCTGGTGGTCCTCAAGTCGGGTATCGACACGGCGCCCGAGGCCCTGCAAAAAGAGCTGATCAATCTGGTACGCGAGCAAATTGGTCCAGTGGCGGCCTTCAAGACAGTAATCATCGTCGAGCGCCTGCCCAAGACCCGCTCAGGCAAGATCCTGCGCGGCACCATGAAGAGCATCGCCGAAGGCACCCCCTACCGAGCGCCCGCCACCATTGATGATCCAGCCATCTTGGGCGAGGTCGAGCTGGCGCTGCGCGACAGCGGCTATGGAGGTGCGGCTCCAGGGTGAAGGAGCCCGCAGAAAAGGGGGAAAGCACGGTACTTCTGCAGCTCCATCAAAGCGTGCAATCCGGACGCCCGTGATGCTTCCCCAGGCATCCTGCCATCGCCCTGCGTGGATGATGATTGGCATTTTTCGTTCAATAGAGTACCTGCCCCTCCAATGACAACCGCACTCATTACCGGCATCACCGGCCAGGATGGAGCCTACTTGGCAGAATTCCTGCTCGATAAAGGCTATATCGTGCACGGCATCAAGCGACGCAGCTCGCTGTTCAATACCGACCGTATCGACCATCTCTATCAGGACCCCCATCAGTCCGGCCGCCGCTTTGTGCTGCACCACGGAGACATGACGGACAGCTCAAGCCTGATTCGCATCATGCAGCAGGTGCAGCCGGATGAAATCTACAACCTGGCCGCGCAGAGCCATGTGGCTGTTTCGTTCGAGGAGCCTGAATACACGGCGGATTCCGACGGTCTCGGCGCGCTGCGGCTGCTAGAGGCCATCCGCATCCTCGGGCTGGAGAAGAAAACCCGCTTTTACCAGGCCTCCACCTCCGAGCTTTACGGTCAGGTGCAGGAAGTCCCACAGCGCGAAACCACGCCCTTCTACCCGCGCTCGCCCTATGCGGTGGCCAAGCTCTACGCCTATTGGATCACGGTGAACTATCGCGAGGCCTATGGCATCTACGCCTGCAATGGCATCCTGTTCAACCACGAAAGCCCCATCCGTGGCGAAACCTTCGTCACCCGCAAAATCACCCGGGGACTGGCGCGAATCAAACTTGGCCTGCAGGAGCAGATTTACTTAGGCAACATGGACGCCAAACGCGACTGGGGTCACGCCAAGGATTATGTGCGCATGCAATGGATGATGTTGCAGCAGGAGCAGCCCGAGGATTTCGTCATCGCCACCGGCAAGCAATACTCAGTGCGCGACTTTGTCGAGATCGCCGCACGCGAAATCGGCATCCATCTGCGCTGGGAAGGCCAGGCCGTCGACGAAAAAGGCTATGACCAGAGCAGCGGCGCCTGCCTGATCGAAGTCGATCCACGCTATTTCCGCCCGACTGAGGTTGAAACTCTGCTGGGCGATCCAAGCAAAGCCAAGGAAAAGCTCGGCTGGCAGCCAGAAATACGCTTCGAGCAATTAGTGGCGGAAATGATGCGCGAGGATCTGAAAGAAGCTGAGCGCGATGCACTATGCAATCGCGAAGGCTATAAGGTTCACCAGCACAATGAGTGATTGGCGTACCAGTATCCGATCCACCCTTCAGGGTCTGACTTGCCTCAAGGCTGCTTCAGACGGCCCCGCCATGACGGATTGATCCCAGCATTGCGTTAGGGCAAAGGTCTGGAAGATCCGTCAGGGGCCGATTGAACTCTGCTCGTTGCGGGCACTGCCCCGGTGCATCCGCACGCTGAGCCTTTCGGCCGTGATGGTCATGGCCAGAACGGCGACGGCCAGCCAGCCGATGATGCCGTCATAGTCACCCGCAAGCCAGGCCCAGCCGGCCTGGTCGACCCCATCAGTCAGGCGGCGGCTGGTCTGGATGACGAACACCCAAGCCGCATGCACGCCGATGCCGAAAGCAATGCTGCCAGTACGCTCGCGCAACAGTGCTAGCAACACTCCGGCGAGCCAAAGCGCGACGAGAGAATCCAGATTGCGCCATTCCAACAACCCTGCGAATACGCTAGCGACCATCCAGGCAATGCCAAGCGCGTCTGGCGCCATGTCCGCCGGCAAACCGTGCGGCTTCATGAAATGCACCACCGCGTAGAGCGCGGCGGACCAACCAGCGGCTTGCACCAGACCATCGCGGCGGCGAATTGCGGTAAAGAGCGCGCCGCGAAAAAAAGTCTCCTCCAGCACAGCGATCAATAACCCGACGATCAAGGCGCGCAGGGCAGTTTTGAGCAACTCCAGCAGCCAGCCAAAGGACCATACCTCGAGTGCCCGAGCACCGCTCACAACCAGCAGGATGACGATGGCGGCCATCATTAGGCTGCCGAACAACCAACCGCGGAATGCGTCGCGGCGGAAGTCCTGGAACGGCAAGCTGTTGTACCCCAGAGCCGCACGACGCGCCAGTCCGAGCGCACGCAGGAAGGGCCACAGGCCTAGGAGCATCAAGACTTGCGCTAGGCGCCCCAGTACCCGCTGAGGGTCTTCATCGGCCAGCAGGTCGCTATCGAGCAGCGGGATGCTGAGCAGCGCCGCGAGCAACAGGCAGCCGAGCATGTAGCCAAAAAATATCCCGGTTGGACGCATGCTTGCTTCTCCCCAGTCTTCTCAGTTGCCGAAAATCGGTTGTGGCCAAAAAAAAACGCCCTCAGCAAAGATGCGTTGCTGAGGGCGTTATCGGGTCACTGCCAAAGAAACGGCAACCGGCGTGACACGCCGGTTGCCGGGCTAAGGCTACAGGGGCCAGGCTTACATCATGCCCATGCCGCCCATGTCGCCCATACCACCCATGCCGCCGCCCATGCCGCCACCGGCAGGTGCATCGTCCTTGGGCTCCTCGGCCACCATGGCCTCGGTGGTAATCATCAGACCGGCGATGGAGCAGGCGTTCTGCAGCGCGGTGCGGGACACTTTGGTCGGGTCGAGAATACCCATGCTGACCAAATCGCCATACTCGCCGCTAGCGGCGTTGTAGCCGTAATTGCCTTCGCCTTCGGCAACTTTCTGCAGCACAACTGAGGCCTCGGCGCCGGCGTTATGCACAATCTGGCGCAGCGGCTCTTCCATCGCGCGCAGGGCGATACCAACACCGACATCCTGGTCGTGGTTATTGCCCTTGAGGCCACGCACGCCGTTGAGCGCGCGCACCAGTGCCACACCACCGCCGGGCACAATGCCTTCCTCGACTGCCGCGCGGGTGGCGTGCAGGGCATCCTCGACACGGGCTTTCTTTTCCTTCATCTCGACTTCGGTCGCGGCGCCCACCTTGATGACGGCCACGCCGCCGGCCAGCTTGGCCAGACGCTCCTGGAGCTTCTCGCGGTCGTAGTCGGAGGTAGTCTCCTCGACCTGGGCGCGAATCTGCTCGCAGCGGCCCTTGATGTCGACATCGGAACCGGAGCCGTCGATGATGGTGGTTTCTTCCTTGCTGACCTGGATCTTCTTGGCTTGGCCGAGTTCATTCAGGGTGGCTTTCTCAAGCGACAGACCAACTTCCTCGGAGATCACGGTGGCGCCGGTCAGGATGGCGATATCCTGCAACATGGCCTTGCGACGGTCACCGAAGCCAGGAGCCTTGACTGCGCAGACCTTAATGATGCCACGGATGGAGTTGACCACCAGAGTGGCCAGAGCCTCGCCTTCGATATCCTCGGCGACGATCATCAGCGGCTTGCCGGATTTGGCCACGCCCTCGAGCACCGGCAGCAGGTCGCGGATGTTGGAAATCTTCTTGTCGTGCAGCAGGATGTAGGGGTCTTCCAGTTCAGCGGTCTGGCTCTGCTGGTTGTTGATGAAGTAGGGCGACAGATAGCCACGGTCGAACTGCATGCCTTCGACGACATCCAGCTCATTGTGCAGCGACTTGCCTTCTTCAACGGTGATGACGCCTTCCTTGCCGACCTTCTCCATCGCCTCGGCGATAATCTCGCCAATGCTGTCATCGGAGTTGGCTGAGATGGTGCCGACCTGGGCGATTTCCTTGTTATCGGAGCAAGGACGCGACAGGGCGCGCAACTGCTCGACGGCGCTCTCGACGGCTTTGTCCATGCCGCGCTTCAGGTCCATCGGGTTCATGCCAGCGGCGACGGCCTTCAGGCCTTCGCGCACCATGGCCTGAGCCAGCACGGTAGCGGTCGTGGTGCCGTCACCGGCGACGTCGGAGGTCTGGGAAGCGACTTCCTTGACCATCTGGGCGCCCATGTTCTCGAACTTGTCTTTCAGTTCGATTTCCTTGGCCACAGAGACACCATCTTTAGTGACGGTGGGTGAGCCGAAGGACTTCTCCAGCACGACGTTGCGGCCTTTCGGGCCCAGGGTAACTTTGACGGCGTTGGCCAGGACATTGACGCCATCCATCATGCGCGCGCGCGCATCAGATCCAAACTTAACTTCTTTTGCACTCATTGGAGTTTGCTCCCGTGATCTAAACTGGTCTCGCGACAGGGTGACGCGAACGAAATTGCTTGTGGGTCAGGGTGCGCGAAGGCTTAGCCCTCGATGACACCCATGATGTCTTCCTCGCGCATCACGAGAAGATCTTCGCCATCGACCTTGACCTCGGTGCCCGAGTACTTGCCGAACAGCACCTTGTCGCCGACCTTGACGTCGAGCGGGCGGGAGTCGCCGCTGTCCATGATCTTGCCGTTGCCAACAGCCATGACTTCGCCACGGATTGGCTTTTCAGCAGCGCTGTCTGGAATGACGATGCCACCAGCGGTGGTGCGCTCTTCTTCCATGCGACGGATAACGACGCGGTCGTGCAAAGGACGGATATTCATTGTTTGAGTCCCCTCAATGTGGTGTGAGTGGTCGAGCGCCGCTCAGCCCGGTCCGCAGACGGGGGTTGTTAGCACTCATCAGTAGCGAGTGCTAATAATAGTCCCGACTCGCTCTATGTCAAGGGGTGTGTCAAGAGTCAGCACCATTGCGACAGACATTCTTGTGCCCTGAGCCGCGTTAGCGGGCCTTGGGAGCACGGGAAGGGAATAGGTTAGATGGCGTCGAAGCGCTCGAACTGCATGCTGAATTGACCGCGCCCCTGGGTCAGGCTGCGCAGTTCGGTCGCGTAGCCGAGCAGAGATTCAAGCGCCACGGCGCACTGCACGCGCGCCTCGCCTTCGCCACCGCCTTCATGCAGCGAGGTTGAGCGAATGCTCGCATGTCGGGCTTGCAGATCGCCTAACACCTGGCCCAGATGATCCTCCGGCACCACTAGGTCGACGCGCATCAGCGGATGCAAAATCACCGGGCCGGCCTGGCTCAGCCCCTTGCGCAGTGCCTTGGCTGCGGCTGCGCTCAGCGCCTCGGGCGGGCTGGCCTGCCCGAAAAGCTCCACCTGGCGCAGCTCGACAATCACGTCCTCTAGGGGCGCCCCCTGTAGCGGGCCGCTGCTTAAAATCAGCTGCAAGCCCGCGTGCAGAGCCTGGCGCTGGGCATCGTTCAACTCGGCACCCAGGGGCTGCACCTGCGGCTCCCCGATCACCCGCACACCCGAGCCACGTGCGCCCGGTGTCAGGTGCAGCTCGACCGCGGCGCGAGCCTCCGGATGCTTGCCATCGGGTGAGGCGGGATGCTGATAGAGTTCGGCAACTGTCACCTCGCCGCCGATACTCTCGCGCACCGCTACCGCCGGTCGCCCGCTGCGCACTTGCAGCTGGAACTCGCGCGCCAGGCGCTCCAGCACAATCTGCAAGTGCAACTCGCCCATGCCGCGCAGCAGACGCTGACCGGTGTCCGGGTCTTCTTCCACTCGCAGCGTCGGGTCTTCCTGCACCACCTTGTCCAGGGCTTCGAGCAGCTTGTCTTCATCGGCACTGCTGCCCGGCTCGATGGCCAGACTGAGCACCGGGGTGCGGGTGTCGATGCGCTCGAGGCTGACAACATGCTCGGGATGGCACAGAGTATCGCCGGTTGCGGCATGACGCAGGCCGGCCAGCAGGACGATCTGCCCGGGGCCAGCCTCCTCAAGCTTAGTTTTTTTGCCGGCGTCGATGTCGAAAATGCGCGCGACATGCTCTTTGACAATCTGGCCATCGGCGCCGATGAAGGCCACAGCGTCGCCAGGACGGATGCGATTGCGATAAATGCGCGTGAAGCAATGCCGGCGCCCATCCCAGAGCTGCACCTTGAACACCAGAGCAACAAGCGGCCCGTCGCCGCCTATAACAATGGACTCGGTTGCTGGTTGGCCGCCTGACTCGGGAGTGTCTGCTCTTGCCGGGAGGCGCTGCGCGGGCATCGGCGGGCGATCTGTCGGCGCCGGCAGCAACTCGACCACCGCGTCGAGCAGCGGCTGCACCCCAAGATTGCGCAGCGCACTGCCGCCAAAGCAGGGAAATAGCCGACCGCTCAAGGTTCCCTGGCGCAGGGCAGCGAGAAGCGCATCAGGCGCCACAGACTCGCCGGCCAGCACCGGCTCGGCCAGGGCATCGTCGACTTCGGCCAGCGCGAGCAGTAAGGACTCGCGCAGCCCGGCCACCGATTTCCAGAGCGCATCGGGACAGAGCGCACGTCGGGGCGCCTCCCCCTGCTCGCCATGGAACTCAATCAACTCCCCATGGATCAGATCAATCACCGCGTTGCGCTCAGGCAGTGGTAAGGTAACCGCTACCGGCGCAACGCCGAGCCGTGTGGCAATATCAGCCATGGCCTGGGTGAAATCGGCCCCCGGTCGGTCCATCTTGTTAATAAAAAACAGCGTCGGGAGCTGAAAATGGCAACGTTGGCGCCATACGGTTTCGGTCTGGGGCTCGACCCCACGCACGCCATCGAGCACCAGGATTACGCCGTCGAGAACGCGCATGGCGCGCTCCACCTCAATAGTGAAATCGACATGGCCCGGAGTATCGATGATTTGCAGCAGGTGCTCGCGCCAGGGCGCACGTGTCACCGCAGCGGTGATGGTGATGCCGTGTTCCTGTTCCTCGGCCATCCAGTCCATGTGGGCGGCGCCTTCATGCACTTCACCAATTTTGTGCAAAGCGCCGGTATAGAACAAAATGCGCTCGGTCAGGGTGGTTTTGCCGGCATCGACATGGGCGGCAACGCCGATATTTCGCACGCACTGGAGTTTGTGGGTATGACAAGTCACAACAGCAGCCTGAGCTTTCAAGCAAGTAATCTGGAAGGATGTCGCGCATCATCCTGGCCATTGATGGCACAAATCAAGCCCCGAATCAGTAGGCGCCGCAAAAACGCCGCATTCTGGCTGACGGGCGGTCTGTGGCTATTGGCTCTGGCCTCGGGAGTCGGGCTGGCATCAGAGCCATACAGACTCACGAGCCCCAATGATGATGTCATTGGCACGCCTTTCTATGTCAAGGCCGACTCGCGCCAGACGCTGCTCGATATCGGCCGTCATAACGGCCTAGGCTTCGATGAGATGGAGCAGGCCAATCCGAATGTCGATATGTGGGTGCCCGCAGATGGTGCCGATGTGCTGATTCCAGCGCGCCAGGTGTTGCCAGACGCGCCACGAAACGGCCTGGTGCTAAACACCGCCGAGAAGCGACTCTATTACTTCCGCTCAGCACAGGAGGTCGAGACCTATTCGGTTGGCACCGGGCGTGAGGGCTGGGAGACGCCAGTTGGTCGCTACAGCATTGTCGAGAAGATTAAGGGCCCAACCTGGACGCCACCGGCATCCATCCGCGCCGAACATGCGGCCAAGGGCGATATTCTGCCCGCCGTGGTGCCTGCCGGACCGGACAATCCGCTGGGGGCCTATGCGATGCGCCTGAGCAATCGCAGTTACCTGATCCATGGCACCAACAAGCCCTGGGGCGTTGGCATGCCTGTGAGCCACGGCTGCACCCGCATGTTTCCTGAGGATATCGAGAGTCTGTTTGGCAGGGTTCCGGTTGGAACACCGGTGACAATTGTGGATCAGCCCTACAAGGCGGGCTGGCTGGGCGATGAGCTTTATCTGGAAGCAAACGCGACTGACGAACAGCGTGCCAGCGTGAGCGTGGAAGATGTGATTCCGGCATCCATCAAGCAGGCGCCGGGGGTGGCGATCAACTGGGATCAGGTCAGACAGGTTGTTCAGAAAAATACCGGCCTACCCACCGTGGTGGGCGGCCGGCAAGAATCAGCCAGCTGGCATTACTTGGACATGATCTTCTGATACATGCGGTTAATGCGCTCTTCGTTCGCATTGCAGCACGCCTGGGCTGCATTGGCTGAATCCATGGCTGCGGCAGCCATGTCACGTGCTTCCTGATCGGTAGCACAACCGCCCAGCATACCGGCGCTCAGCACGGCGGCGATGGACAGAGAGGCGAGTTTCGTACGCTTAGTCATAGCATCTTCTCCGTAAATAACTGTTGCCTTATGGCGCGCTTGTTATACCACAGTCTGAGAAAAATTCGAGCCCCAAGCATCAGATTCTGCCTTCCCGCCCATTTTTGTGCCGACAACAAGACTCTGGCGCCCGCGTTTCATCTTACCCTTGCCCGATGAAGCCAGCATCCGCGCAGCCGGTCAAACAATCAGGACATCAGTTTCCGAATGAAGCAGTTCTACCCCAACGCCCGCGCAGCGGACACCTCCGCCGAGGCCAATCCCTTTCGCTGCCAAGGGTTTGTGCGCGATGGCACCATTGCCTGCCTTGATGGCAGCCGCCGCGCCATTCAGTCCCTGCCGGCTTTTCTGCGCGCACTGCTGGTCACCGATGGCACGGTCACCAAGATTCTCGAGGCGTTTTTTTGGGAACCGGTAATGGTCGATACCCTGTATCAGGAATTCACAACAGCTGAAGCGGCCATTCCCTGGGTTGAGATCCGTCCGGGCGACCGCGCCCTGGCGCGACGGGTTCGTCTGCGCGGCGGCGATTCCGGCCTTGAGTATGCGCGTGCCGACTCGGTGGTTCGCTCCGAACGGGTTCCCGATCATTTCCGCCAACGTCTGATCGACCGCGAAATCGGCATTGGCGCCCTGATCCGCGACAGCGGACTCGAAAGCTACCGCGAGGTGATGGAGGTCGGCGTCAATCCGGGAACTGCGGATGCGGGGCAAAGCCCGCAAGGCGACAGCCTGTTCCGGACCTATCGGATTATCATCGGCAGCGAGCCGGTGATCCTGATTACCGAAACCTTTCCGCTGGCACTGTTTCGCACGCCAAACCAAGCTCAGGCGGATTGAAGCGAGATACCCAGCTCATCGACCAGAACCGCAGCGACAGCGGCAGGCGGGAGAAGACAACCAAGATCGGCCATTTGGGTAACTTTTAGCCCAGGATAGCCGCAGGGATGGATGCGCGAGAAGGGTGCCAGGTCCATCGCCACATTGAGCGCGAGGCCATGGTAACTACAACTGCGGCGCACGCGCAGACCGAGCGCCGCGATTTTCGCCGCTCCCACATAGACACCGGGGGCTCCGGCCCGGGTGGCCGCCGCAATCCCCTGAGCATCGAGCACGACAACCACTGCCTGCTCGAGCAGGTTGACCAGTTGTCGCACGCCAAGCCCGAGGCGGCGCAAGTCGAGCAGGACATAGACCACAACCTGGCCGGGTCCGTGATAGGTGACCTGGCCACCTCGATCACTTTGGATGACGGGAATGTCACCCGGATTCAGCAGGTGTTCGCGCCGGCCAGCCTGGCCCAGGGTAAAGACCGAGTCATGCTCGACCACCCAGAGTTCATCCGGAGTGTTGGCATCGCGCCCATCGGTGAAGGCAACCATTTGCGCAAGCGTGTCGGAATAGGCGCGGCGCCCAAGCTGGCGCACCACACAGCCGCCATCACAAGGCATAGACAATTGCTTCGTGCGCCGTCAACTCGCGATAAATAGCATCAAGCTGCGCTTTGCTTTGGGCCTCGAACACGACCGTTACCGACAGCCACTTGCCATTGGTGCTCGGGCGGTGACGCACCTGCTCTGGAGCAACCCCGTCAGTGTGGCGCGCGAGAATCTCGAGCACTAGGGTGGCAATATCCTGCTCAGCCAGCCCCATCGCCTTGATGGGGAACTGGGAGGGGAATTCCAGCAGGGTCTCGCCTGATTCAGGCGCGTCGCTGGCGTGCGGATCGACGCTGACAGTGCCATGTGCCTCAGTCATGGCCGCTTTGCCCAAGCTCGGCCTTGCAGGCCTGATAGGCGGCATCGAGCTGTTGCCACAGCGGACCGACCCGACCATCACCCACAGGTTCACCATCAAGCCGGGTGACCGGCACAAGCTCGCGCGTGGAGCTGCAAATCCACAGCTCATCGGCGCTGCGACAATCCTCTACCGATACTGGCTGTTCGGTGAGCGGCAGGCGCTCGCGCCCGGCCAACTCAATAATCAGATCGCGGGTAATCCCGGAGAGCAACTCGGGACCAGTGGGCGGCGTAGTCACGTAGCGATCGCGTATGACAAAAAGATTGCTGGTCGAGCCTTCCACCACGCGGCCATCGCGCACCAGCAGGGCTTCCTCTGCGCCTTGATCGGCCGCTTCCTGGCGCAGCAGCACAGCGGCGACAAGGGAGATGGACTTAATGTCGCAGCGCTGCCAGCGGGTATCCTCACACAGCACCGCAGAAACTCCCTGCTCGGCAATGCGCGGGTTGCGCGGCGCCAGGGCTTTTGTCATGACAAAGACTGTTGGGCTGGTGTTTTCCGGAAAGCGATGATCGCGTCCATCCGGGGCTCCGCGCGTCACCTGCAAATAAAGGGCCTGATTGGCCGCTTCATGGGAGCGCAGCAGGTGCGCGAAAATGCCTTCCCAATCAGCGCGCGACAGTGGATTGGCAAGGCGAATACCGGCCAGACTGCGCTCAAGCCGATCAAGGTGGGCATGCAGCCGCAGGGGTTTGCGATCATAGGCAGGAATGACCTCATACACGCCATCGCCAAACAGAAAACCCCGATCAAGCACCGGCACCCGCGCCTCGGCCAGGGGCATGAAATGACCATTGAGGTAAACCGTGCCGAGGTGAACCGCGCTCTGCTGGTCGGTCTTCATTCCCGTAATGCTCGTCACTGGAACCACAGCAAAACAATATCGGTGGCACGCCGCAGCAGCCCACCGAGCGGGATTGTCTCCAATGCCACCAGCGGCACCCGCTGAAGTTCCTCGTCGTTTAGGCTGACGACAATATCCCCAACACGCTCACCCTGCCCGATGGGCGCAGTGATGTCTGCCGCTGCCTCGAGCCGGGTGACGACATTCTCGTAGCTACCGCGCGGGATGCTGATCGACAGATCAGTTGCCGGCCCAACCGGCAACGTCTTCGTCTCTCCCTTCCATACCCGCAGATTCTCCACTGGCTTGTTGGCTGGGAAGAGTTCGATAGTTTCATAGAAGCGGAAACCGTAATTCAGCAGCGCCAGGCTGTCGCGAGCGCGCGCTTTGGTGCTCCCGGTTTTCATGACCACCGAGATCATGCGCTGCGCGTCGCGCTTTGCCGAGGCGACCAGACAGTAGCCCGCCTCCTCAGTGTGACCAGTCTTGACGCCATCGACGCTCGGGTCCTGACGCAGCAGCGTATTGCGGTTGTACTGGCGGATATCGTTGTAGGTAAACTCCTCCTGCGAGTACCAGCCGTAGTAGTCGGGGAAGTCGCGAATCATTGCCCGGGCCAGAATCGCGATATCCCGTGGCGTGCTGTAGTGCAGGGGGTCTGGTAGCCCCGGCGCGTTGGTGAAATGCGAGCCGGTCATCCCGAGGCGTGCCGCTGCCGCATTCATCATGTCCGCGAAGGCTGACTCGCTACCGGCAATGTGTTCGGCAAGAGCAACGCTGGCATCATTACCGGACTGCACGATCATGCCCTGAAGCAAGTCTTCGACACCGACGCGCTTGCCAACCTCGACGAACATCTTGGACCCGCCGGTACGCCAAGCCTTTTCGCTGATGAGCACATCGTCGGTGAGCGCCAGATGCCCGGCAGCCAATTCACCAAAGACCACATAAGCCGTCATGATTTTGGTCAGACTGGCCGGCGCGAGCCGCTCATCGGCATTGAGTTCGACCAGAACTTTGCCACTTGCGAAGTCCATCAGCACATAGCCGCCGGCTTCTAGCTGCGGTGGCTCGGGCACGACCGGGGCATCGGCGGCCACTGGAGCCACCAGCACTGCGCCCAGCAGCCCGACGATCAGGAGGCGGTCTAGCAACGCGGCCAGATGGGGGAATCTTGCCAAAGAAAACATGTTAGATAGTTACCAGCGAAGAAAGCGCGGCGCAGGACCGCCGAATAGGAAAATTGTAACCCATCGGCGGATGTCAGGTTGACTCCCGGTTGCGCTGTTGGCATCCGCCTGTCAGCGACCGATCACCATCCCTTGCGCGAGCCCCAGGCTGGCTAGGCGCTGCGAAACTGCCTCTGCCTCGGCGCGGGAGCCGAGCGGACCGACGCGCACTTTGTAGGGCGCCACCTCGGCTTCAGCACCGGGTCGGATGTTGACCGGCTCTGGAACATGGGCCAGCAACCGCTGGCGCAACTCCTCGGCATTGGCAAGCTGGTCGAAAGCACCGACCTGCAGATAGAGCTGATCGTCGGCTGCGAGAACTGGATCTTCAAACGGACCAGCAGCCCGCTGCTGATGCTCGAGCCGGGCCGGTGGCGGGGCTTTCACTAGGCCGCCGTGATCGCGCGGATCAATTGAGCGCACCTCCACTTTGGCCGTGCCGGCAGCCACGACACCGAGCTTTCTCGCCGCCGCGTAGGACAGGTCAATGATGCGCCCGCCATGGAAGGGACCGCGATCATTGACACGCACCACGGCCACGCGACCGTTTTCCAGGTTGGTCACCTGCACATAACTCGGCAGCGGCAGCGTCTTGTGAGCCGCCGTCATTTGATGCATATCGTACACCTCCCCACTGGAGGTGCGCCGACCGTGGAACTTATTGCCGTACCAGGAGGCCTGTCCGCGCTCAACATAGCCCTTGCTGCTATCTTTGGTTTCATAGCGACGCCCCATCACAACATAGGACGACATGTTTCCGTGTTTGGATTTGGGCTCGACCTTAGGAACCGCGTCTGGTGGACCAAAGGTCTGATCCTCATCCGAGCGAGTTGCGGTGCCGCCACCACAGCCGGCGAGCAGGAAAACAAGCAGAAAAACCAGGGCGCCAGATGTCAGCCAGCAAGGGAAAAGACGCGCGTTCATCGTAGCTCCTTCCTAACAAACTGCTTTCATTATAGCCACAAACATCTTATCTGGACTAGGAATATTTTGATGTGTGAATCGACATCAGGATGCCAAAACCCGCCATGATGGTCACCAGGGAGGTTCCCCCATAACTGACCAGCGGCAGAGGCACTCCCACCACCGGCAACAGCCCGACCACCATGCCTGTGTTGACAAACAGATAGGTAAAAAACACCATGCTGATGGCCCCGCCGAGCAGCCGCGAGTAGCTGTTCGGCGCGCGTGCTGCGATATAAAGCCCGCGAAAAATAATAAACAGATAGACCAGTAGCAACGCGAGAATGCCGATCAGCCCAAACTCCTCGCCAAGCACCGCGAAAATAAAATCCGTCGAGCGCTCCGGCAGAAACTCCAGATGCGACTGGGTGCCGTGGAACCAGCCTTTGCCATGGATTCCGCCCGAGCCAATTGCAATTTGCGACTGAATGATGTGATAACCGGAGCCGAGCGGGTCAGATTGCGGGTCGAGAAACGTCAGCACGCGCTGGCGTTGGTAATCGTGCATTAAAAACCACAATATCGGCGCCGCACCAGCTGCCAACGCGCCAAGCAGCCCGATCAGACGCCAACTCAGCCCAGCCATGAAAAGCACCATGACTGCGGCGCTGGTTACCATTAAAGCGGTGCCCAAATCCGGCTGCCGGGCAATCAGCAGCACCGGCACGGCGGTGATGATCACAGCCACCAGGATGCGCCCCAGACTGGGCGGCAAGGCCGCGCCCGAGAGAAACCAGGCCAGCATCATGGGGACCGCCAGCTTGAGCAACTCAGATGGCTGAAAGCGAAACAGGCCGAGATCAAGCCAGCGCTGCGCACCCTTGCCAATCTCCCCGGTCACAGCCACCGCAACCAGCATGGCCACGCCAAAAACAAAGAGCGGCAGCGACAATCGGCGCAGATAATCGGGATGAATCTGCGCCATCCCCATCATCACCCCCAAGGCCAGGCCAAGCCGGAGCAGCTGGCGCTCGACCTGACCGCTGGACTGCTCGGTGGCGCTAAACAAAATCGCCAGCCCACAGCCACAGAGAACCAGCAGTCCGAGCAGCAACGGTAGGTCGATGTGCAAACGCGCAAACAGGCCGCGATCATCGCCTCCAGCCAGAATGTCTGAAAACATTGCCACCGTTGCTTAATCCTCGTCGATCTGATCTACCGACTGGTCAGGCGTGCCAGTCGCCGGCTCGGCCGGCCTGACCCGCTTTTTCAACAGGTAGCTGTCGATGATCTGACGCGCAATGGGCGCAGCGGTCGAGCTGCCGTGGCGACCGTTCTCCACGATCACAGCCACCGCGATCTGCGGCGCCTCAACCGGCGCGAATGCAATAAAAAGCGCATGATCGCGCATGCGCTCAGCGACTTGCGCCTCGTTGTAGCGCTCGTTCTGCCCGATGGTGAAGACCTGTGCGGTCCCGGTCTTACCGGCGATACGGAAGTTCGGGCTGCGGATGCGCCGGGCCGTGCCACGCGCCCCTTCCACGACCTGTGCCATGGCATCGACCATCCCCTCCCACTTGGCCTCGCTATCGACCGCGATGCGATGGCTGACCGGCGCGGTTGGCTGCAGAATGCCAGAGCCCGGTTCACGCACCGCCCGCACCATGCGCGGCTGGAAGTAAGTGCCATGATTGGCCATGGCTGCGGTCGCGGCGGCGAGTTGCAGCGGTGTAACCAGAAAGGCCCCTTGGCCGATACCAACGATCAGCGTCTCGCCGGGATACCAGGGCCGACCACGCACGCGCTCCTTCCATTCGGGCGTCGGCAGCAAGCCGCCGAGTTCGTCGGCAAAGTCGATGCCGGTCTTGGAGCCGAAGCCGAAATCGGCAAGGAAGCGATCGAGCCGTTCGATGCCCATGTCGTGCGCGAGACGGTAGAAATACACATCGCAGGACTGCACCACGGCATCCTTCACCGTCAGGGTGCCATGACCGCCGCGACGCCAGCAGCGATAGCGATGACCGTGCCCCGGGAGCTGAAAAGAGCCACCGCAGTATTTGCCATCGCTAAAACTGATGGAACCCGCTGCCAACCCGCCAAGCCCGATGAAGGGCTTGATGGTCGAAGCTGGCGGATACTGACCGCGCACCGCCCGGTTGTAAAGGGGCTTGTCGATAGAGTCGCGCAGCGCGGCATAGTCCTCGACGCTGATTCCATCGACAAACAGATTAGCGTCGAAGCCAGGTGTGCTGGCCATCGCCAGCACACCGCCGGTGTTGGGATCAATGGCCACCACCGCGCCCCGCTTTCCAGCCATGGTCGCCATGGCATCGCGCTGCAGGTCGATATCGAGAAACAGCACCAAGTCATCCCCAGATGTTGGCAGTTGTTCCTCCAATGTGCGCAGCACCCGACCGCGCGCATTCACCTCAACCTGCTGGTAACCAACGCTTCCGTGCAGGCTGTCCTCATAGGCTTTCTCAAGACCAACCTTACCGATATGGCTGGAGCCAGCGTAGGCCGAGGTGTCGATTCGCTGCATCTCTTCTTCGTTGATGCGCCCAACATAGCCAAGCACATGCGCAGTATCGAACGAGAAGGGATAATGGCGCAGCAACTCCGCGTGTATCTGCACACCCGGAAAGCGATGCCCCTGCACAGCGAACCGCGCACGCTCGACATCGTTCAGGTCCAGTCGGATCGGCACCCCGTCGAAACGGCGGTGCTGACGGCGCAAACGTTCGAAGCGTTGGCGATCCAGATCGCTGATCGGGATGATCTCACTCAGTTCGGCGATGGTATCCGCAAGGTTATCGACTCGGCCAGGAATGATCTGCAGCGAGTAGGACGGGACATTATCGGCAAGCAGCACCCCATTTCGGTCGTAGATCAGCCCGCGCATCGGCGGCAAAGGTTCCACTCGAACGCGATTATCCTCGGACAGCGTGCGGAAATGGTCGTTGTTGTAAACCTGCAAATACACCAGCCGCGCCACGACGGTGGCAAGGCAGACTACCACCAGTACGCCGGCCAGAATGATGCGGCCGGTGAAAATGCGCGCACCACTGCGTGGCTTATTGAACGATGAATCGACCATGCGCTCAGGCTAAGCCAGATCCAGACGCCGAACAAGACCTCGCAGCGCGGCGGCAAACCAGGGCCACAGCAGCATGCTGACAAAGGTGGTGGTCCAGTAGGACAGAGAGGGTGTTGGCTGGTTGGTGGCACTCAGCACCCAGAGCGATAGCAGGCGCTCCACGGTCAGAATCAGCCAGATCGACACTGCCTGTTGCCAGGCGCGAAAAAGCGCGATGCGCTGCTCGAGTTCAACGGTGAGATACCCCATAACCGAGAAGCTCAGTGCGTGCTGGCCCAAGAGAGACCCGGTCACAACGTCCATCATCAGGCCGGCAAAAAAGGCCCAGAAGACACCGACCCGATCAGGCAAGGTGGTGATCCAGAATATCACCGTCATCGCCGTCCACTGCGGGCGATAATCAACGGCCCAGTCGGGCATGTGCACAATGCTCAGAAACCCGGCCGCGCCAAGGGTCAGCACAATCACCCACGGGGTTCGGCCAGCCAGCATGGCTCAGGGCTCCAGATTCGAGTTGATCGCGGCAGCATGCTCGCCATCTGTTTTGGTCATAGCCCCGCTTTCCATCAGTTTCGGCAATGACCAGACCAGCAGAACCTCATGGCTACGATCAAGTCGCGCCGTGGGTTCCGCGCTCACGGTGGCAAACCGCTTGCCGGGCTCGATGCGCACCTCGGTCACCCGCGCGACAGGATACCCAGGGGGGTAGGTGCCACCAAGTCCGGATGTTACCAGCAGATCGCCCACCCGCACGTCGGCCTTTTTGGGCACGTGCAGCAGGTTGAGCTGATCCACCAGTCCAGACCCGATAGCAATCGACCTCAGCCCGTTGCGGTTGATTTTAACCGGCAGCGAGTGGCGGGCATCGGTAATCAGCAGCACCGTGGAAGTCAGAGGGTTGGTGCGCACCACCTGCCCCATGACCGCATTGGCATCCAGTACCGGCTGGCCAACAAAGACCCCGGACAGCGCGCCTTTGTCGACCAATACCTGCTGGCGGTAAGGGTCCAGGTCCACCTCCAGCAGTTCGGCAATCAGCACCCGTTCGCCCACCTTGAACGCCGAGCCGAGCAGATTACGCAGCCGTTCGTTCTCCGATTCAAGGGACGCGAACCGCTGCAACCGCGCGCGCAGGGACAGGTTCTCCCGATGCAGGCGGTCGTTCTCGGCTCGCAACTCCATGTTGCTTACCACCTGGTTTTCCACATCGCGCGCGATGCGCGCTGGCAAGGCAGCAAGAAAATGCAGCGGATAGACGGTGACGGCCAAGCTGGAGCGCAGGACATCGAGCTGGCGATAATGCAGATCGGCAATAATGAGGGCGAACGCCAGCGCCAGCGCAATCACCATGCGCACGGCAGCAGAGGGTCCATGGTTGAACAGAGGCTTCATGCCAAGTTTGCAGAAGATTGCCCGATCTGGATCAATCGACCGAAATCAGAGGGTTAGCGCGGGTGTGAATTCCGATCAATGCGCCACCGACCTACTCGCCCACGAAAAAGTCAACACCCCTTTGGTCGATCATATCGAGCGCCATGCCACCCCCGCGTGCCACACAGGTCAGTGGATCATCGGCGATAATCACGGGCAGGCCGGTTTCCTCGGCGAGCAGCCGGTCGAAATCGCGCAGCAGCGCGCCACCGCCGGTGACCACGATGCCCCGCTCGGCAACATCGGAGCCAAGTTCGGGTGGAGTTTGCTCCAACGCAATTTTAACTGCGCTGACAATACCCGAAAGCGGCTCCTGCAGGGCCTCGAGAATCTCGTTGCTGTTCAGCGTAAAACTGCGGGGCATGCCCTCGGCCAGATTGCGGCCTTTGACTTCGACCTCGCGCACTTCGCTGCCGGGGAAGGCCGAGCCAATGGTGTGCTTGATCCGCTCGGCGGTCGCCTCACCAATAAACGTCCCGTAATTACGTCGCACGTAGTTAATGATGGATTCATCGAAGGTGTCGCCACCGATACGCGCCGACTGAGAATAAACAATACCATTGAGTGAGATGATGCCGACCTCCGAGGTGCCGCCACCAATGTCGAGCACCATGGAACCGCGTGCTTCCCCGACTGGCAGGCCGGCACCAATAGCCGCCGCCATGGGTTCTTCAACCAGAAAAACTTCGCGTGCCCCGGCACCCGCAGCAGACTCTTTGATAGCGCGCCGCTCAACCTGGGTCGAACCGCAGGGAACACACACCAAAACTCGCGGACTCGGACGAATGATCCGGCTCTCATGTACCTTGTGGATAAAGTACTGGAGCATCTTCTCGGTGACGGTGAAGTCGGCAATCACCCCATCTTTCATCGGGCGGATAGCGGTGATATTTTGCGGCGTGCGCCCGAGCATGGCCTTGGCTTCTTCGCCGACGGCGGCCACGGTTTTTCGTCCCCCGTCATGGTCCTGTCGAATAGCAACCACCGAAGGTTCATTGAGCACCACACCTTTGCCACGCACATAAATGAGCGTATTCGCGGTGCCCAGGTCGATCGACAGATCATTGGAGAACATGCCCCGAATGCGTCTAAAAAGCATCGATTTTCTTCCTAACGCTCATAGTCCCGGCGACCCCGAATATGAAGCGGTTGTTTGACGGTAACGCTCATAGTCCCGGCCACCCCGGAATATGAAGCGGTTGTTTGACGGTAACGCTCATAGTCCCGGCCACCCCGGAATATGAAGCGGTTGTTTGACGGTTCCGCGCGGACTGCCGCACGCCAGATTAGGTGCCTAATCTAGCAATCTCGGGCCTCCTCGGCAAGACACCCAGTGGTAACAGCTTGGCAAGTTCAGCGATTTCCGCGCCAACATGCCGGGCAATCCGACTGCGCACAGCAGCAAATGCGCAAAATCCCGAGCAAAATCGCCAGGCGCTTTTTCGGGCCAATTCCAAGGCGAGCCTTCTTGTGGTAGCTTGCCACTCGCTGCCGCAGGCAGGACTTTTGCCAAGCTTAATCCCAAACGCGCCTTGCCGCGCGCTGTTTCGACTCCGCCGCGCATCCTGCTTTTCAGGATCGCACCTGATCCGGGTCCAGGAACCATGCAATCATCCGACGTCGCGCAAATCGCCAATCTTGCCAAACTCGCCGCCGATGCCAGCGAACTCGATCAATATGCCAGCGAGTTGACCGACATCTTCGCCATGGTCGCGGACATGAACGCCTGCGACACCAGCGCGATCGAGCCACTCGCACACCCACTCGAACTCACTCAGCGTCTGCGCCCGGATGATGCCACCGAGCCGGACAGGCGCGAACTCTTCCAGAGTATCGCGCCCATGACTAAAGATGGCTTTTATCTGGTACCCCGGGTCATCGAGTAGACATGTCTGCGACTCCGGGGCAGGGCGGGGACCTGCCTCGCCAAACTCTCTGCCCAGCCCCTCCGCCCAGACCATTGTCCAGCGGAACATCCGTTCCGGCTCCGATTGACCCAGCCCCTCAGCCCAGTTTTTTGACCGCCAGCATTAGGACTGCAGCACCATGATCGACCAGACGCTCGGCGAGCCCATTGCCGAATTGGCCGCGCGCCTGCGCCGCCGCGAGTTCTCCAGCCGCGAACTGACTGCGGAGTTTCTCGCGCGCATCGAGCGCCATGAGCCCTTGCTGAACAGCTTTATCACGGTCACGCCCGAAACCGCCCTGGCCGCCGCCGATGCTGCCGATCAGCAATTGGCGCGTGACGCAGGCGGCCCACTCACCGGTGTCCCGATTGCGCATAAGGACATCTTCTGCACCAAGGGCGTGCGCACCAGTTGCGCATCGCGCATGTTGAACGATTTCATCGCCCCTTACAACGCAACTGTTGTCAACCGACTGCAAGACGCCGGCGCGATCAGCCTTGGCAAAACCAACATGGACGAGTTCGCCATGGGCTCGTCTAACGAAACCAGTTGGTACGGTCCGGTGAAAAACCCTTGGGACCCGACCCGCGTGCCCGGCGGCTCCTCCGGCGGCTCGGCGGCTGCAGTGGCAGCTGGCCTGTGCATGGCGGCCACTGGTACCGACACCGGCGGCTCCATTCGCCAGCCAGCGGCCTTCTGCGGCCTGACCGGCATCAAGCCCACCTACGGGCGTTGCTCGCGCTGGGGTATGATCGCTTTCGCCTCCAGTCTGGATCAGGCTGGCGTGCTGGCGCGCAACGCCGCCGATGCCGCGCTTATCCTGCGGGCCATGGCCGGGTTCGACCCCTATGACTCAACCAGCGCCGATGAGCCGGTGCCTGACTACCAGGCCGATCTCAATGCCCCCCTGCAAGGACTGCGCATCGGCCTGCCCAAGGAGTTCATGAACCCGGAACTCGACACGCGCATCGCCGCAGCAGTCGAGGACGCCATCAAGCTGTTGCGCCAGCAGGGCGCGCAACTCAAGGAGATCAGCCTGCCCAATAGCGCGCTCTCGGTGCCGGCCTATTATGTGGTCGCGCCGGCGGAATGCTCGTCCAACTTGGCGCGCTTCGATGGTGTACGCTACGGCCACCGCGCGGCCGATCCTGCCGATCTCGACGACCTCTATAAACGCAGTCGCGGCGAAGGTTTTGGCCCCGAGGTCAAGCGGCGGATCATGATCGGCACCTATGTCCTCTCCGCCGGCTACTACGATGCCTATTATCGCAAGGCCCAGCAGATTCGTCGCCTGATCAAGCAAGACTTTCAGCGTGCCTTCGCCGAGGTGGATGTCATCCTCGGCCCGACCGCACCCACCACGGCCTTTGCCCTTGGCGCCAAGACCGCCGATCCGGTGGCCATGTATTTAAACGACATCTACACCATTTCGGCCAATCTGGCCGGTCTGCCGGGCATGTCGGTGCCTATCGCGCCTGTGGGCGGCCTGCCGGTCGGCTTGCAGCTGATTGGCGACTATTTCGCCGAAGCCCGCCTGTTGAATGTCGCCCACCAGTTGCAGCAGGTGAGCGACTGGCATCTGGCGCGACCAGAGCAAGCGCATTAGAACCCACCGGTAAGAGCGACTGCATCGCGCATTGACCTTTTCCGACATTGAGGAAGACAGCGAACATGCCATGGGAAACCGTGATCGGCCTTGAGATTCATACCCAACTCAAGACGGCATCAAAAATCTTCTCCGGCGCCGCCACCGCCTTCGGCGCCGAGCCCAATCGTCAGGCCTGCGCCATTGATCTCGGCCTGCCCGGCGTGCTGCCGGTGCTCAACGCCGAGGCGGTGCGCCATGCCGTGCGCTTCGGCACCGCCATCGGCGCCGAGATCGCCCCGCGCTCGGTATTCGCGCGCAAGAATTATTTCTATCCCGACCTGCCCAAGGGGTATCAGATCAGCCAGTACGAGCTTCCCGTGGTCGGACGCGGTCAGGTGGACATACTGCTCGAAAACGGCAGCCTGAAGACCATCGGCGTCACCCGCGCCCATCTCGAAGAAGACGCTGGAAAATCGGTGCATGAAGACGCTTTGGGGGACGCTGGGAGCAACGCACGCTTCAGCGGCATCGACCTCAACCGCGCCGGCACTCCACTGCTGGAAATCGTTTCCGAACCCGACCTGCGCTCGCCCCAAGAGGCCGTCACCTACGCGCGCAAAATTCACCAGCTGGTGCGCTGGATTGGCATTAGCGATGGCAACATGCAGGAGGGCTCCTTCCGCGTCGATGCCAACATCTCCCTGCGCCCGGCTGGTTCCGACCGCCTTGGCACCCGCGCGGAGATCAAGAACATCAACTCCTTCCGCTTTTTACAGAAGGCGCTGGAGTTCGAGATCGAACGCCAGCGGGACATCCTGGAAGATGGCGGCAGCATCGTGCAGGAAACCCGCCTCTACGATGCCGATCAGGACGAAACCCGCTCCATGCGCTCCAAGGAAGAAGCCAACGACTACCGCTATTTTCCTGACCCCGACCTGCTGCCGCTAGCCATTGATGATGAGTTCATCGCCGCCACCACGGCCGACCTGCCCGAGCTGCCGGACGCCATGCGCACCCGCTTTGCCGAACAGTATGGTCTAGGCGCCGCCGACGCCAGCCTATTGACGGGCTCTCTGGCCATGGCGGATTTTTTCGAGCAGACCGCCGCCGGCTGCGGCGACCCTCGCTTGGCCGCGAACTGGATCACTGGCGCGCTGGCCGCAGCGCTGAACAAAACCGATCTCGATATTGGTTCAAGCCCGGTCAGTCCAGCCGGGCTGGTTGGCCTGCTCAAGCGTATTCAGGACAACAGCATCTCCGGCAAGATCGCCAAGCAGGTGTTCGATGGTCTCTGGGCAGGCGAGGGCGATACCGATCAGATCATCGCCGCGCGCGGGCTGAAGCAAATCACAGACACTGGCGCAATCGAGGGCATTGTTGATGCCGTGATCGCCGCCAATCCGCAGCAGGTGGAACAATACCGCGCCGGCAAGGACAAGGTGTTTGGCTTCTTTGTCGGCCAGGTGATGAAGCAAAGCCAGGGCAAGGCCAACCCGGGGGTGGTGAATCAGCTACTCAAAAACAAACTCGCCGGCTAAGGTTCATGGTCCCGACCACCCAGGGTAATGAATCCGTGTGATTCACAGTAAAGGCGTCGCGCCCTCAGCCAGTGAATAGCGTCAAGACCCCGGTGTATCCGTACATCCGATCCTGAAAAATTTCCCCATTGGCGAAAAAGCCCACCAGCGGCACCTCGCCGAGGTGCTCCTGAATCAACTTCAGCTCCTCGGCGTCCTCGCCAAACAGACTGGCACCGCGCCCCAGACAGGAGACGTAAATCCCGCCGCTCGGGGGTTGTTTCAGGCGCCCTTTCAGATGTCGCAGCATGCGCACCATGTCCTCACGAGCGCTGTCGAGATCGCGGCGGCAGAACATGAGGTCCTGCCCATGCTCAACCAGTTCGGCGATGGCCAGCAGGCGCTTGTTGGTGTCAATGCCGATCAGATTGCGCACCAGATAATCGCCGGTGTCGCTGCCGCGAATCGGCAGCCCGGCGAAAATCAATCCGCCCACCTGATTGAGATCGCGCGCCAGCTCGGCGCCAATGTCTTCACGGAACACATCCAAGGCCGGGCGACCGTCAAGCTGCACAATCACATTGCGCTGCGCTTCGGTGATGCGCCGCTGCGGCCCAATGGGCGTGCAGCCCTGGCTCAGTCCGGTCTGAACTGCCACGGCATCACTCAGTAGAACACCAGAGAGCCCGCCACCGCAGGGTTCATCGGCAATCAGACGCGTTTCCTTGCCGGCCGTGGCGCTAGAGAGCCCCCCCACCAGAAAGCCGGTTGCCGTGCGCGCGGCCAGTTGCTCGATCAGTGCCTTCGTCTGTCCGTTGCCGGGATCTGCATGCACCAGCGCGGTGTAGGGCAGCTGATTACCCAGCCAAGACTTCTGTTCGGCATCAAAAGCCTTAAGGTCGCTCACAATCGGTGGAAACACGCGAAATGCATCCGTCGGCAGATCGGCCACCATAGCGGCCAGCGCCGGGCGCTCGTAGGACTCAACCCCGGTCGCGCAGATGCCACCGGCGACGGCCCCGCACCAGTGCTCAACCTTGGTGGCCAGGCGCAGGGCGTCTAGAACCTCATCAAGGTTCGGGCTGAGCGGCTCGGTCACATAGACAAAACCAAGATTGCCTGTGGCCCCGCGCAACTCGGCTGCGGCTTGGGCGAGGATCTGGCGCCAGTCCTCGCCGCTGACATGGGTATGGCGGAATGGGGTCATCGGGCTCTCCTTTTGCGGTGGGCCGGGCGCCTGCTCAGATCTCGGCCAGATCGCCCTTTTGTTGCAACCAGGCGCGACGGTCAGCGGCGCGTTTTTTTGCAAGCAGCATGTCCATCAGATGCTCGCCCTGTTCCGGGTCTTCAACCGTGAGCTGCACCAGGCGCCGGGTATCCGGGTCGATGGTGGTCTCGCGCAACTGGCGCGGATTCATCTCGCCCAGGCCCTTAAAGCGCTGCACGCTGATCTTGCCCTTGAGCTTCTCGGCGGCGATACGATCAAGCACCCCCTGTTTTTCGCTGTTGTCCAGGGCATAAAACACCTGCTTGCCGATATCGATACGATACAGCGGCGGCATCGCCACATAAACATGACCACCGGTCACCAGGCTGGGAAAATGCTTGAGAAAAAGAGCGCACAACAAGGTGGCGATATGCGCGCCATCGGAGTCCGCATCGGCCAAAATGCAGATCTTGCCAAAGCGCAGGCGCGAGAGATCCTCACTGCCCGGATCAACCCCAACTGCCACGGCAATATCATGCACCTCCTGGGAGGCCAGCACATCGGCCGGGTCCACCTCCCAAGTGTTCAGGATTTTGCCACGCAGCGGCATGATGGCCTGAAATTCCCGATCTCGCGCCTGCTTGGCGGAGCCGCCAGCCGAGTCGCCCTCCACCAAAAACAGCTCACTGCGGGTCGGGTCGGTGGAGGTGCAGTCAGCCAACTTGCCGGGTAGGGCCGGCCCCTGGGTGACCTTTTTTCGTGCCACCTTGCGCCCGGCGCGCAGGCGCGTCTGGGCGGCAGTAATCACCAGTTCGGCGATGCGCTCGGCATCGGCGACATGCTGGTTGAGCCACAGGCTGAAAGAGTCCTTGACCACGCCAGAGACGAAAGCTGCTGATTCGCGCGAAGACAGCCGTTCTTTGGTCTGCCCGGAGAACTGCGGATTGAGCAGCTTGACCGATAAGATGTAGCTGACCCGTCCCCAGACATCCTCGGGTGCCAGGCGCACCCCGCGCGGCAGCAGATTGCGGAACTCGCAGAACTCGCGCAAGGCTTCGGTCAAACCGGTGCGCAAGCCATTCACATGCGTACCACCCTGCACGGTCGGGATCAGGTTCACATAGCTCTCGGTGATCAAATCACCCTGCTCCGGCAGCCAGGCCAGCGCCCAGCTGGCCGATTCAGCGGCGCTTTCCATCTCACCGAAAAAGGGCGCATCGGGCAGCATGGGCGAGTCACCGAGCGCCTGGCTGAGATAGTCCAACAGACCATCCTGATAGCACCAGGTCTCCTGCTCGCCACTGGCCTCGTCAGCAAAGGACACCTCGAGCCCTGGGCAGAGCACCGCCTTGGCCCGGAGCAAATGCTTCAAGGAGCGCACGCTAATTTTGGTGGTGTCGAAATACCGCGCCTCGGGAGAAAACCGCAGTCGGGTGCCGGTATCCCGGGGCTTGACGGGCCCCGTCTCGGTCAACTCCGAGACCTTCTCGCCCTGCTCGAAGGCGATGTGGTACTCCTTACCATCGCGCTTGACCCAGGCATCGAGCCGCCTTGAGAGCGCATTGACCACGGACACACCCACACCATGCAGACCACCGCTGAAGCGATAGCTGCCGGAGGAGAACTTCCCGCCGGCGTGCAGCTTGGTCAGAATCACCTCAATGCCGGGCAGTTTCATCTGCGGATGCTGGTCGACCGGCATCCCACGCCCATCGTCGTCGACCTGAACCGAGCCATCGGCGAACAGCTCCACCGCGATGCGGCGCGCATGTCCGGCAATCGCCTCGTCGACACTGTTGTCAACAACCTCCTGAACAAGATGATTTGGGCCTGCTGTATCTGTGTACATCCCCGGTCGTTTGCGCACCGGGTCGAGGCCACTCAAAACCTCGATGGCTGAGGCGTCATAGCCGCCGTTGGTCACTGCTGAAACTCCTTAGATTCAATCCAGGGTCGGGTCAGGCACCTGGCGCTGGCTGGCTGCCAGATACCACCGCCCGAATCGATTGACCGCAAAACCGCTGTAAGCTACCGTAGTGCGCTTAAAAGTCAAAATAACAATCCAGCGGAAGACCACAACGTTTGGCCAAAACTGAGAAAACATCCACTGCCGCCACCCAGACCGAAGCGCCTGCTGCGTCCTCAATCGACGCCGATGCGCCGCCTGACCAGAGCCCTGACCAGAGCTCTATTAGGAGCCCTGATACCAGCGCACCGAGCAGCCAAGACGCAAGCACGGGCGAGGCTAACGCGGATCCGGCCCGCTTCGAACAATCCCTGGCGGAGCTTGAAGCGCTGGTGGACCGCCTTGAGCAGGGCGATCTCTCGCTTGAGGAATCCCTTGCCACCTTCGAGCGCGGCGTGCATCTCAGCCGCAGTTGCCAACAGGCGCTCGACACCGCCGAGCAGCGCGTGCGTATTCTGACCGATACGTCAAACGAGGCTGCATCCGAATCCTCGGCCAAGCCGATACCCTTTGAGCCCCGATGATCCGGCCCTGAGGTGCTGGGGGTTGAGGGAACAAAGACACACAGGCGGCGACCGCAAACCACGACAGAGACCAAGACATTCCGACAATGGCCAACAAGCCGCTGAAACAATATCTCAAGATCTGCCAAGCCCGGGTTGAACGCGCCTTCGAGATGCGCCTGCCAAGCGTCGACCAAGAGCCCGCGCGTCTGCATCAAGCCATGCGCCATGGCGCGCTTGGCGGCGGCAAGCGGCTGCGCCCAACGCTCGCCTACGCAGCGGCCAGCGCAGTCGGTGTAACCCGTGAGCAGATCGACGCAGCAGCCTGTGCGCTCGAACTCATCCATACCTATTCGCTCATCCACGATGATCTGCCCGCCATGGATGATGACGATCTGCGCCGTGGACAACCCACTTGCCATAAGGCGTTCGACGAGGCAACCGCCATTCTCGCCGGCGATGCTTTACAGACCCTCGCATTTCAGTGGCTGGCCACGGATTCTGCCAACACCGTCGACGCCCGCATCCGCATGATCGAAGTGCTCGCCCGTGCCGCAGGCTCGCGCGGCATGGTCGCCGGCCAGGCACTGGATCTGGCCAGCGAGGGCCAGGCACTCGACCGCGCTGCCCTCGAGAACATTCATCTGCACAAGACGGGCGCACTCATCCAGGCGAGCGTCAACATGGCCGCCCTGGTCAAGCCAGAGACAACCGGCGAGCAAGCCAGCGCGCTCGATGGTTACGCCCGCTGCATTGGGCTGGCATTTCAGATCCAGGACGATCTGCTCGACGTGGAGGGCCAGACCGAGGTGCTCGGCAAGCAGAGCGGTCAGGACGCGGCGCACCACAAAGCCACCTATCCGTCGCTGCTTGGTATCGACGCCGCGCACAAAGAAGCCGCTCGCCTGATCGAGGAAGCGCATCGCTGTCTCAGCGGCTTCGACAGCGGTGCCGATCCGCTGCGTTGGATTGCGGACTACATCATCGCCCGCGATCATTAACTTGCCCGACGGTCCCACCGGGAATCCAAGCCAGGCAGCGAGGCTAGCCAGGCATCACAGCCGCAGCGCCGCTTTCTGCCCGAGTCTTCTCCGACCACCTTCCCTTTCACACCGGCGCCAATATATAACCATTTCATGACAGTCGCAGGGGGCTTGGGCAGTTGCATCCGTCACCCTCGGCGATTTAATCGTCGATTAAGAGGTTTTCATTCAATGGAATCGACCCTGCGGAGTACTGCCGCAGCAGCAGCGGCACCCTCGCCACAAGCCGCATCGCAGAACACCCCTTCGCGACAGACGATGGCCGACGTCCAGGCTAGCGCCGATAGCCGGCGAATTGCCATCGACCGCGTTGGCATCAAGGACATTCGCCATCCGGTGCGCATTCAGGATCGTAGCGGCTTAGAGCAACACACTGTTGCCACCTTCAATATGTACGTGCATCTGCCGCATGACTTCAAGGGCACGCACATGTCGCGCTTCGTGGCCATCTTGAACAACCACCAACCAGAAATCAGCGTCCGCACCTTCAAGGACATGCTCAGGGAGATGGCCGAGCGGCTTGAGTCCGAAGCCGGTCACATCGAAATGCGCTTCCCCTTTTTCATTAACAAACTCGCGCCTGTGACCGGAGTGGCCAGCCTGCTGGATTACGATGTCACCTTTATTGGCGAGGTCAAACAGGGGCAGCCAAGCTTGTCGATCCGGGTGGTAGTGCCCGTGACCAGCCTATGCCCCTGCTCTAAACAAATCTCGGCCTACGGCGCCCACAATCAGCGCTCGCATGTGACAGTGACCGTGCGCACGCGGGGATTTTTGTGGCTGGAGGAGTTGATCGACCTGGTCGAATCCCAGGCCTCGTGCGAGCTATTCGGGTTGCTCAAACGCGCCGATGAGAAATTCGTCACAGAGCACGCTTATGATAATCCCAAGTTTGTTGAGGACACCGTGCGCGACATCGCCGGGCTGTTGAACCAGGATGAGCGCATCGCCGCCTATGTGGTGGAATCTGAGAATTTCGAGTCCATCCACAATCACTCAGCTTACGCCATGATCGAACGCGACAAGGACGCCGAAGCCGCCGGCTGAACCTGGCAATGCAGGAACGCTCCCACTATCAATCCGCTTAAGGCCCCTCCTCTCGAACACTCAGCACCCGAACAGAACAGGCCGGCTAGACGTCTGGCTCAATCCACGCGCAGGTATCCTAAGCCGACCTCCCTCATCCGCAGCCAATCGCGACTCCGCGTTTACCGTGAATTCCACCGAAGTTGGCGTGGTCCATTCTCCGCAATCCCCAACAAAAGCGCCTTTACATGGCACTTTTTTGCGGAAAATGGTTTTTTTGGGTTTGCATACCCTATTGATTCAATTGAATAAAAAAGCCTTCTCCGGAAAGGGTTGAGAAGCCTTGGGTGAATTCGACGCCAGTTTCCGTTATAATGCGCGCTTCAGCCTGATCATTTAGGCTGCTTTTCGGCAATCGCACGTCACGAGTGCCACCTTAGCGGCTCGTTTGCTGCATTGCCATCTCATCCGGCCGCCACCATCAGGCGGTCATCGCTAGTCGCGTCCTATTGTTGTTCATCTAATCGAAGTGCATTCATCGGATCGGCCCGCTTGGTGGCCTGGTGTCTGCGTAAGGGTGACGCGAAAGGCGACGCGCTGCCCCGCACATACAGCGGGGTTCAAATTGGCTGGCCCGGCTCGCGCCTTAACCGCAAGCCGTTACTAAAAGCCAGTACTGCAAGCCATTTGCACACAAGTACTGCAAATCACTGGCCTCAGGCCAGCTCCACGAAAACTCGCTGGCGTGCCTTCGCGCTCGTCGCCCACACGGCGCCCGCGTTGCGGGTCGCCCCGCATCCGCTCGAGGAACCGCGATGAATCTTCAAAGTCAAGAAAAGTCCACACAACAGAACTACGGATCGGACCCGCTAGAGGTTCGCGATACGAATCATTACAAATCCGAATATATCCACCCTTTTGTCGAACGCTGGGATCAGCTCATCGACTGGGACGGTCGCGCCGAGGCGGAGGGGGATTTCTTCATCAGCGCCCTGCGCGAGCATGGGGTAAAAAAAGTGCTGGACGTCGCCACCGGGACTGGCTTCCATTCTGTGCGTCTGCTGCGCGCCGGCTTCGAGGTGACCAGCGCGGATGGCAGCCCGACCATGCTGGCCAAGGCGTTCGAGAATGCGCGCAAGCGCGACTATTTGCTGCGCACCGCCCAAGCCGACTGGCGCTGGCTAAACCGCGACATTCATGACTATTACGACGCCGTGATCTGCCTGGGCAACTCCTTTACTCACCTACACGACGACAACGACAGGCGTAAAGCCTTGGCCGAGTTCTACGCCACCCTGAAGCACGACGGCATCCTGATTATCGATCAGCGTAACTACGATGCCCTGCTCGATCATAAAGTCGAGCCCACACACAACTTTTACTATTGCGGAGACAATGTCCGCGCCACGCCCGAGCATGTTGACGAGTCCCTGGCGCGTTTCCGCTACGAATTTCCGGATGATGAAGTCTTTCACCTGAACATGTTTCCGCTGCGCAAGAAATACGTCCGCCGCTTGTTGCGCGAGGTTGGCTTTCAGCACGTCACCACCTATGGCGACTTCCAGGAAACCTACCGCGACGCCGAGCCGGATTTCTTTATCCATGTGGCAGAAAAACGATACCTGGAAGGAGGAGAAGAAGAATGAGCTTAGGCTACACAGAGGTTGTTGAAACGGCAAGGAATTATTACAACAGCGAGGATGCCGATCAGTTCTATTTTCATGTTTGGGGCGGTGAGGACATCCACATCGGCCTCTATCAGCACCCGGGCGAGGCCATTCGCGATGCCAGCCACCGCACGGTCGAGCGCATGGCGGCTAAGGTGGCCGGGCTCGGACCCGAGTCCCGCGTGCTCGACATGGGCGCCGGCTATGGCGGTGCCGCGCGCTATCTCGCCGAGACCTTTGGCTGCCAGGTCACAGCACTGAATTTGAGCGAGACCGAGAACGAGCGCGACCGGGAGATGAACCGCGAGCGCGGGCTCGATCAACTGATCACGGTCATTGACGGCAGCTTCGAGGAAGTCCCGGCACCTGACGGCAGCTTCGATCTGGTTTGGTCGCAAGATGCCATCCTGCACAGCGGCCGGCGCGCGCAGGTCATCGCCGAGGCGGCACGCGTGCTGCGTGCCGGTGGCGATTTGATCTTCACCGACCCGATGCAGGCCGACGACTGCCCCGAAGGCGTGCTGCAGCCGGTGCTGGATCGCATCCATCTTGCCAGCCTCGGCTCCATCGGCTTTTATCGCGAAACCGCCGCCGCCAATGGCTTGCAAGAGGTCGGCGTCGAGCCCATGGTCGAGCATCTGATCAGCCACTACGGCCGGGTACGCGAGGTGCTTGAATCCAGCCGCGATGACCTTGCCGGCAAGGTCTCCGATGCCTATATCGAGCGCATGATCACCGGCTTGGGACATTGGGTCGAAGCCGGTCGCAACGGTTATCTTGACTGGGGTATCTTGCATTTCCGCAAGCCAGCCGGTTAACTGCCAGTCGACTGACGGCGAGCCGGCACTGACTCCCGCGCTCACCGGCGCTCCGTTTCCATCGCAGGTCCCGTCCACCGGGTCAGGGCAACACCAGCGCAGGCAGATGCATGATGGCACTCGATTCCTTACAGCGACCGCTCGTCTTCGGCGAGGTCCTGTTCGACCGCTTTACCGAGGAGGCTAGCGGGCAGGTGACCGAGGTGCTAGGAGGCGCGCCCTTCAATGTCGCCTGGCATCTGCACGCGTTTGCCCAAACACCAGATCAAGGGCCGCAACAACCTCAGGGGCGGCTGCCGCGCTTGATCAGTCGTGTCGGCCGCGACCCACTCGGCACGCGCATTCTCCAAGCCATGGCTGAGCAGGACATGGACTCGTCACTGGTGCAGCAGGACGCTACCCACCCAACCGGCACCGTCGAGGTCAGCCTGCAACGGGGCGAGCCGAGCTACGACATTGTCGCCGAGCGGGCCTACGACTTCATCGACTCAGCGCTCCTGCCCAAGGCGGCGCCCGGCACCCTGCTGTATCACGGCACTCTGGCCGCCCGTCATCGGGTCTCCGCAGCGGCTTTGCAGCAGTTGCGCGACAGCGGAGAGCTGGCGGTCTTTGTCGATGTCAACCTGCGCGCGCCCTGGTGGACGCCCGAGCAGGTCTCGTCCCTGATCGAAGGTGCCACCTACATCAAGCTCAACGCCGATGAGTTGGCGATTCTGGCTCCGCCGGGCCATTCGCTCGAAGCGCGCGCCCAGGCTCTGATTGCCAGCAAAGGCCTCACCGCCACCTTTATCACGCTCGGTGCCGAGGGAGCGCTGGCAGTGAGTGCTAACGGCGAGTACTTGCGGCTCGGCCCACCCCGAGTGGAGCGCTTTGTTGATGCCGTTGGTGCCGGCGATGGCTTCGCCTCGGTGCTCATCCTTGGCCTGTTGCACGACTGGCCGCTACAACAGACGCTCGAACGCGCCCAGACCTTTGCCAGCGCCATCGTCGGCCAGCGCGGTGCCACCAGCCGCGATCCTGCTTTCTATCGAGCCTTCAGCGAGCAGTGGAGCCAGCCATGAGCGAGATCTTTCTCGAACAACGTCAGGAGCAATCCACCGGCTCGCTGGTCCCAGAGCTCATCGCCTTTGTGCGCGAACAACGCAATCTAACCCATCGCGTTTTTCACTGGCTAATCGGCCTGCAACGGCCTTTCCTGCTGCACAGCGATGTTGCTGACGCGCTCGCGCACCTGTGCCGGGACGACCCCGAGCTGGGCCCCACGGTGCTGGCCCGCGCGCTCGAGCAATGCCAGGAAGTCACCCTGACGCCGTCATGGATCTATCTCGCCCTGCGCCGACGCGTCGCACGCTGGGAGTTTGTGCGCCTGCATATCGAGACCATGGACGCCCAGCCGGTCAGCGTGGCCGAGTACCTGGCGTTCAAGGAGCGCACCGCCACCGGCGGACCCGAAGATCCCTGGGGGCTGGAAATCGACATGTCGCCCTTCTATCGCGACCAATTCAAGCTGCGCGAGGAGGGCTCCATCGGGCGCGGGGTTGAGTTTCTGAACCGGCGCCTATCCAGCCGCTTGTTCGAGGAACTCGGCAAGGGTGATCGCCGATTGCTCAACTTTCTGCGCATGCACAGTCATCGCGGTCAGGTGCTCATGCTCAATGACACCATCACCGATGTGGCCGGACTGCGCAATGCGCTACGCCAGGCCCTGCTGCCGTTGCGGCGGCGCGCCGCCAGCACCCCCTACGAAGAGCTGGCACCAGACCTGCGCCCGCTGGGATTTGAGCCCGGCTGGGGCTGTGATGCCGCGCGGGTGCGCAACACCATGGGGTTACTACTGGATATTCTCGAAGCGCCCTCTCCCCAGACGATCGAGGAATTCCTCGGGCGCATCCCGATGATCTTCTCCATCGCTATCCTCTCACCGCACGGTTGGTTCGGGCAGTCCAATGTGCTCGGCCGCCCCGACACCGGCGGGCAGGTGGTCTACATCCTTGATCAGGTGCGCGCGCTTGAGCGCGAAATGCGCGCGCGCCTCGCCGAGCAGGGCATCGATATCGATCCGGAAGTCATCGTCATCACCCGGCTCATCCCTGAATCCGAAGGCACCACCTCGGATCAGCGCATCGAGCCCATTGCCGGAACCCAGAACGCGCGCATTTTGCGCGTGCCCTTCCGGAACGAAAACGGCGATATCCTGCCGCACTGGATCTCACGCTTCCACATCTGGCCCTACCTGGAGCGCTTCGCGCTGGATGCCGAAACTGAGCTGCTGGCCGAGCTCGGCGACCGCCCGGACCTGATCATTGGCAACTACTCCGACGGCAATCTGGTCGCCTCCCTGATGTCGCGCCGGCTCGGGGTCAGCCAGTGCAACATCGCCCATGCGTTGGAGAAAACCAAGTACCTGTTCTCCGATCTTTATTGGCGCGATAACGAAGATCGCTACCATTTCTCCTGCCAGTTCACCGCTGATCTGATTGCAATGAACACAGCGGATTTCATCATCACCAGCACCTATCAGGAGATTGCCGGCACCGACGAAAGCCTGGGCCAATACGAAAGCTACATGAATTTCACCATGCCTGGCCTCTACCGCGTGGTGGCTGGCGTCGATGTTTATGATCCCAAGTTCAACATCGTCTCGCCCGGTGCCGACGAGGAGATCTATTTTCCCTTCACCGAGACCGAGCGCCGACTTGCGCATCTGCATGGGGAAATCGAGCAGCTTATTTTCGGCGAGCCAGTGCCGGGCCAATCTCGCGGCCAATTGCAGGACCGCGACAAACCCCTGCTATTTTCCATGGCACGCCTGGACCGCATCAAAAATATTGGCGGTCTGGTCGACTGGTACGCCCGCGCCCCTGAACTGCGCAACCGGGTCAATCTGGTCGTTGTCGCCGGCCATGTCGATGGCAATGCCTCGGGCGACGACGAAGAACGCGAGCAAATTGACTACATCCACTATTTGATGAACACCCACGGCCTGGACGGACAGGTGCGCTGGCTCGGGGTGCATCTCGACAAATTCCTTGCCGGCGAATTCTACCGTTGCATCGCTGATCACCAAGGCGCCTTCGTGCAGCCGGCCCTGTTCGAGGCATTCGGACTCACGGTGGTCGAGGCCATGAGCTGCGGCCTACCCACCTTCGCCACCTGCTATGGCGGCCCATCCGAGATCATCGAGCACGGCCTCTCTGGCTTTCACATCGACCCTAACCATGGCGACCAGGCCGCAGCCCTCATCCTCGAGTTCTTCGACGCTTGCAGCCAGAATCCCGCCCACTGGCAAACCTTCTCCACTGCCGCCATGGCGCGCGTACAGGAGCGCTACACCTGGCGCCGCTACGCCGAGCGCATGATGACACTCTCCAGAGTCTACGGTTTCTGGAAATACGTCACCGACCTTGAACGCGCCGAGACCTCCCGCTACCTCGAGATGTTCTACACCCTGAAATTACGCCCACTAGCAAAAGCAATTCAGGGTTGACCGGCAATAGCATCGGCATTCCACTGCTTTGACGAAAAGTCGCAAGTGGTCACTTGCGCGCAGGTGCGGACCTATCCAGGTTCGCGGTGAGGCACAATTCCAAGCTCGGCATCGCTTTCAATGATCAGCACCGCAACCCAATCATTGTTATCATCTGTGGCTTATACTGGCATAAAAAACCACTGGATGCTATTAGCACAATGGGTTCGGTGGTTACAAAAACACATGTCCGACAGCCTTCCCCTAGCATCCACTGGTCCTGCGCATCAAGTAGGCAAGGCACTTGCTCGCTGCGGTGCCCCGGCTACAGCGGCTCGTCGCCGGTGAGAATATGCGTCCTGACCGGACACTCTGCCAGAGCGGGATGGTAGAGTCTGTCCTAGGTCCCAAGTTCATAAACCCGATGGCCATTGGCTCGCCGCGCGCAGCACACGCAGAACCCGCCGATCTCGACGGGGAGCCCGCGCCATCATGCGCTGGTGTGGGGCGATGCCGCCTAGCTCGAGCGCGGGTATGCAGATTCACCACCACCACCGCCACGGCGATGAAGACCGGCCGGGCTTGCCAGAGGATGTCATTGGCCATCCCACGACGTTCACACCATCCCCAACGCCTGCAATATCGCCAGCCTCTTCTCAGCAAAGGTCTCGGCCTCGCGCGTCAGCTCCGCGAGGTTGTCCTCGGCCGATTCCATCGGCCGGCCGTCTTTGAGCTGGCGCTGGCCCTGGCTTTGTCGCACCTGCCAGGTAATGCGCGCCCAGTCCGAGCGTGTTTTGTGGCCTTGGCGCTGGGCGAGCAGGAACAGTTGCTCGAAGCGGTTGACGCCGCCGCCGGTGACCGGGCTGGCGAGGTACTGCACGTCGCTGCTACCGCGTGCCAAGGTGAGCGGGGGCACATTGACTGACAGAACAGTGGGTCGGGGATGGCATTGAGCAGCGTCTGCTGTTCGCTGCTGCGGTTGATTGGGTCGATGGCGTCGAGTGCATGCGCAGAGCAGACGTTGCTGAGCTTGGCGTCTTTGAGCCAGTCGGCCAGGGTGGCGAAGTGCATCGGGTGCCAGTCATCGCATCGCTGATCCAGCTCCAGATGCCATGCACGCCGATGAAATCAAGCTCAGGCTGGTCGTCGCGGGCGGCAAAGTCGACAAAGCTATCATCGAACAGTTGCGCGTTGCTGCCGGATACGGCGGCGAGGGCTTGGGCAAAGGCAGCCTGGCTGGAGTTGAAGTCAGCGCCTTACCAGTGCACCGGCGCGGCGACCGCGTGAATGCTGGCGCTTACGCCTTGGTCGAAGCCGAGTTCGCAGTCAGGAGGTGAGGATGTATCCACCCCCGATGATTCCCTCTGACTGGTGGCCCCAGCAGGCCATGGCGGTCGTTGAATGGATGGAGATGCTCTGCGAAGGAATCTATGACGTCCATGGCCTCGCCATCGCCGAGGCCCGTGAGCAGCGCTATCAGAACCAACTCGCCGATGCGCGTCAGCTGCCGTTACCGCTTTGGCCTTCCTTCAACGATGATCCGTTCTGAGTGATCCCTTCAGAGCGCCGTCCGCTGCCAGCGGGTCGGTGGCTGACGCATCGGGACACCCGCGACCGTCGCTTTCTCGGCTTCCTCGACTTCACCCTTATGCGCAGGTTAGTATCGGCGAGGTGACGCCGCTTACAATCTTGCATACTTGTGTCTACATGCCCCGCTCGGCGATCCCGGTGGTGTCTTCGCCGCTCACCTTAACGCGCCAAAGACCACAGCCTTCCGGTGCCTTGAAACCGTCGGCTTTCGCGTGCTTGCGCGCGGTTATCCTCATGGACCACAACAACTATCTTTTCGGGACTCAGTCACGCGGCCTGCACACTCGCTACACCTGGCTTCATACATACCCTTGCGGAAATATGCACGCAGGTTCGCTACAGAGCGCGGTGGTTAACCGCCTCTCGTGGGAATTAGGTCGCCCCTCACCCACTGGGTAACAGAATCCAATTTCACGGCTTCCAGTCCGATTCCAAGGATCTGGATTTAACTTGACACAACAAGGCTCGATACCGGGCTCGCGGCTCACGATTACCCAGGCGGGACTCTCACCCGCTAGAACACGCGGCCTTGCCAGGCCGCACTGGCCCCTTTGATTAAATTTCGACCACGGCCCCTTTGATTCCTTCTTTGATTCCTTCTTTGATTCCTTTGATTCTCTTCCGTGTAAAGGCGGCGATTGCTATCGCTTTTGTCAAAACTAGAGTCTATCTCCTCGAAGCTCGATAATGCTCGGCGATTTCCTGCTTACTCTTCCTCAATAAGGCGACTTCGGATGGTGTCAGCATCCGGGGAACGTTCGAGGTAACGAGCTTCTGATTGAGTAAGGCAATCGAACCCATAACCGAAACGCTCGTGCCACCAGGTTTCAAGTGTTTGTCCATGTTTCTCCCTCAGCGCAGTGAGCTGCTCTCGTGTTGGCGACAGAACGGCGGAAAAGGGTTTGCCGGCGAGTACCGTTGCACCGATGACGACGCCGCCATTCGATTCGATATGCCCCTTTAGGTTTGCAAGCGTTCCACCTTGTCCGACAAAATCATCCACCAGAAAGTAAGAGGCTCCGGAAATGACTTCGCCATCGAATGCGGCCGGTCTGGCCAGGCGAGCAAATCCATTCGCGCCCGTATGACCGACAATGTTGATCTGCACCAAGCCTTCATCAACCGGCAGACTGAGACGAGCACTGAGTTCATCCGCCAAGGCTTCCGGAATCGCGTTCACCCCGTCACGCTCAACGGCATGTGCCGAGGCGAGGATAACTTGACGCCCAGCAACAAGTTCGCGAATCTTCAGCACCGCCGGCTCGGCGATGGTCGCTTTGACCAGCGAAAACGCCGCTTGCACATCCCCGGATTTTGCCGCTCGATAGTCGGGATGCCGCTTGACCGCGATTTCAGGGCTGTGAATCACCACTGGCGGAAAATCGCGCCATAGGGTTCGGGCCGGTTTAAGCGTCATTGTCGAACAGATCCCGCGTGTCAGTCTCCCGTTGGCGTGGCTTTGGTCCAGGCTTTTGTCGCTTGAGCGCACGACCGAGGCGCTGCTCCAGGGCTTCGACAAAATCATCCCCGCCGAGCGGGCGCCCGGTGCGGGCATGGGCGTGCAATGCTTCGACGGTGTCCCCGTCCTCCGGCTCGCCAAGGAAACGGCACCAGTCCGAAATCAGCTCCAATAGCGGCCCGACTTGGACAAGCGCATCATCCGCTCCCGCCAAATGCGCGCGCGCACTCGACCACTCCCAATCCTCCGGTCGTTGGCACAGGCGCGCGCACGGGATTCAGCTCCACATATCGGGCAGCGGCGATCAAATGCCGCTCATCCATGACGAACGAGTGGAACCGTTCCTGCCACAGGTGACCGCGCCAGCCATGGCGAAAATTGATCATCCGGGTGTAGCGCCGATGGGCTTCACCCAAGGCATCCCGCAAACCAAACTCCGTCGCCGGCACCAGAATCAGATGCACATGATTGGGCATGAAGCAGTAGGCCAACACCCGCGTTTCGCAGGCACGACAAGAAAGCGATAACAAACGACGATACTCCGCATAGTCGTCATCGCTAAAAAACGTCTGCTGCCGCCGATTGCCGCGCTGCGTTACATGATGCGGTAACCCCGGAACCACCACTCTCGGGAGTCTTGCCATTGTTCGGTCAATTTCTCACCCGTCACGAACGCCTTAATAAGACTGTAACCCCATTTGGCGTTCTTCGTCTAGAATTAAGTATACGGAGAGTAAGCCGGGAACTTGTCCGCGTTTAGGTCAAGGTTTGTTTTCTCTGTTTCCGCCTGGTTTCCCGGCGGTGCCACAATATTATGACCGTGCGCAGCTTCGTTACCCGGCTCCTCGCAGAACCGGACTTGGAGTGTTACACCATCCGGCTCCTAGTTCGGGGCATTCACCAAGGGATAGACTCTCGTCCATCAACACAGAAGGCCCTCCTTCCATCAGACCATCCATGCTTCTCGCTCTTGGCTCCATTGATGTGAATCGCTTCGGCTCTCGTTGTCACGCGCATTGATCCTCTCGGTGTAGGGGCGTGTTATACCGTCGCAATATCCCAAACTGCCACTCCTTTGCTCGACCCGCATTACCGGGCGTCATCGCTCTTATGAGCGGCTCCGACTTCCAACAACCACCGCCGATGTCCTCGTTGATTAGACTTGTTCATCGGTGCCCACCTCCCGCAGACCGGCTGTTGGATCTCCCTGGTTACCACGTGCTCTCAATGTAAGGCTCGATACGGCCTCGGACCCCGGGGAGTCTCCATGCCACTGACCTTGACGCGACATGGAGTGTTGCCTGCCGGGGGGACAAACCCGTCGGCACTCTCCGACAAATTCTTTTCGGGGCTCTACACCTTCAGGGGCGGCTTCACCCGCTACCTTTGCACCTCGCCTGTTTTCATGCCTACGCACCGACGCGTCAGTTACCCTTCGCGCCGTAAGGCTTGATACCGGGCTCGCGGCTCACGATTACCCGGGCGGGACTCTAACCCGCTAGAGCACGCGGCCTTGCCAGGCCGCACGGAGAGTAAGCCGGGAACTTGTCCGCGTTTAGGTCAAGGTTTGTTTTCTCTGTTTCCGCCTGGTTTCCCGGCGGTGCCACAATATTATGACCGTGCGCAGCTTCGTTACCCGGCTCCTCGCAGAACCGGACTTGGAGTGTTACACCATCCGGCTCCCAGTTCAGGTCATTCACCAAGGAATGGGCTGTCTCAACCCATCAACACAGAAAGCCCTCCTTCCATCAGACCACCCATGTTTCTCGCGCTTGGCTCCATTGGTGTGAATCGCATCGGCTCTCGTTTTCACGCGCAGAGTCCTCTCGGTGTAGGGGCGTGTTAGACCAATGCAATCTCCCAAACCGCCACTCCTTTGCTCGACCCGCATTACCGGGCGTCATCGCTCATACGAGTGGCTCCGACTTCCAGCAACCACCGCCGATGTCCTCGTTGATTAGACTTGTTCATCGGTGCCCACCTCCCGCAGACCGGCTGTTGGATCTCCCTGGTTACCACGTGCTCTCAATGTAAGGCTCGATACGGCCTCGGACCCCGGGGAGTCTCCATGCCACTGACCTTGACGCGACATGGAGTGTTGCCTGCCGGGGGGACAAACCCGTCGGCACTCTCCGACAAATTCTTTTCGGGGCTCTACACCTTCAGGGGCGGCTTCACCCGCTACCTTTGCACCTCGCCTGTTTTCATGCCTACGCACCGACGCGTCAGTTACCCTTCGCGCCGTAAGGCTTGATACCGGGCTCGCGGCTCACGATTACCCGGGCGGGACTCTAACCCGCTAGAGCACGCGGCCTTGCCAGGCCGCACGGAGAGTAAGCCGGGAACTTGTCCGCGTTTAGGTCAAGGTTTGTTTTCTCTGTTTCCGCCTGGTTTCCCGGCGGTGCCACAATATTATGACCGTGCGCAGCTTCGTTACCCGGCTCCTCGCAGAACCGGACTTGGAGTGTTACACCATCCGGCTCCCAGTTCAGGTCATTCACCAAGGAATGGGCTGTCTCAACCCATCAACACAGAAAGCCCTCCTTCCATCAGACCACCCATGTTTCTCGCGCTTGGCTCCATTGGTGTGAATCGCATCGGCTCTCGTTTTCACGCGCAGAGTCCTCTCGGTGTAGGGGCGTGTTAGACCAATGCAATCTCCCAAACCGCCACTCCTTTGCTCGACCCGCATTACCGGGCGTCATCGCTCATACGAGTGGCTCCGACTTCCAGCAACCACCGCCGATGTCCTCGTTGATTAGACTTGTTCATCGGTGCCCACCTCCCGCAGACCGGCTGTTGGATCTCCCTGGTTACCACGTGCTCTCAATGTAAGGCTCGATACGGCCTCGGACCCCGGGGAGTCTCCATGTGTTAGCTCTCAATTTAGTCCACCGGCAATTTTCCAAACTGTATCGAGACGAAAAGACAGACATTTGCCGCTTTGATCCACCCGGTGAAAAAAAGGGAGCAGATGGAAGAGCCCGAGACGCTCACCAGGGCACGGACGGACCCTGATCGACGAAGAGCGGACAACAAAAAAGGCCGGGGTGCGACGCACGCCCGGCCCGGGTTGATGGAGCGGTGGGCCGTATCACCCGCCGCCGGTTGAGGGTTCAGAACGGCATCGGATCATCAAAGCCGAACAGATCCAACTGCTCGCCCGGTTCCTCCCCAACAAACCACGTCTGTAACTGATGGTGGTAACGCGCCTCGACGAGGTGGGTCAGCTCGCACAGCAAGGTATAGACCGCTGCCGCCTGCTCCCCAGTCCAATGGCTTGGCAAGGTCACGGACAAGGATTCCGATTCGTGCCGCGCACTCATGGCCCCACCTCCTCACGTGCCAGCTGCACGTGATCAATGCTCACCGTGCGCGCCTTCTCGCTCGCCGCGCTGATCAACGCATAATGCGCCAGCCGATTGAGCTTGCGTGGCATCCCCTGAGTCGCCTGAAACAAAGCCTCCACCGCCGCCGGCTCGAACACCTCAAGCTCACATCCCGCCAAGCGCAGGCGATGGGTCAAATACCCAGGCACCTCCTCGCGCGTCAGGCCGCTCAAGTGATGACGCACCACAACGCGCTGCGCCAACGACTCATGCACCGCCATCGCCAAGCGCCGGCGCAACTCCGTCAGTCCCACCAGCAGTAGACACAAGCGATTCTCCGCATCCATGCGGTAATTGGTCAGCAAGCGCAAATCCTCCAAGACATCATTGCGCAAGTGATGCGCCTCATCGACGATCAGCACCGGGCACTGCCTCGCCTCCAGGGTCAAACGCGAAATCTCCGTGCGAATCACCCGAAAGGCCGCCGCGCGATTGCGCTCCGTCGGCAGTCCCAACTCCCAGGCCACCGACTTGTACATATCCATCACATTACCCGTCGAGAGCGGCACATAGAACACCCGATACAAGCCCGGATGCAGCTCCGCCGCCACCTTGCGGCACACCGTGGTTTTCCCCGATCCCGCCTCGCCGGTGACCAGGCCAATGCCGCGCAACTCGAGCAAGTGCTTCAACCGCGCCTCGGCCTCGGCCAGGGAACTGGAGGCAAAGAGCGCATCCGGCTCCGGCGTGACATCAAAGGGAAAAGCCGTGAGTGCGAAATGCTTCTGATACATCAGCGCACCTCCCCGTCATCGGGTAGCTCACGCAGGCGCAGCGCCGAGGGCGCTGGCTCCGCCGCCGGGGTGTCGCTGTGCAGGGTCGAGGACGGACGCTCACGACGGACAAAACAATTGGCATAGGTCTGCACCGGACGCGCCACTTCGATGCGTTTGCCGTGATGGCACACCTGCACCCCACGCTCCGGCGGCGCCTCGGGATCGAAGCGCAAGGTCACCGTCTCTCCCACCAAGAGCGCATCGACCTCATAGACCACCCCGTTGAGACTCACGGTACGATCCTTCTGCACCTTGCGCTGGGCCTCGAACAAAAACACATCGGCCAGATCCAAGGACGGCTCGGGATAACGCAGCGCCTCGGCGCTTTGCGCCCACCGCTCCAGCGGTGTGAGCCCCTCCAGGGCGCGATGGGGACTGAGGTGATACTCCCCCTCGACCCAGGTCGCCAGCCGGCGATTGAGCGCCTCCAGGCTGGCGGTATCCTCCGAGGTCAGCCGGGTGAGCAACTGCGCCCGTACCGTCTTGAACCAACGCTCGATCTTGCCCTTGCCCTGAGGGCGATAGGGACGGGCGTGAATCAAGGCGATCCCCAGCTTGGCGCACACCAGCGCCAACTGCTGGGAGCGGTAATTGGCGCCATTGTCGACATACAGCCGAGCCGGCAGCCCGCGCTTGGCCACCGCCGTTTTCAGCACCGGCAAGAACGCCCGCGTATTCTCCGAAAGCGCGAAGGCCGCATGCGGGATCACCCGGGTGGCGTCATCGATGAAGGCGATCAAATAGGTCTTGCGCTTCACTCGCCCGCCCACCACCACGCTGGGGCCGTGCATCACATCGCTCATCCACAGCTCCCCGGCCTGGGCAAAGGCGAAACGGCGCCGGTCCTGATCGACCGGCGTCTCCTTGGGTGGCTCCATCAACCCATGGCGGGCGAGCAGCCGATGCACGGTCGAGGGCGGCAGGGGCAGTGCCTCGGGCACCTCGGGGCGCTCACGGGCTGCGCGGATGACCAGCTGGACGGAGAGTTTCGGGTTGGCCTCCTTGATCGCCAGCAGCGTCTCCACCACCTCGGCTGGCAAGCGCCGGGATTGGCCGCGATCAGCGCGTGGCTTGGGTAACAGGGCATCAAAGCCACCGCGGCGATAGGCCTTGAGCCAATCACGGATGGTCTCGGCCGCCACCCGGGTGCGTTGGCTGCCGGGGATGACATAGTCACGCGCGGCTTTCTGCTCAATCAGCGCATACAGCCCCTTGTGGCCCTCGGGAAAATGCACGAGCTCGCCAATCACCTGGTGGCGAAACAAGGCGATCTGCTGGCGCCGTTCGGCGTCGGAATCACAATCAGTCATGGGTCGGTTCCTCACAGCGCAGGCCCAGTGCCTGCCCTTGCGACCCTAACGATTCTTCCCCGGGGGGTCCGCCCCCGTCGGGTGTTGGCGGGCGGCGCGCCGCCCGCCAACCACCCGATGCCGGGGACGGAATCCGAGCGGGGCGGGAAGTTGTTGCAACCAAGGCTCGGCGATCCCGCGCAGCACCACCAGCACACCACAGCCGTCAAGGAGCCCGAGCGTGAGGGCAAAGGCGCTCAGGGTGGCGGCACAGTCAGCGAAACGCTCCGGGAGCAGACCTTTGAGCAGATGCAGGGCCAGGCGCACGGCACCGACTCGGCGTCCCACCCAGCGCTGCACGCCCGGGAGCTCAATGTCCGGGCGCAACTGTTCGCAGGCGACGGCTTGGCTGGGGGCGTTCTCCACCGCCTTGACCACGTCCTCGACCTCGCTGAGCTGACCGGTGAGCTGCGCGGCATAGCAGTCCGGCAGCAGGCTGAAGGTGCGATGGCCCTCCGGGCAGTAGTAGCGGCAAATCAGCGTTCCCGGCGGGGAGATACGTGCGTAGGTGCCATGACGGGCGAAGTGGCAGCCACCCTGGGGATGCAAGGGACAGCGCTTGAGCGTTGTCTGCTCCCAGCCTTTGGCGCTAACGTACTCCTCGCCGGTGCCTCGGTATGCAAAGCGCAGTTGCACCGGCCTCCGGCCCGTCCAGCGGTGAACTGGACGGGCCACTTCTGTTGCAGTGATCCCTCTGCTCAGTGTGGCGCATCCGCGCGCACTTGCCCGGGCGGGGAAGGCTGTGAGAAAGCGCGTGGCCCAGGCGCGCCGCTTTGCTCCACCGGTTCGCCGTTTCACCGGTGGTGCAGTGGGGGGAATTTCCGGCGGTGGTTCGTGGATAGAGGAGAGAAACTACACCTGGGACGGCGCCATCGCAAAGGCTGTCGATGTAATGACAAGGCTCTATGCCGCAGCTTCGCCTCGGCTGAAGAACACGGAAAATTAGCGAACATCTCCGCTCTCGGCAAACAAGCGCGCAGGCTGGAGGAACTGACAGAGGAATTTTCTGACCCAAAGAGAACCGCTCCCAAGATCGCAGAAATCCTCGCCACCCTAGAATCACTCGGCCTGCTGCAACTTGAGGGCGGGCGCTACCGGCTCGCGCGCTAAAGGGCGATTACGACCTTTGCTTTCCGATCATCGATCTTTATCAGAATGACCTTGACCATCGTCTTCCACAATTACATGCAGCGGCTTGACAGGTAGGTTTGCATGGATCAACAACCCATTCGTCGCGTGATTGGGCGTCGGCAGGAACGTCCGGTCGGCAAGCTAGGCGCGCCAACACCGGCTGCACAGAGGTGGTCTGAGACCATGGCCGTGCGGGAAACGCGGGTTCCCAAGGGTATTTTCCGCTATGCCACAATGGAAGAGGCAAATGCGGACTGGGAGCGATGGCATGCTGAGCTGGTGGCGGAAATGGCTAGGAAAAGACGCGGGCCGGGCGAGTGAGAGCAGTCCTGATGCTGGCGGTGACAATGATCTTGAATATACACGCCCCGCGACATGGCAGGATGTCATCACGACGGTGCGGCTGCTCAACCGCGCTGGAGTTCGCTACATCCTAGTCGGCGGCTATGCCTTGGCTGCCCACGGCTACGTGCGTATGACGACGGATATCGATATCGCGGTCGCGCCTGATCCGGGCAATTCCGCTCGCTGGGTTGCGGCACTTGCCGAATTACCGGATGGTGTGTGTGCTGCCATGGCTGGCGAAGCGGATCCGTTCGATGGCGACCATCTGCACGCCATTCGCTTGAACGATTCGTTTACGATGGATCTTCTGCCAGGAGTTCGCCGACTTGGGGGGTGACTTGGGGGGGGTGACTTGAGGGCGAACTTGGGGGCGGCGGTCACCGTATCCTGGATCATCCTCAGGATAAAGGCGACGAAGGGCGCGCATCAGTCCGCGACTCCCGCCAGTGCCAGCCCAAAGCGCACCTGTCCGGCGGTTTTCTCGCGCAGCCATGACCATCCGGAAGGCAGGTTGGGGAAGGGCTCGCGGGCATCGGTTTCGAGATAGATACGCGCGCCGGCTGCCAGCCAGGGGCGGGTGCTGAGTGCGTCCAGGCTGGCCGGGAGCAGATGTTCGGCGAAGGGTGGGTCGAGAAAGACGATGTCGAAGGGTGTTGGGTTGACGGTTGCCAGCCAGTGCAAGCTGTCGGCTGCATGGATGCACGCATTTTCCGCTGCCAGGGTTCTCGCATTGGATTGCAGTTGACGTGCTACGGCGGCATTGCGCTCTAGCATCACCACCTGCGCGGCACCGCGTGACAGAGCCTCGAAGCCCAGGGCGCCGCTGCCGGCGAAGGCATCCAGGCAGCGACTGCCGGCGATGACGGGTTGCAGCCAGTTAAACAGGGTTTCGCGGGTGCGCTCAGCAGTGGGGCGCAGGCCGGGTTGATCAGGAATGGGCAGGCGGCGGCCGCCGAAGCGACCGCCAATCAGGCGTAGTTTGCCCGTTGGAGACTTGCGCCCTGGTGTCCGCTTAGAGGTTGCCAGCGTTGGTTTCCGTGTTTTCAGGGCTTGGAGTTTGCTCAGGGGCGACCTGCGTTTCTTCGGTCTCGGGCTGGCCAACCATCACAATCTGCAATTGATCGGGCTTCACCCGGCGGGCAAAGGCATCGCGGATCTGCTCTCGGGTGACGGCGCGAACGCGCTCGTTGAAGCGTTCCAGGTGATCGAGCGGCAGATTGTAGAAGCCCATGACCGCCAGGTAGGAGACGATCTTGCCGTTGCTTGCGATGCGCAGCGGAAAGCCGCCGGTGATGTTTTTGACCGCATCGGCGAGCTGCTCTTCACTCGGGCCTTCGCTGACATACTGTCGCAGCGTATCCAGCAGCACCCTGCGCGCCTGCTCGGCCTGAGCGTTCTTGGTTTGCAGGCCGAGCACAAAGGGCCCAGGCTGCGCCAGCGGCAGAAAGTAGCTATAAACGCTGTAGGACAGGCCGCGTTTCTCGCGCACTTGTTCCATCAATAGAGACACCAGCCCGCTGCCACCAAGAATATGGTTGCCGACATAGAGCGGGAAATAATCCGGATCACCGCGCTTCATGCCGGGCAGGCCAGCGTAGAGATGTGTCTGGCTGGATGGGAAATTGATGGTCTGGATCTGGCCCTGGTCGAGACCCGCCACCGGCGGCAGCGGCGGCGGTGCCTTGCCTGTTGGCAGGCCAGAGCTGATCGCCTCGGCGATGGCCTCGGCCTGAGCGCGATCAATGGCGCCCACCATGGCGATGGTCGCACCGCTCGCGCGATAGTAATCCTGGTGGAAGCGCTTGAAGTCCTCTTGCTCGAGTTGTTCGACGCTCTCTGCCGTGCCGGATGGATCGCTGGCGTAGGGATGATCGCCAAAGACGGCACGATAGAGTGCCTTGCTGCCAACGGTGCCAGGGTCCTGCTCGGCCTGACGCAGGGCGGTCAGACGGTTGCGGCGCATGCGCTCGACATCCTCTGGGGCAAAGCGTGGCCTGCTCAGGACCTGCGTCAGGGTCTCGACAGCGGTCTCGAGCGTCGGCGGATCAGTCAGGGTGCGCAGGCTGGCGGTGGTCATGTCGCGATCCGTGCTGGCGCTGAGCTGGGCACCGATGGACTCGACCCGCTTGGCGATGGTGTCGGCATCCCAGTCGCCGGCGCCCTGGGTGAGCAGGCTGGCGGTCAGGGAGGCGATGCCCGGGCGGGCGCCATCGCGTCCGCTACCGGCATCGAGGGCGACGCGAATGTCGAGGATCGGCAGGTCGGGGGCCTCGACAAAGAGCACCTTGGCACCAGCGTCGGTCTGCCAGGCCTGGATCTCCGGTGCTGCCAGCGCGGCTTGGGTCGAGACCAGCAGAGCGAGCAGGGCGCCGGCGACGGGCAAGCGTTGTAACATTTTAGCGAACATGACCTTGCCCTCCTTGGATCGGCGAGGCGCTTGCCTGTTGGTCAGCTCCGTCGAGCGGGAGAGGGTCCAGTTCGGCGCGAGTGCGGTTGTCGGGGCGGATGTATTCGCGGGCGACGGCCTGAATCTGCTCAGGCGTCACGGCGGCCAGATGGGCGACGTAATCATCGGCCAGTTCCCAACCCAGGCCGACACTCTCGAGCTGACCGAGCAGCATGGCCTGGTAGAAGACCGAGTCCTTCTCGTAGATTTTGCCGGCAATCAGGCCGGTGCGAATCCGCTCAAGTTCTTCGGCACTGACTGGCTCCTCGCGCAGCTGCTCGATTTCCGTCAGCATGGCCTTTTCCAGCTCGGCGATACTCTTGCCCTTGGCCGGAGTGCCGTCGAACAGCAGCATGCCGGACAGGCGCCCGAAGGCACTGTAGCTGGCATCAACCGCCGCTGCGACCTGCTGACCGCGCACCAGGTTGCGACTAAAACGTGAGCTGGCGCCGTCGTCGAGCACGGCGGTCAGCATCTCCAGCGCATAGGCCTTCCAGGCAAGCTCGCTGTCCGGACCAAGATCGCGCAGCGCCGGGGTTTTGTAGCCAAACAGTAGGTAGGGCTCCTTGGCTGGTGCGGCAACGGTCAAGGTCTTGGCGCCAAGCTGTTCGGGCTCGGTGCGCGGTTTGAGTGCGGCGATGGGCTCTGGCTGTAAGGGGCCGAAGTGCTTCTCGGCTAGGGCAAAGACCGCCTCCGGCTCGACATCCCCGACCACCACCAGGGTGGCATTGTTGGGCGCATACCAGAGCCGGTACCAGGCGCGCAGATCCTCGACTTGAACGGATTCCAGATCGCTCGCCCAGCCGATCACCGGGATGCGATAGGGCGAGGCATCATAGGCGGTGGCATTGAAGCGCTCGAAGGTCAGGGACTCGGGGTCATCGTCGGTGCGCAGGCGGCGCTCTTCCTTGACCACCTCCAGTTCTTTCAAGAACTCTTCTTCCGGCAGTGCCAGTCGGCGCATGCGCTCGGCCTCCAGCTCAAAAGAAATCTCCAGCCGGTCCGCAGCCATCGTCTGGAAATAGGCCGTGTAGTCGCGGCTAGTAAATGCGTTCTCATCGCCGCCATTGGCCGCGATGATGCGCGAGAACTCGCCTGGGGCCAGATTCTCCGTCCCTTTAAACATCATGTGCTCAAGCAGGTGGGAGATGCCGGTAATGCCGCCGTGCTCAAAGCTGGAGCCGACCTTGTACCAGACTTGAGAGGTGACAATGGGCGCGCGTCTGTCCGGCTTGACCAGTATCTTCAATCCGTTATCCAGGACTCTCTCGAACACTTGCTCAGCCCCCGGGGACGACTCAGCCGCTGCGGGTGAGGGCTTGACGGTAGCCGCGTTGTCCGCCGGCGCAGGGCTTGCGCTCGCGCCGAGCGACAGGGAGCTGGCGAGTAGCCCAAGCAAGAGATGTCTGGGGTAAGAAATTGGAATCTTCATAGCACTCTGGCGAAGCTCCTTGGCGGCAGTCAGGTTAAGCAGGCAGTTTGGATGAAATGTCCGCTTCAGTATGGGGACAGGATCAGGGAAACTCCAGGTATTCCCGGCGGACATGGACTTTCGGCTTGGTTCGGGCCGGGCAGCGGGACCGGACTCGCTCGGCGCCTTCTGCTAGCATACTGGGGCATCAAGATAGTGTCTGGAGCCGGCAGCGCGGGCCAAAGCGCGCGCGCTGCGTTCCAGACGGCCCCCAGTTTGCCGGAAACACGCACAAGCCATGTTTGGATTTGGGAAAAAGAAACACAAGCAGGATCAAGCCGCGCATGAATCGGCGCTGCAAGCGGCCGCCGAGGCCAGGGCCAAGGCCGCAGCTGATCATGGCGCCCTGTCCGGGCTCGAAGCAGGGCGTGCAGCCGATACCACCCGGCCCGGTGCGTCCTTTCCACTGCCGACTGCCCGCACGGCCGCCCAAGCCGCCAGCCCGCCGGTTGCAACCAAAGCGACCAGGCCAAAACCCGCGCCCTCCCGCCAGGCAACACCGGCCGATTTAGCGCCTGCTGATTCGGCACCGGTTGATTTAGCACCGGCTCGGCCGGCACCCGTCCCTTCAGCGTCTGTCCCTTCAGCAACAGGGCGGTCGCAGCCAGCCGGCTCGATTCCTGTGGGCAAGGGCCAGGCCGCAGCCGAGCAGGATGCCGACAAGGGCAAGTCAGACGCCAAAGGCGGCAAGAAGGGCGGTTTTTTTGCCCGCCTGCGCGGCCAGGGCAGCGATCACCCAGGTGAGGGGGTGACGACGGATGACGGGGCTGCCGGCAAACCCAAGCGCAAGAGACCAATGCCAGTCAAGCCGCCGGCGGCTGCGCAGAGGCGGGTAGAAACGCCGTCGCTGGCGCCAGCTACAGTCGCAGTATCAAAGCAGACCAGGCCAGTCGCACCGATGCCGACACCGACGCCGACACCGGGGCCTGATTCCAAGCCCGAAACCGAACTCGCAACCGAGTCCGGACCTGAATCCGAAGCCACCCGCGCCAGCCTGCTTGCGGCTGCCGCAGCGGAGGCAGAAGCGGCCGCCGCCGAGGAGCGTCGTGGCATGCTCGCGCGGCTGAAAACCGGGCTCAGCCGCACCCGCGCCATCCTCAATGCCGATATCGGCGATCTGGTCAGCGGTCGCAAGGAAATCGACGAGGACCTGCTCGAGGAACTCGAAACCCTGCTGCTGACCGCCGATGTCGGCGTGCCCGCCACCACCCGCATCATCGAGGACCTATCCGGCCGCGTGCGCCGGCATGAGTTGTCCAAGCCCGCGGCCCTGGTCGCCGCCTTGCGCGCGGAGCTGAACACTATTCTCAGCGCCAGTGCCGCCCCGGTGCGCCAGCCCGCGCCTGGGCGCCCGCAGGTCATCCTTATGGTCGGCGTCAATGGCGTGGGCAAGACCACCACCATCGGCAAGCTGGCCAAAAAGCTCCAGGCCGAGGGCAACTCCATCATGCTCGCCGCAGGCGACACCTTCCGCGCTGCGGCGGTCGAACAACTCCAGACTTGGGGTGAGCGCAACCAGGTGCCGGTGATCAGCCAGGGTAAGGGCGCGGATTCGGCCTCGGTGATTTACGATGCCCTGCAAGCCGCGACCGCGCGCGGCATCGATGTGCTGATCGCCGACACCGCCGGGCGACTGCACACCAAAAGCAACCTGATGGAGGAACTCAAGAAGATCGCCCGGGTCATGCGAAAGATCGACCCGGAAGCGCCGCACGAGGTGATGTTGGTCGTGGACGCGACGACCGGCCAGAACGCCCTGCATCAAGCGCAAGAGTTCCACCGCGCCATCCCGCTGACCGGCATCGCCCTGACCAAGCTCGATGGCACCGCCAAGGGCGGTATTCTGTTCGCGCTGGCTGATCAGGTGCGCATCCCCATCCGCTTCATCGGCATGGGTGAACAGATCGACGACCTGCGCTATTTTGAGCCGGATGAATTTCTCAATGCGCTGTTATCGCCTTAGGATGCTTGAGCGGTGGACCAGTCGCAGGGGCGAATTGATTCGCCCTATGGCGGCGCTTGCGCGAGTGGTCAGTTGCTCGGTGTTCATGTTCTCTGCATCCCCGCAGCATCTGCCTTTAGGGGGCAAACAGCCATGATTCGCTTTGAGCGTGTGTGGAAAAGGTTCCCGGAACGTGGCGATGCACTCAAGGATTTGAGCTTCGAGTTGGCCAGTGGCGAGATGGCCTTTCTGACCGGCCACTCGGGCGCCGGCAAGAGCACCCTGCTGCGGCTGATCGGCCTGATGGATCGTCCGAGCCGCGGGCAGATTCTGGTCAATCGGATGAATATCAGCGAATTGCCAGCGCGCAAATTGCCCTACTACCGCCGCCAGATCGGCATGATTTTTCAGGATCACCGGCTACTACAAAATCGCACGGTGTTTGACAATGTCGCCCTGCCGCTGATCGTCTCTGGCATGACGCGCAAGGAAATCGGCAAGCGGGTGCGCGCGGCACTCGATCAGGTCGGCCTGCTGCGTTTTGAGCGCGCACTGCCCATCACCCTGTCCGGCGGTGAACAGCAGCGCGTTGGCATCGCCCGCGCCGTGGTGGCGCGCCCGCCGGTGATTCTGGCCGACGAGCCCACAGGCAATCTGGACCCGGACCTGTCGCGCGAGATTTTTGGTCTGTTTGAGCGTTTTCACGATGTCGGCGTCACCCTGCTAATCGCCACGCACAACATCGACATTGTCAGCTTCATGCAGCACCGCATCATCCGCCTGCATGAGGGGCGGTTGGACGCAGACAGTGGTGGCAGCTGGTGAAACCCCGATGAAACAGCGCATGCGCCGTCAGCGGCGCCCGTTCTCCGCCCGTTTCGAGGCCTGGCTCGCACATCATCGCGAAAGTGCGCTGGTGACCTTGCTGCGGCTGGCTGCCGCGCCTTTTGCGGCTGGCATGACAGTCGCCGCCATGGCAGTGGCCCTGATGTTGCCGGCCTCGCTCTACGTGCTGACCGGAAACCTCAAGGTGCTTGGCGGCTACTGGGACGGCTCGGCGGCCATTTCCGTCTTTCTCGAGCCCGGTGTCGATGAAGCGGCGGCCCAGGCGCTCGCGCGACAATGGCAGGCGCGCAGCGATATCGCCCGCGTAGGCGTGATCACGCGCGAGCAGGGCCTGGCAGAGTTTCGCGAATACAGCGGCCTGGGAGCGGCGCTCGATCAGCTCACTGAGAACCCCTTGCCGGTAGTGATTTCGGTGTTTCCGGCACCGCAGCTGAGCGGAAAAAAGGCGCTCGAGCAGCTCGTGGCCGGGCTCGAGCAACTCACCGACGTCAATTTCACCCGGCTGGATACCGAGTGGGCGCATCGCCTGCAAGCGCTGGTGGAACTCCTAGAGCGCGCGCTCTGGCTGCTCAGTCTGGCGCTGGCGCTCGGGGTGTTGCTGGTAGTGGGCAACACCATCCGACTGGAAATCGAGAATCGACGCGATGAAATCGAAGTGATGCACCTGGTGGGGGCCACCACCGGCTTTATTCGTCGGCCGTTTCTCTACAGCGGAGCCTGGTACGGGCTGCTAAGCGGTCTGGCCGCCTGGGGGATGGTGTGGCTGATGGTCCTGGCCATGCAAGTCCCGGCAGACCGACTGGCGGAGAGCTATCAGAGTGTCTTTCTGCTGCACGCGCTCGACCCCCTGGCCTCGCTGGTGCTGGTTGGCGGTGGCACGGCGCTTGGCATTCTCGGCAGCTGGTTTGCCGTCGGTCGTCATCTCGGCGCCATGCAGCCGTCGCGCTGAGGCGACGGCTTGCCCTGGCTGGGGATGGGGCTAGATGGGGCTGAATTGAATGCGCCAGAGGTCAGGCGGCCTTGTTGGTGCTCGACTTGCTGCTGGCGGACGCTTTGCCCGTATCCTTCGCGGCTGGCTTTTCGGCGGTGGTCTCTTTCTTAGCCGGTTTCTTAACATCACCTTTGGATTTGTCGCCGGTGGATTTATCGCCGGCCTTATCGCCCGCATCGACGACATTCTTGCGGCCATCCTTTTTAAAATCCGTTTCATACCAGCCGGAGCCTTTCAGTCGAAAGGCAGCGGCGGAAATTTTCTTTTTCAGCGCCGATGCGCCACATTCCGGACAGTCGGTCAGCGGCGCAGCACTGATTTTTTGTAGGGCGTCCATCTCATGGCCGCAGGCTTCGCAACGGTATTCGTAAATGGGCATGGTCGGGGTCCTCGGTTTAACGCAAAGTTTAACCCGCGCAATATGGGGTTGTGGCGCGCTAAACGCAAGTGGAACTGACGTGATTTTTTCACCAAGTCCGCCCGGCGACAGCCGAGCCTGCGACTTTTTCAGGAGATGCCTTGAATGGACGAGATTGAACCGCGCCGGGTGCTTATCACTGGCTGCTCCAGCGGAATTGGGCGCGCCTGCGCCTTGGGGCTGCTCGAGCGCGGCTATCAGGTGGTTGCCAGCGCGCGTCGGGCTGCGGATGTGGCGGCGCTCAAACAGGCCGGATTGCCAGCGGTGCGCATTGATCTGGCGGACTCAGACAGCATCGCCAGCGGTCTTGATGCGGCGCTGCAACTCACCAATGGGCGCCTGGATGCGCTCTTTAACAACGGCGCCTTTGGCCTGCCGGGCGCGGTGGAAGATCTAACCCCCGAGGCGCTGCGCGCCCAGTTCGAGACCAACCTTTTCGGCTGGCACGACCTCACCCGGCGGGTCATCCCGCTGATGCGCGCCCAGGGCAGTGGTCGCATCATTCAAAACAGTTCGGTGCTTGGGCTGGTGGCGCTGCCGTTTCGCGGTGCTTATGTGGCAAGCAAGTTCGCGCTCGAGGGGCTAACCGATACCCTGCGTCTGGAGCTGGCCGGCAGCGGCATTCAGGTAATTCTGATTGAGCCCGGCCCCATCGAGAGCCGCTTTCGGGAGAATGCCAGGGCGGCATTTCAGACCTATGTCGATCCTGCGGGCAGCCCCCATGCCGAGGCTTACCAATGCATGGCCGAGCGTTTGGAGCAGGAGGGTGCAGTGCAGCCTTTCACTCTGCCAGCCGATGCGGTGATGAAAAAGCTCATCCTGGCACTCGAGAGCCCAACACCCAAGGCCCGCTATGCGGTCACCCTGCCAACCCATCTGCTCGGTGCATTGCGGCGCCTGTTGCCCACTTGGGCACTCGACGCTCTGCTGCGCAAGGTGAGCCGGGGCGGGCGGGGTTGATCCACGAGACCGCACTTGCTCTGCGTCGACAGCGACGCTGTAAATGTGGCTTGAGGGCGAAGGTGAGGTGGTGACTGCCTGGGCGGCGCCAGGCTTAGGGGCCTGGATCGGCAGTCTGAGCCTGAATGCGCCTGAATGAACTTGGGGAGGAGGCAAGTGGAGCGGGAATTGGGGCGCTGGGGCGTATTACCGTGAAACAACGGGCTTCATCCGCCGGGGTGGCCGTGACCATGAGCGTTAGGCGCGGCCAGTTTGGCCCTTGGTGGCTTGCGCCTTGGCCGTATGACCCGAACCTATTTGATCTTGCCTTCCTTGTACATCACATGCTTGCGCACGACGGGATCGTATTTCTTGATCTCCATCTTGCCCGGTTGATTGCGCTTATTCTTGGTGGTCGTGTAAAAGTGACCAGTGTCGGCGCTGGAATTGAGGCGAATTTTATCTCGAGCGGCTTTGGCCATGCTGTATCTCCTGATCGGGACCTCTGTCCCTGGCTGCTGATCGCGCTGGCGACCTGAAGACGAATCTGTTGGGGTGGTGCCGAAACCGGCCTGAGGTTCATGGTCCCGACCACCCCGGATAATGAATCCGTGTGATTCACAGTAAGGTTCATGGTCCCGACCACCCAGGGTAATGAATCCGTGTGATTCACACGAAAACCCGGACTAAAACGAGACTCTGAGAGAGTGTTGAATCCTCGGTCTTGCGTCTTTAGACCTTTTCGCCGCGTGCGCGCAACTCGGCCACCACGACCTCAATACCCTTCTTGTCGATAATGCGCATGCCGTTGCTGCTGACACGCAGGCGCACCCAGCGCTTTTCTGGCTCAACCCAGAATCTGTGGTAGCGCAGGTTGGGGAGAAACCGGCGGCGGGTTTTGTTATGGGCGTGGGAAACATTGTTACCGGCCAGCGGGCGTTTGCCGGTGACCTGACAGACTCGAGACATGGCGGCTGACCTCGGGGAAACCAAATGATTGGGGCAGGCTGAATGGTCGGCGAAGCGACAGGCGCGCGCGATCAGCAAGCAGCCGATGGAAACCGGCAATTGTATAACCCATGGATGAAGTGGTCAAGACGGCGCGATCATCTGCTGCAAGACGCCGGGCCGGCGAGGGGAAATCAGCGCGCTCCGCCTGATTATTTCAAACCACGCTGCCGCTGTTTGCTAGGCTTGAAGCAATGGCAGGCGTATTTTGCCCGATGCAGCTTGGGCCGATGCCAGTTTTCCGCGTCTGGATATCGTCTCAGGCGCCAAGCGTCATACCATAAAAACAGAATGTACCGGCAATAAAAACAGGTATCACCGAGAATCACTGGGCACTGAGAAGGTGCCGGTGACCGGGAACCATAGCCAGAGGCTTTCACACCACTGGCCAAGACACAGGCCAAACCACTGAAGAGATCGCGGAACAGGACACAATACTAATGTTCAATCTCAAAAATATCCGTCTGCAACCCAAGCTCATCGCCCTGATGCTGCTGAGCAGTCTGGTGCCCTTGCTGGTTGTTGCCGCCTGGAGCACCCTCTCGGCGCGCGATGCGCTGATGCAGGATGCCAATGCCCGATTGGAGTCGGTGCGTGGCATTAAGCAGGGGCAGATCGAACGCTACTTTGCCGAGCGTGAGGGCGATATCGGTGTTCTTGCCGACATTGTGCGTCGCATCCAGGCCGACGCCAATCAGAGCCTGGCGGCTTTACATCAAGAACAAAAAGACCGCATCGAACGCCTGTTTGATCGCTGGCAACGGGAAGTCGCTGCGCTGGCCGAGCAGGAACGTCTGGGCAGCGCGCTGCGGGTGCTGGCCGGCGATCTGGATCAGGGGCAACCGGCGGGCGAGGGGGCGGCCTTCGCCGGGGTGAGCGAGGCACCGGCATACCGCGCCGAGAAAGAACGCGTCTACTTAAACGGGGAAGCCGAAGAGCTCGGCTGGACAGATCTGATTTTGCTCGATAACAAGGGGACGGCGCTCTATGCCAGTGCCAGTCCCGAGCGGGTTGGTCGCCCGGCTGAGGGGACGTTGGCAGCTGGCATCGAACAGCTCCGCGCCGATCCTGAATTGGCCGTGGCGCTGGCGGACGTCCGTCCCGACCCCGCCGCTGACGGCGTGCAGATCGGCTATCTGGTCGCGCCAGTCAAGGGCGCGGGCGCTGACGGCTACCTGGCCAAGCCAATCTCCGCCGCCGATCTGAACGCTATCGTGCAAGCCCGCAACGGCATGGGCGAGAGCGGCGAGAGCTATCTGGTCGGGCAAATCGATGGCCAGATCGCTTTTCGCAGCGACATGCTGACCATGGGCGATGGCGCCTACGTGATGGGCGCGCCTATCTCCACGCCCTATATTCAGGACGCGCTGCGCGGGCAGCCCGTGAGCGGCATTTTCACCGACAGCAGCGGCAAACTGGTGCTGGTGGTGGCTAGCCCGCTGCCCATTGCGGGGCTTAACTGGGCCATTATCAGTAAGCGCAACCTTGAAGAGGCGCTGACCGAAAAGGCGCCGGGCGAGGAGAAGACGCTGTTCGCCCGCTACACAGAGCAATACGGCTACTACGATCTGTTCCTGATTCATCCCGGTGGCGAGGTCTTCTACACCGTCGCCAAAGAGGCCGATTATCTGACCAATCTGATCGACGGTGAATTCCGCGACTCCAATCTGGCCGAGCTGGTGCGCGAGGTGGTGCGCACGCGCGCTCTGGGGGTGGCGGACTTCGCCTCCTACGCCCCATCCGCTGGCGCTGCGGCCGCTTTCATCGCGCAGCCTCTGCTGCACGAGGGCAAGGTGGAGATGGTTGTGGCCCTGCAAATGCCGTTGGAGACCATCAACGCCATCATGCAGCAGCGCGATGGCATGGGCGATACCGGCGAAACCTACCTGGTCGGACCGGACAAGCGCATGCGCTCGGACTCCTTCCTCGACCCTGACAATCGCTCGGTGCAAGCCTCCTTTGCTGGCACTGTCGCCGACAATGGCGTGGATACTGCGGCCACCCGCGCGGCTCTGGCCGGCGAAACCGGCACCCGCATCATTACCGACTACAATGGTAATCCGGTGCTGTCGAGCTTCACGCCAGTCAAGGTTGGCAAGATCACCTGGGCGCTGGTGGCAGAAATAGACCGTGCCGAGGTCATGGCGCCGGTCTGGCAACTGGTGCGCAATACGGCCATGATCACCGGCTTTTTTACCCTGCTGGTGGTGCTGATTGCCGTGATTTTTGCGCGCAGTCTGAGCAAACCCCTGGTCGAGGCCGTTGGCGTCGCGCGCCTGGTGGCCGATGGCGATCTGCGCACCAATCTGGTCACGGATCGCAAAGACGAGATTGGCGAATTGCTCAGCGCCATGCATAGGCTGGTCGAGCAACTGCGCGAGATTGTCGGCGAAGTGCTGGTCGGGGCTGACAATCTCAGTTCGGCCTCAAGTGAGGTGAGCTCTACCGCCCAGGCGTTGAGCCAGGGCGCCACCGAACAGGCTGCGAGCGTCGAGGAAACCACTGCCAGCATCGAGCAGCTTAATTCTTCGGTGCAGCAGAATACCGAGAATGCGCGGGTCACCAATGGCATCGCCAAGAGTTCGGCGGAGGAGGCCCGCCAGGGCGGCGAGGCGGTCAACCGCACCGTCTCCGCGATGAAGGAAATTGCCAGTAAAATCGGTATGATTGAGGAGATTGCCTACAAGACCAATCTGCTCGCACTCAACGCCGCCATTGAGGCGGCCCGCGCTGGCGACCATGGCAAAGGCTTTACCGTGGTGGCGGCCGAGGTGCGCAAACTGGCCGAGAACAGCGGCGTGACTGCGCAGGAAATTAATCAGCTGGCCACCAATAGCCTGTCCATTGCCGAGGATGCCGGGCGCGTGCTTGAGCACATGGTGCCCAATATCGTCAAGACGGCTGAGTTGATTGAGGAGATCACCGCCGCCTCGGGCGAACAGGCCTCAGGCATTGGGCAGATCAACGAGGCCATGGGGCAGCTTGATAAGGCCACTCAGCAGAATGCCTCCTCCTCCGAGGAGTTGGCCGCCACCGCCGAGGAACTCAGCGGCCAGGCCGCGCAGTTGCAAGAAACCATGGCCTTCTTCAAAGTATCCCACGGCAAGTCCGCTCAGGCGTCGCGGCCCAAGCCTGCCGCGCGCCCGCAACAGCGCCCACAACAGGGAAAGCTTGCCGATGATCAGGATGACGCGGACCCAACTTCACTAGACTTCGAACGCTTTTAGGCGGAGACCCCGATGACAGAGGCAACAGCATCTAAACAGCCAGGCAAAGCCGGGACCGACAGCGGTGACGAGGCGAATCAGTATCTGACATTTTCGGTCGCCGAGGAACGTCTCGCGATGCCCATCGATGCGGTGCAGGAGATTATCGAAACGCCCCAGATCACCAAGGTTCCCATGACGCCAGAACACATTCGCGGTGTCATCAACCTCAGAGGTAATGTGGTGCCCATCGTCGACTTGGCGGCCCGACTCAACCGCGGTGCGGCAACTCTGTCTAAGCGCAGCTGCGTGGTGGTGGTGGAGGTCGAGTCTAATCGCAGCAGCTATGTATTTGGCATGCTGGTCGACGAGGTCAAGAATATCCTCGATATTCCGAGCGAGGACGTCCGCCCGGCGCCCACCTTCGGCTCGGATATCAGCACGGATTTCATCCAGGCCATGGGCCGGGTGGAGGATGTCTTTGTGATCATCCTCGCCATCAACCATGTGCTCTCGGTGCAGGAACTCGCCGAGCTGAAAAAGATGACCGAAGGGGCCAATCTAGGTCCAACGGAATAGCTGCGGCCCCCCTAGCCGCGAGCTGATTCTTGAACTGATGGGGGCGACCTTCGGGTCGCCTCCTGTTGACCACCAGGTCAACACTGCCAACTAAGGGTCGCCATTGCGGCTAACCCTTACCGTGAAACAACGGGCTTCATCCGCTGGGGTGGCCGTGACCATGAGCGATAGGATGTCGCTCCAGTTACCGATCAGGATACAGGGGCGGCAGCTCGCCTTGCGCGTCCTTCACCGGCGCATCCGCCGAACCCAAAGCCGGGCGCACCAAGTCCCAAAAGCCATCCCCTGACCAGCCTGCTCCGGGGGGCGCGTAAAGCGCGCGTTCCAGTTCGGTGATGGCCGCTGCCGCAGAGGTATCGGTCTCTCGCGCCTCGGTGCGCTCGGTCAGGCGCCGCGCCAGCATGCTGAGGTTGAGCGGAGGATCATCCGGCCAGGTAGTCCGCCCCAGCGCCAGCAGCGCCTCGGCCGTGGCCTGCGGCTGATGCTGCTCGGCGGCCTGACGCACCGCCTCGCGCAGCGCGCCAAGGCGCGGCGGCGCGGGTTTGGCCTTGGCCGGGCCAGATGCGCTGGTCTGGCCAGATGAAGCCGCCGCACCCGTTAGCCCGCGCTTGCGCATGGCCATCATGGCCAGCACTCCGGCTGCGACCAGTGCCAGTAAGGCCAGCAGGGCGGCCACCAGCAGGCTCACTCTCTGATCGGTTTCGTTCTCTGTCTTCTCGGAGGGCGTGGCGGCCTGGTCCATGGTCTCGAGTCCTTGATCCTCGCGCGCTGGCGAATCCGGCTGAGCCTCGAGAGCCTCAATATCCGGCTGAGCCTCGAGCGCTTCACCATCCGGCGCTTGCTGGCCAGCTGCCGCCGCTACCGCAAGGCTCAGCGCCGGCACCAGCGTCTCGCGCTCGCGCTGGGCGGTGATATCCCACCAGCGCACGCGCAGCTCCGGCAATTCCAGGGTGCCGGCGCGGGTCGGGATCAGGGTCATGGACTGGCGGCTGACGGCATAAACCCCCTGGCCATCGGTTTGGGTTTCGTTCTCGGTCGGCTCGCGATAGGCGCGCACATCATCGGGCACCTGCATATCGACATCGGCAATCTGGCTGCCAACCAGCCCCTTGGCCGTCAGGGTCAGGGTGCGGGTGACCGGCTCGCCGACGCGCAGACTGGGTGGCGATGCCGCCCAGGAGTCAGCCACGCTCAGCGCCTCGGCCGGTAGCCAGTTGCCACCGGCGAAGGCCTCCGGGCGCGCGGTCACCTCCAGCGCCAGCGCCCGGCTCTGCGCTCGCACCGGCTGGCCGGGTTCAAGCATCGCCAGCGGAGAGGTCGCAAAGTCGTTTGCGAAGGGGAAGTCCTCGAACATGCGATCAAGACGCGAGCGCTGGCGTGCGCCGCCCGTGCCACCGGAAGCTCCGGGCGTCAGCTCGCCTTCGAAGACCACCGGCGGGATGCGCAACTCGCCGCTGCGCTCCGGGCTCAGGCTGTAGCGCCGCTCGATGACCTGATACTCACGCCCGTTGCGATTGGCGCTGTAGCGCTGATCCCCCCCCAGACGTTCAAGCACTGCGCCCTCGGCACGCGGCTCGGTCAGGGTGCCGCCGCGCAGCGGCAGGGCACTATAAAGGCGCACGACGAGCGGGAGCTGCTGCTGCACCATCACGGGTTCATCGGCCGCCGTGCCGGCGGGACGCTCTAGCTCCAACTCGACGAAGACATCGTCACCCGGGCTGCCAAGCGCGCTCGCGGGTAGTTCGCTCACTTGGACCTGCATGGGCTGGGTGGATTCATCGCCGATAGCGAGTACCGGAATGTTTAACTCACCCAGCCGCTTGGGCTTGAGGCTAATACGCCATTGCTGGCTGCTACTGGCGCGGCCATTGATGATGCTGATCTGCGACCCGCGACTGGTACCAAGGATGTCGAAATCCTGCTCCAGCGGGGTCAGATCTGGCTCGGCGCCCTGCCTCTGCCCGCTCGACTCGATGGTGAGGTTCAGCACATCGCCTTCGTAAAGTTGCTGGCGGTCAAGCGTGGTGGTGACGGCGGCGCTGGCCAACAATGGCCAAACAAGCAACAGCAACATGGCAATCGGGATGAGCCGGTTAGCACCCAACAACCGCCTTGTAATCTTGAAACCTGGTCTATTCAATCCGGCAATCATAGTGTCGCTCTCTGCAAAGTCGCGTTTCGATGTCTGAGCGAAGGATGCTCTTCAATCCAATCGTCATGCCTGCCGCTTACCAAGGCTTGCCAGCGGCGACACTCTGTTCCGGTCCGGCGCGCTGGCTGTATTGGTAAAGGAACTTGCGCCGCAGCAGCCCGGCCGGGTCATCCGGAATGCGTCTGAGCCATTGCTCGGCGGCGGCGCGGGCTTCCTGTTCCTCCGGGGTTCCCTCGTCGGCCTGGCTGGCCGCAGCTGCTTGCTGGCTGTCCTGCTCATCCTCTGCTTCGGCTTCCGCTGCTTGTGCGGCCTCGGCGGCCTCGCGATAGTCCTCGGCGGCTTGTTGCTCGGCTTGCTGATCTCGCCCGGGTTCGATCTGGTCTTCGCTCGCCTGCTGATTGTTGTTGTCTGTCTGGCCGCCGTCACTGGATGGTTGCGGCTGTTCTTGCTCGGATGCCTGGGAGTCCTGGGGCGACTGGGACTCCTGTTCGCCCTTTTCGGGCGACGGACTGTCCGATGATGAGGGCTCGGATTGCGCATTTTGCGCCGAGCCGTCATCCGAGGAGTCGCCATCCTGAGATTCGTTGTCCTGGCTTTGCTCGGACTGGTTCTGGCTTTGGTCCTGCTCCTGCTCCTGGTCCTGATCAGAGGGTTTCTCACCAGATTCTTCACCAGACTGTCCATCCTGGTTCTGATCAGAGGAGTCCTCGCCTGACTTGGAATCCTGGTCCTGCTGCTGTTCTTGTTGCTCTTGCTCTTGTTCTTGCTCTTGTTGCTGTTCTAGCAATTCTTTGACCTGATCCCGATTGTAGCGCGCGTCCTCGTGTCCTTCCTCCAGTGCCAGGGCCTCTTCATAAGCCGTCAGAGCATCCTCGAGCGCGCCGGCGCGGGCTAACGCATTGCCGCGATTGTAGTGGTCGGTGGCCGTCTCGCCAGCGGCAAAGTCCTGGGCGGCGGCTTGATAGTCGCCGGCGCGATAGGCGGCGGTGGCGCGCAGCTGGGGATCGGGTGCCAATTCGCGCGCGCGTTTGGCTTCCCCTTGCGCCAGGGCCTGCGCGGCTTGTTGGTCACGGCGCTGCCACAGATCATTCCAACCGAGGGCCTGGGCCGGTGCGGGTGCCACGATCAGCATGGGGCCGATCAGCAGTGGCAAAGTGACCAGCAGCCAGCCACGACGAAAAGCCAGGGCGGCGAGCGGCAGCAGCGCCAGCGCGATCCAGGGGCCGAGCGGATACCATGCCTGGATTTGGCTATCGGTCAGTTCTGCCGGCAGGTTGCGACCAGCGGTGGCAGTGCTCAGCACGGCATCGAGATCGCGATCATCTGAGGTGAGCTTCGCATAGGCACCACCGCCAGCGCGTGCCAAGGCGCGCAGGGCGTCGGCGTCCAGGCTAGTGATGACCGGCCCATCGGCACGACGCACCCCGGGCACGGGCGCGCCCTCGGCAGTGCCAACGCCGATCACTGCCAGCCGGTGGCCCTGGGCTTTCAGTGCCTCGGTGGCGGCGCGGGCGCGTTCATCACCGGCGTCGTCGGTGATCAGTACCACCTCGCCGCTGGTCGCGCCCGCTTGTTCGAGCAGGGCGTCGGCGCGCTCCAGGGCCAGATCGGGGCGGCTGCCGGGTACCGGCATGATATCGGGTTGCAGGGCCTCGAGCATGGCCAGGATGGTGTCACTGTCTTGGGTGAGAGGCGCCACCGTAAAGGCATCGCCGGCGAAGGCGATCAGCCCCACGCGCCCGTCGCGCACCCGGGCGAGAATATCGGCCACCTTGTAACGCGCGCGCGCCAGACGGCTGGGTGTCAGGTCAGCGGCCTCCATAGAGCGGGACAGGTCTAGCACCACCACGCGATCCCGACCGCCGCTGTAAGTTGGCACCGGCTTGCGCTCGAAGGTCGGATTGGCCAGTGCCAACACGGCAACCAACCAGCCGAGCGCGAGCAGCATGAGCGGCAGGCGCGCGGCCAGCGGATCGATCTTTGCGGGCTGAAGAGTCAGAACTGGCAACAGGCGGGCGTCAATCACTCGCCGCCAGGCACTGCTGGCGTTGCCCTGGTTGGTTGCGCCAAGCCAGAGAATTGGCACCAGTGGCAGTAAAGCAAGTAGCCACCAGGGATGTAAAAAATGAAAGTCGCTTAGCATGTCTGTGTTGCCATCATCGGGTTTTGGTGGTCAATCGCCGTTGTTGCTCGCGATTTTCGTTGTTGCTTGAGATGTTCAATGATTGGGGCGGATTCATTCGCCCCGATTGCATTGACCAGCTACGCGGTTAGTTTGCGGCGATGATTTCAAGATTCATGGGCAAAAATGTTCGCTCCCACAAGCCGCGCGGCAGCGGCGAGCGCGCTTAAGATAAGCGCCATCCCCAGCGGCCAGGCGAATAGCTCTATGACCGGACGGAAGCCCTCCTCCTCGGTATCGACCGGTTCCAATTCATCGAGCAGGGCGTAAATGGACTGCAACTCGCGCAGGTCGCGGGCGCGGAAGTAGCGCCCGCCGGTCTGCTTGGCGATGGCCTTGAGGGTGCGTTCATCAAGCGGATTGCGCCCGAGCGACATGCCGAAGGGGCCGCGCGGATCGGCGCCGATGCCAATAGTGTAAATACGCACGCCAGCCTCGGCCGCCAGTTCTGCCGCCTTGTCTGGCGAAATGGCACCGGCAGTATTGGCGCC